>DAIDJO010000107.1 GCA_027451345.1 Solirubrobacterales bacterium
GCAGCCGCAGCCCGGTCACGACGATCGATCCCGCCACCACGAGCGCGGCCACTGGGTCGATCCACTGCGCGCCGGTGACCTGGACGAGCACGAGCGCCGCGAGGACCCCGAGCGAGCTGATGGCGTCGGTGCGCAGGTGCGCGGCATCGCCCTCGAGCGCCGGTGATCCGGTCGCGCGCCCGCCCCGCGCCACGACCGTCGAGACGACGAGGTTGGCCACCGCGGAGAACGCGATCACGCCGATGCCGATGCCGAGCGTATGGGTGCGCCCGCCGGCGACCAATCGTCGGACCGCCTCGAAGGCGATCACGGCCGACCCGACGAGGATCAGGACCGCCTCAAAGGCGGCTGAGAGGTTCTCGACCTTCTCGTGTCCGTAGCTGTGACGCTCGTCGGCGGGCTCGTCCGCGATCCGCACGGAGATCAGGGCGACGAGCGAGGCGATCAGATCGATGCTCGAATGCACCGCCTCGGTGAGGACCGCGACCGAGCCGGTCAGCGTCCCGGCGATCACCTTGAGCAGGATCAGCGCCGAGTTCGAGGCGACCGAGAGGAGGGCCGTCCGCTGCTTCATCGCCCGCCGCTACCCGCCGGGGGCCATCCGCTCGTGCAGGTACCAGTGGGCGAAGGCGCGCAGCGCATTGCCCCGATGGCTGATGGCGTCCTTCTGCGGCTCGGTCAGCTCGGCCACCGTCCGGTCGGGGTGCTCGACGGGTTGGAAGATCGGGTCGTACCCGAACCCGTTCGAGCCGCGGGGGGCCGCGGCCATCCGCCCGCGGCACTCGCCGAGGACGACGTGCTCGGTGCTGCGGTCCACGAACGCGAGCGCGCAGACGTAGCGCAGGGGGCTGCCGGCCGGGACCTCGGCGAGGAGCTTCGCGAGGTTCCGCGCGTCGCTCGAGGCCTCACCGGCGTAGCGGGCGGAGCGCACCCCGGGACGGCCGCCCAGCGCCTGCGCCTCGATCCCCGAGTCGTCGGCGATCACGCCACGACCGAGGGCGAGCGCCCCGGCCCGTGCCTTGATGAGGGCGTTGTCGGCGTAGGTGTCGCCATCCTCGGGGGGAAGCGCCACGTCCTGCGGCAGGGCGATCACGGTCAGGCCGAACGGCGCGAGCAGGCGCGCGACCTCGGCGACCTTGTGATCGTTGCGCGTGGCGAGCACGAGCTCCGGCACGGGACCTCGCCCCCTCAGGCGCCGGCGGCGACGGCCGCGCGCTGGGCCTCGCGCAGCTGCCCGACCCCGGCCTCAGCCAGGCGCAGCAGCTCATCGAGATGGGCCCGGGACAGCGGGGTCCGCTCGGCCGTCGCCTGCACCTCGACGAGGCCGCCGTCGCCGGTCATCACGACGTTGGCGTCGACCTCCGCGCTCGAGTCCTCGACGTAGTCGAGGTCGAGCAGCGGCACCCCGTCGACCACGCCGGCCGACACGGCGGCGACCGTCCCGGTGAGCGGCGAGCGCTCGATCCGCCCGTCGCCGACCAGCCGGGCGACGGCGAGCTCGAGGGCGACCATGCCACCCGTGATCGAGGCGCATCGCGTCCCGCCGTCCGCCTGCAGCACGTCGCAGTCGACATAAATCGTGCGCTCGCCGAGCGCCGCGAAGTCGATCACGCCGCGCAGCGAACGGCCGATCAGACGCTGGATCTCAACGGAGCGGCCGTCCGCCTTGCCCCGGGAGATGTCGCGCTGCTTGCGCTCGCCCGTCGAGGCGGGCAGCATCCCGTATTCGGCGGTGACCCACCCGCGGCCGCGGCCCGTCATCCACCGGGGAACGCTCTCCTGCACCGACGCGGTGCAGATCACCCGGGTCTCGCCCACGGAGATGAGGGCGGAGCCGCTGGCCGTGCGCACGAACCCGGGCTCGATCTCGATCGGCCGCATCTCGTGCGCGGCCCGTCCATAGCTGCGGTCGCTCATCGACGCGAGCTTAACGGCCGGCCGCCCGTCACTGTCCCAGATCGGGCCAGAGGGTGAGCAGCCGGTCCCGCGCCTGCCGCGCGAGCGGGTGGACGGAGAGCTCGGCGAGCTCGCGTGCCGGGCCGCCACCCGGCCCCTGCGCGAGCGTCTCCATCGTCGCCGCCACGCACCGCGCCAGGACGTCGACGTCGTAGCCACCCTCGAGCACGCAGCCGACCGGGACGCCGAGCTCGGCCCCGAGGTCGCGCACGAGCGCGGTCATGCCGACGAAGCCGTCGTCGCTGACGACGCACCCGGCGAGCGGATCCTCGGCGTGAGCGTCGTAGCCGGCCGAGACGAGCACGATCTGGGGCTCGAAGCTGCGGGCCAGGGGCACCGCCACGTCACGGACGAGGGACAGGAAGGCCTCGTCGCCTGAGGCGGGCGGCACCGGCAGGTTGACCGTGAAGCCCCGTGCATGGCCACCGCCGAGCTCGGAGGCGTGGCCGCTGCCGGGATACAGCGGCAGCTGATGGATCGACACGAACAGGACCTCGTCGGAGGTCCAGAAGAGGTCGTTGGTGCCGTTGCCGTGATGGACATCCCAGTCGAGGATCAGGACGCGGCGGAGGCCCAGCTCGTCGAGCGCGCACCGCGCGGCGACGGCGACGTTGTTGAACAGGCAGAACCCCATCGCGCGGTCGGCGACGGCGTGATGGCCGGGCGGGCGGTGGGCACTGAACCCGACCTGGCCGGCGCCGCCGGCGACCAGGCGGCGGACGAGCTCCGCCGCCCCGCCCGCGGCGTGCAGCGCGGCCCGGTAGGAGCCGGCACTCACGACGGTGTCCGGATCGAGCTGGGCGCCCCCCGCGGCGCAGGCCGCCTCGACGCGGTCGATGTGCGCTGGGGTGTGCACGCGCTCGAGCAGGCTCCGGTCGACCGGCGGCGAGCTCACCGGTTCGTACCCGAGCAGGTCGCGCTCCTCCAGCACCCGCATGACCGATTCGATCCGCGCGATGCGCTCCGGATGCGCCCCCGTGTCGTGCTCGAGCGAGGAGGGATGGGAGAGGAAGACGGGTGTGGTCGACATTGCCCCGGTACCGTACTGCGCCATGCCTGCTCAGTCCGGCCGCGGGCAGCGGCAGCTGGTCGTCGTCGGCGCCGGCGCCGCCGGCCTCTACACGGCCCTGTGCGCCGCGCGTGAGGGCGCGGAGGTGACGCTCGTCTCCGCGACGGAGCTCGCCGAGACGTCGAGCTTCTGGGCGCAGGGCGGCCTGGCGGCCGCGCTCGCCCCCGAGGACGACATCGAGTCGCATCTGGCCGACACGCTGGCCGCGGGCCGCGGCGCCGTGCGCGAGTCCGCGGCCCGGGTGCTCGTCGCCGAGGCGCCGAGGGCCGTCGAGGACCTCGCTCGGCTCGGCGTCGACTTCGATGCCGACTCGGACGGACGGCTCGCGCTCGGGCTCGAGGGTGGACACAGCCAGCGGCGCATCGTCCACGCCGGCGGCGCGGCCACCGGACGCCGAATCGTGCGACGACTGGCGGCCGTGGTGGCCACCGAGGGGCGGATCGAGGTCCGCGAGGGGCGCCGCGCCGAGGCGCTGCTCACCCACGAGGGACGCTGCACCGGGGTGGTCCTCGACGACGGCGAGCGCATCCACGCCCGCGCGACCGTGCTGAGCACGGGCGGCGCCGCGGCCCTCTGGGCCCGGACGACGAACCCGTCGGGCGCCGTCGGCGCCGGCCTGATGCTCGCGTACGCCGCGGGCGCGGCCCTGGCGGACGTCGAGTTCATGCAGTTCCACCCGACGGCCGTCGTGGCCGGGATCGATGGCAGCGGCGACGGCCTGCTCGTCACCGAGGCGATCCGCGGGGAGGGCGCCGTGCTGCGCAACGCCGACGGGGAGCGATTCGTCGACGAGCTCGCCCCGCGCGACGAGGTGGCCCGCGCGATCTACGCCGAGATGATGCGCCGGCCCGGCACGACGGCGGTGGCGCTCGACATGCGGCGGGTGAATCCGGCGCTCTTCCCGAGCGTGGTCGCCTCGCTGCGACGGCTGGGCATCGATCCCGAGGCGAGCGTCATCCCGGTCGCCCCGGCGGCGCATTACATGATGGGCGGCATCGAGACCGATCTGCAGGCTCGCTCGACCCTGCCCGGCCTCTACGCCGTCGGGGAGTGCTCCTGCACGGGGCTGCACGGCGCCAACCGGCTGGCGTCGAACTCCCTCAGCGAGTGCTTCGTGTTCGGCGCGCGGGCCGCGCGCGCCGCGCTCGAGGAGCCGGAGCTCGCGCCCGTCGCGCTCGAGTCCTCCCGCCCGGCCGCCCAGAGCGGATCGAGCGCGATCGCCGTTCCGGCCCAGGAATCACGGGAGCGGCTGTGGCGCCACGCGGGTCTCGCCCGCACCGCGGAGGGGTTGCGCACGCTGCTCGAGGATCCGCACCCGCTGGTCCGACTGATCGCCTCCGCCGGACTCGAGCGAAAAGAGAGTCGTGGAGCGCATTGGCGGGAAGACTGTCCCGTGATCGATACGGCGCTCGACGGGCGCCATGTGACACACGTGACGGGCCAGGAGTCAGTTTGGGAGCACTGGAAGTAGTGTTCTGACCGGACCGGACTGAAGGGGCCGAAAGGAGATGCAGTTGCATGTACCGCTTCAGCCGAGCCATCTACCGCGAACTCTGCGCGGAGATCGTCGAGGATGCGCCCGGGCAGCCCTACCTCAACCACGAGCGGGTGCTGCGCGCCTGTGAGGCCGCGGTTGAACGGCTGGCCACCGACCGTCATTACTTCGCTCGGCCGGCGCGGACGCTCTTCAACGACATTCGCGTCTACTTCCCGATCACCGCGCAGGGCCGCGTCTGGCGGGTCGTCGAGCGGTACATGACCTTCGCCGATGAGTTCCTGAGCAGCCAGGCGCTCAGTCGCTTCGACATCTACGGCAACCCGATCCTGTGCCGGGCGAGCACGCGCAAGGGGACGCAGTGCCAGCGCACCCCGCTCCCGCAGAACGGCTACTGCCCGTCGCACCAGCACCTCGCCGACACCGAGGACTTCCACGAACGTGAGGTCGACGAGCTCGCCGCCGCCTGACGGGACGACCGCATTAGCGTGTTTTTGCAGGCAGATTTGGTGAATTCTGTAAACGGACCTAGAATCGTTTCACGCTCGGCACGTTGTCTGCCGCCGGGCGAATCTCAATTCCTGATCACCCCTACCGAGTCAAAATGCCGATTGCTTTCAAAGAATGGGCGGTCACCGTCCGCGCGCTCGCTGAGGGAGAGCAGCTGCTGACGCTCCGCAAAGGTGGCATCCGTGAACCGGAGAAGCACTTTGAGCTGGAGCATGACCGCTTCTTTCTGTACCCCACGTTCGACCATCAGCGCACCGATCTGGTGCGTGAGTCGCACCGCCCGGAGCTTGCCCGGGCACTGGAGGAGGGGGTTTGGAGCGACGGAGAGCCGTCCGCAGCAGCGATGCTGCGCGGCGTCGAGATCAGCCAGCCGGACCGGGTGCGGATTCGCGCCTGGGCCGAGGTGGCGGCTCACTACACAGTCACGGATCGCCGGGCGGTTGACGCACTCTCGCCGTTCTACGTCTGGACGACCGACTATGCCGAGAAGCGCCTCGACTGGAAGCGCCGCCATCCGCTGCACGTGGTGGTGCTTCGCACGTACCGGATCCCGCGTCCGGTGACGGTCAAGGTGCGCGACGAGTACGGCGGATGCCGCTCGTGGCTGGAGATCACGCGCGACCTCCCCTTCGAGGGCACTCCGGTGCTCTCCGACGAGGAGTTCGAGCGGGCCTCCGAGGAGATCGCGGCGATCGCCGCCGGCGATCGCCAGCCTGTCCTGGTCTAGGAACGCGTTCGGGGCGGGAGGGTGGCCGGTCGGCCACCCTCCCGCCCCGCGCGCCGCCCGGGGGTCCCACCGTGCGCGGAGACCGCCGCGGAGGGATACTCCCGGCTGTGGCCTACGACACGGAACTGGCGGAGCGGGTTCGTGCGCTGCTGGCGCTGGATCCCGACGTCGTCGAGCAGCGGATGTTCGGCGGCGTGGCGTTCCTGATCGGCGGGCACATGTCGGTCTGCGTCTCCGGGAGCGGCGGGCTGCTGGTCCGCACCGAGCCCGAGGAGACCGACGCGCTGCTGGCGCAGCCGCACGTCGAGCCGTTCGTCATGCGCGGCCGCTCGCTGTCCGGCTGGGTGCGGGTGGCGGCGGAGGGGGTCAGCGACGAGGCGGAGCTGCGGAGCTGGGTGCGGGCCGGCACGGGACGCGCGCGATCACTGCCGCCGAAGTGAGGCGCCGTGCGTCCGGCCCCGCTCAGACGACGTCGAGGTGCGCCTCGGTCACCTGGCCGTCGCGGATCGTGAACGCCCGCACCACGGGCTCCGCGGTGGCGGTCCCGACGATGACGTAGAGCGAGTCGGGGTAGAAGGCGAGGTTGATGTCCGTCTGGGACGGATACGGGTCCGTGCGGGTGTGTGAGTGGTAGATGATGCCGACCTCCAGGCCGGCCTCCTCGATGCCGGTGACGACACGGTAGAGCTCCATGTTGTCCATCTCGTAGCGCATCCAGGTGTGCGCGGTGTTCTCCATGGGGAACACCGCGACCGCCTCGCCGTCCCGGCTCGAGACGATCCCGCAGCACTCGTCGGGCGCGTCCTTGAGCGCGTGCGCGACGATCTCGTCGTACAGCTCACGACCGATTCGCATGGCCGCCCAGGCCGACTCAGCCGCCGACTACCACCACACGGTGGAGTCGAGGTTCGCGATCTCCTCGATCGGCCGCGTGTAGATGCCGGACGAGAAGTACTTGCTGCCGTCGTCGCAGGCGATGAAGACGACATTGCCCTCGTCGAGCTCACCCGCGATCCGAACCGCCACCCGGGCGATGGCGCCGGTGGAGACGCCGACGAACAGCTGTTCCTCGTCGAGCAGCCTGCGCGTCCAGCGGATGGCGTCCTCGTTGGTGACGAAGATCTTGCGGTCGAGGAGGCTCAGGTCGATGATCGGCGGGATGAAGCCATCGTCGAGCGAGCGCAGCCCCTGCACGGGCTCGCCCTGCATCGGCTCGGCGGCGACGATCTTCACCCGGTCGCCGAGCTCCTCCTTGAGCCGCCGGCCGGTGCCCATCAGCGTGCCGCCGGTGCCGAGGCCGGCCACGAACGCGCTCACCTCGTCGAGCTCCTCGAGGATCTCAAGCGCCGTGCCGTTGTAGTGCGCGTCCGGGTTGGCGCGGTTCCCGTACTGGTAGGGCATGTAGTAGTCGGCGTCCTTGGAGGCCATGTCGAGCGCGAGCTCGACGGCGCCGTTGGATCCCTTCGCCCCCTCCGAGTAGACGATCTCGGCGCCGTACATGCGCAGCAGCTCAGTGCGCTCGGGGGTGACGTTGTCCGGCATGACGACCTTCAGCCGGTAGCCCTTGCGGGCGCAGATCATGGCCAGGGAGATGCCGGTGTTGCCCGAGGTCGGCTCGAGGATCGTCTGCCCCGGGCGGATCAGACCCTTCTCCTCAGCGTCGAGGATGAGCGAGCGCGCCACGCGGTCCTTGATCGATCCGGTCGGGTTGCGCGACTCGAGCTTCACCCAGAGGCGCACGCCGGGCTTGGGGCTCAGTCGCTTCAGCTCGATCAGCGGCGTGTGGCCGATCGCCTGGATGATGTCGCCGTAGCGCCCGCCACAGGGCCGGTTGCGCAGGTTGGTCGCCGTCACTTCACAAAGTATAGCCGGGCCTGCCGCCCGCTGGCGGCAGGCTTCGGACGCGCCCCGGAACCCGGCGGCGCCTCAGCGAGCGCCGCCGGCCATGGCGGGCAGGATCACCAGCGTGTCCCCCGCGCCGACCGCCGTCTCGAGCCCATCGAGGACGCGCACGTCCTCATCGTTGAGGTAGACGTTCACGTACCGGTTGAGGTCGCCGTCGGCGCCGAAGAGCTGCGTCTCCGTCGACGGGTGTTCCTCGACGACGGCGCGCAGGATCTCACCGACGCTGGCTCCGTCGGCGCTGATCTCGCGCTCACCGCCGACGGCGGGACGCAGGACGGGCGGGATCTTGATCGTGGCCATGGATGGTTCCTTGAGTCGGGGACGGGGCCGGTCGCTCAGTGAGCGCCGGCGCAGAAGGCTTCGTAGTCGGGGAAGACGCCCATCTCCTCGTCGCTGATCTCCTCGGGATCGCGGGAGCAGATCGGGCACTCGGGGTCCCGACGGATCTTCACCTCGCTCATCGTCGCGGCGAGCGCGTCGTACATGAGCAGGCGACCGATGGCGGGATTGCCGATGTCGAGGATCAGCTTGATCACCTCGGTGGCCTGGAGCAACCCCATCGTGCCCGGGAGGACGCCGAGGACGCCGTTGGCGCCGCAGGACGGCGCGAGTTCGGCGGGCGGTGGCACCGGGAACAGGCAGCGGTAGCAGGGGCCCTCGTAGGGCTTGAAGACCGACAGCTGCCCGTCGAAGCCGAGGATCGCGGCTGAGACCACGGGGATGCGCAGGCGCACCGAGGCGTCGTTGAGCAGGTACCGCGTCGGGAAGTTGTCGAGTCCATCGAGGACGACGTCGTACTGGGGCAGGATGTCCATGATGTTGTCCGGCCCGATGCGCAGCTTGTGCTTGACGACGGTCACGTCGGGGTTGAGCGCGTTGATCGTCTGTTCGGCGGAATCCACCTTCGCGACGCCGACGCGCTCGGAATTGTGGATCACCTGGCGCTGCAGGTTGGAGAGATCGACGGTGTCGTCGTCGACGATCCCGAGGGTGCCGACACCCGCCGCCGCCAGGTAGAGGGCGGACGGCGAGCCGAGGCCACCGGCGCCGAGCAGCAGCACCTTGGCGTCGAGCAGCTTCTGCTGTCCCTCCATGCCGACCTCACTGAGCAGGAGGTGGCGGGAGTAGCGGTCGCGCTGCTCGGCGCTCATGAACCGGGGGACCTCGACCTCGTAGCCGCGGTCCTTCCAGAGGGTGAAGCCACCCGTCATCGAGGCGACGTGCTGGTAGCCGAGGTCCTCGATCAGGGTGCGGGCCGCCCACGCGGAGCGCTGCCCGGAGGCGCAGTACAGGATCACCGGCACGCTCTTGTCCGGAGCCGCCCCCTCGATCCGTGATTCGAGATGGCTCTTGGGGACGTGCCGGGCCCCGGGCACGTGCCCGACCGCCCATTCCTCGTCCTGGCGCACGTCGATCAGCGTCGCCCCGTTCCGGAGCTGCTCGCGCGCCGTCGCCGGATCGATCTCCTCGATCCGGTCCTTGATCTGGCGAAGGACCTCCGCTCCAGAGGGGCTCATTGAAAACTCCTAAATCACGCTCGGGATTTGTGGGATAACCAAGTATAGGGAGGTGACTACGCTCCTCCCATCCGCGCTCCCGTCGACCATATCCCGGCCCCGGCCTTTCCCGCGCGACTGCCCTGGATCAACGTCGCCCCGCTGCGGATGGATCAGCAGCGTGGCCGGCCCGTGCTCCTGGAGTTCTGGGACTTCTGCCGACCCAACTCGATCCGGACGCTGCCGTACCTGAGAGCGTGGCACGCGCGCTACGCCGACCGCGGGCTGCGCGTCATCGGCGTGCACTCCGCCGGGTTCCCGCCGTCCGAGGACCCGGCCGCGGTGACCGCGGCCGTCGAGCGGCTCGGCATCGAGTACCCGGTCGTCGTCGACGTCGATCATCAGATCTGGCAGGAGTACGAGAACCTCGGCTGGCCGGCCCGATACCTGTGGAATCGCGAGGGCTTCCTCCACGAGTTCCATTACGGCGAGGGTGCCTACGCCGAGACCGAGCGAGCCATCCAGGAGCTGCTCGGCGTCGACCAGGCGACGGTCGACCCGGTGCGGCCGGAGGACGCGCCCGGAGCCGTCCTCGTCCGCCAGAGCGATGACATCGCCGGGCCCTACAGCGGCCCGTACGCCGCGGGCGGGGTCTGGGGGGTGTTCGACGGCCGTGGCGTCGCCACCGTCAACGGGGCCGATCTGGCGGTGCCGGCGCCGGGGGCGCACGAGCTGATCCGGCATGAACGCCACACCGAGGGCGTGATCGACCTCTCGGTGAGCCCCGGCCTCGACGTGCTCGCCATCTGCTTCACGCCGGGCCTCGCGGACCTCACCGACTGAATCAGGCGAGCGCACGCTGGGGGCGCGGCTGGGGCTGCCGCGCCCCCAGGACGCTCGCAGGTGGCGGGGGGAACCGCCGGCGAGATCGGCTCAATCAGCGAAAGTTGACCGTGGCCGTGCCGAGCAGCAACGGGTTCGAGCCAAGATTCACCCCAAACGCGCCACCGAGTGCACCGAGGGCGGTGCTGTTCAGGAAGGCGCTGATGGGCGTCGTCGACGGGTCGAGGGTGACGATGGTGACCCGCCCGAGGGAGGTCGTCATGCCGCCCATCGTCTCCGAGACGTTCGCGCTGAGCGTCCACTGCATCGGATCGATCCAGAAGTTCCGCAGGGCGACGGTCGTGCCGCCGCCGCTGATCGCGATCCCGCCGGAGTGGCGGATGAGGCCGGTGTGGGCTGTCGCCGTCGCCGAACCGTCGATCGGGAAGTTGAACGTCAGACCCGTCTGGGTGGCCGGTGCGATCGGAGTGACCGAGAGGCCCAGGTCACCCGTCAGCACACCGGCGGTGGTGCCATTGAGCGTCAGTGAGGTGTAGCCGCTGCCCGAGCCCGGGTGAGGCCAGGCGTTCTGATGGGCGCTCGCGCCGGCCGGCGCCACCAGGGCGGCGACGGAGAGCAGCGCGCAGAGCGAAGCGATGATATGCGTGAGACTCCTGCGTGGCGACACGTGTGACTCCTGAGGTAGATGGATCGAGATTCCGCTTCCTTCTACGGAGGGCCGGCCACGGTCGGTTGGCGAATCTCGAGCGCTGCGACGTGCCGGCGGCAGCGCACCGGACACCAGTGGCTGGCTCAGCGCGACGGCCGCCACCCCGACCCGCCGGCCGAGCCGCACCGGGGTCAGGGTGCGATCGTGACGAGGTGGTAGCTCGCGCCCGCGTCGGTCGTGTAGTAGAGCCGGTAGCGCTGGTGGCCGCCGCCGCCGAACTCGCCGATCGCCACCCCGTGCGTCGAGTCGGTGAAGCCGAGGTAGGTCCAGTTCGCCGACGGCGCGGCGACCGGCGTCCAACTGGCGCCGGCGTCCACGGTCCGGTAGAGCGGGCCCTGGCCGGAGGCGACGGCGACGGTGCCGGAGGCGCCGGCGAACGTGCCGATCGGCCCGTCGGGCACCGGCGCGGCAGCGGTGAAGGTGGCGCCGAGATCGTGGGAGAGGAGAATCACGTCGGGGGCCATTCCGGTGGAGCACAGCGCCCACAGGGCGAGCGGACCGCCGTCATAGGAGCAGTTGCCCGCGTGCGGCACGCCACGCCGGGCGCGGAAGTGCGTTCCCTGGTCCGTCGAGACGAGCAGGCGCGGGCCGGCCTGGACGATCACGGTGGGACCCTCCACCCACAGCCCGCTGAAGCCGTGCGCCGAGACGCCGGGGCGCCCCGCCAGGCCGGGTGGCACCTGCCAGGCGTCGGTGCCGACGGGGGAGCGCATCAGCGACGGGATCGCCCGCCCCGTCGAGGTGATCGCGTACGCGTACCCGTCGGCGATGGCCAGGTCGCCGGCCCCGAGCGGCGCCTGGGTCCACGTGAGGCCGCCGTCGTGCGTGCTCCAGAGCGTCGGGCCGTAGGCGTAGCCGTTCAGCGGGTCGGCGAAGCGGATGTTCGTGATCCGCGTCGTCGGCGGGGCGGCAAGACGCGTGAAGGTGCGTCCGCCGTCCGTCGTCCGCACGATCGCCGTGCACTGACCCGAGCCGCACGGCGCCGTGCCGAGCAACCACCACGTGAACTCGCTGATCGCCGTGAAGGAGCGCGGCTCGAAGCCGACGGGAACCGTTCCGGCCGTCCTGTAGCTCCGCACCCGCGGGGTGGCGGTGACGGCGTGCGCCCGCGGCCTCGACGCCGGGATGGTGATCGTGGCCGCGATCGCGCTCGCGGCGAGCGCGGCGCCCACCCCCGCGGCGATGCCGACGCTCGGCGCGCGCACCGGCAGGCGCAACTGCATCAGCCACGGCCAGCGCCAGCGGCGGCGGTTGATGCCGCGCTCGGTGGCGGCGACGAGCTGCGCCTCGATGGCCTCCAGGAAGTCCGTGCTCATGCCGGCCCTATCTCGGTCAGTTGGTTGCGCAGCCGTCCGAGCCCGCGACTGACGCGCTTGCGCACGACCATCTCCGAGCAGTCGAGCTGCCGTGCGATCTCCTGGTAGCCGAGCTCATCGACGACGTGCCAGCGCACCGCCTCGCGCTCCATCGGCGGGAGCTGCTCGAGCATCTGCTCGAGCCGTCCGACGCCGGCGTCGGCCAGCTGTTCGATGCGCTCCAGGGCGAGGTCGTCGAGCTCGACCGGCTCGAGCCCGAGGCGCTGACGCGCCCGCGCCTCGACGCGCCCGCGGCGCCAGCTCATCAGGAGCTTGTGGCGGGCGATCCCGACCACCCAGGGAAGCGCCGAGGCGCGCTGCGCCTCATAGCGGCCGGCGGAGAGCAGGATCGCCGCGAACCCCTCCGCGGCCAGATCGGCGGCGAGCTCGGAATCACCCGTCTCGCGCACGAGATACGCGAGCACCTCGGCGAGGTGCCGCCGGTAGAAGGCCGAGAAGGCGGTGCCGTCGCGCTGCGCGACAGCGGCCAGCAGCTCCTCGTCCGGCCAGCTCGTCCGATCCTCCCGGTGCCCCGTCATGCCGTGATATTGCAGGAGCCTACGGGGGTGTGACACGACGCGGTGGGAGAAATCCGAGGCGGCGACGCGGTCCTCTCCGGCGTCACCCGCTGGGAAGGCGGGGCCTCAGGGATCGAGCAGGTTGACGAGCCGCGGCGGGCCGGCGTCGTCGAGCTCCACGGCGAACCCCGGGCGATACGGGTTGTCGGCCCGCTCCGCGGCCATGAAGGCGGGGGACTCGTGCACCCAGCAGCCGGTGTTCATCAGCTCGACGCCGGTGGCGGTGACCCACTCCGACCGCTCGTCCGCGGGCAGCGGCCCGGCCCGGTGGGAGTGGCCGAACAGCGCGTGGCGCGGGCGGAGCCCGAGCACCGCGAGCACGTCGCCGTAGGCGACCAGCGACGATCGGCGCAGCGCGGTCGGCGAGAGGTCCGGGCTCAGCGGGCCGAGCCCGGCGAGGTTCACCGCCGTGAGGATCGAGCGCAGCCCGGCCTGCACGCCGAG
The DNA here is from genome assembly GCA_027451345.1 of Solirubrobacterales bacterium. Classification (GTDB taxonomy): domain Bacteria; phylum Actinomycetota; class Thermoleophilia; order Solirubrobacterales; family Solirubrobacteraceae; genus Palsa-465. Next base: position 13,088 of record DAIDJO010000107.1, read on the forward strand.
CCCCCTGAGCCCCCGCGACTCCCGGATCAGCTTCAGCGCCCGCGCCGAGCCGCCGCTGTCGGCGGCGTCGATCTCGCGCCGGCTCGTCTGGGAGATCGCGAACATCCAGGCGTACACCGGGGCGAGCACGCGCTCGTAGTCGTTCTCCTCGGTCATCTCGGAGAGCGGCAGCTTCAGGAAGCGGGCCATCAGGCCGGCGGCCAGGCGCTCGAACGCCGGCGTCGTCGTGTGGCGGTCGAGGTAATGGCCGTGCTGGGCGTAGACGTCGTCGCGCAGCCACACGCCCGGATAGGCGATCCGCACGCTCGCCCCACCCGCGGCGAGCATCGTCTCGACCTCGCGCAACGCCTCGGGCTGCACCTGCAGCTGATGGTCGTGGTTGCCGAACACGAGCACGACCTCACGTCCGGGGCCCAGCCCCGAGACCAGCTGTGGCAGGACGCGCGAAGCAGCGGCGAGCGCGTCCGGGAGGGGCCCCTGCCGGAGCTCGAGGATGTCGCCGAGCAGCACGAGGCGGTCGGCGCCGGCGAGAGCGCCAGCGAGCGTCGCGAGGATCTCCGGGTCCCGCAGGGCGTCGCGACCACGCCCCGCCCCGATGTGCAGGTCGGAGACGACGAGGGTGCGCAACTCAGGCGCTGGCCGCCAGGGCCTGGCGGATCGCCTTGGGGAGCATGAAGCGGGTGTCCTCCTTGATCACCTCGAGCTCCTCGACGTCGGTGGTGCCGCGAGCGCGGAAGAAGGCCACGAGGCGCTGGACGAGCTCCTCGGGGGCGCTCGCGCCGGACGAGATGCCGATCACGCGCGCGTCCTCGAGCCACTCCTCCTGCACCTGGGTCTCGTTGTCGATCAGGTGGGAGGCGGCCCCGCATTCCCGCGCGACCTCGACGAGGCGATTCGAGTTCGACGAGTTGCGGCTGCCGATCACGAGCACGAGGTCGCACACCTTCGCGAGCTCCTTGACCGCCGCCTGGCGATTGGTGGTCGCGTAGCAGATGTCGTCGGTGCGCGGGCCGACGATCTCCGGGAACCTCTCGCGCAGGCGCACGATGATCGACCGCGTCTCGTCGACGCTCAGCGTCGTCTGCGAGATGTAGGCGATGCGCCGGTCGTCGGGCACCTCGAGGTGGTCGACGTCCTCCTCGCTCTGGACGAGCACGATGTGGTCCGGCGCCTCCCCCATCGTCCCCTCGACCTCCTCGTGGCCCTCGTGGCCGATCATCACGATCGTGTAGTCCTCGGCGGCGAACTTGATCGCCTCGCGGTGGACCTTGGTCACGAGCGGGCAGGTCGCGTCGATCACGCGCAGCTCGCGCGCGGCGGCGTTCTCGTGCACGGCGGGCGCGACGCCGTGGGCCGAGAAGACCGCCGTGGCCCCCTCCGGAACCTCATCCTCGGTCTCGACGAAGATCGCGCCGCGCTCGCGCAGCTGCGCCACCACGTGCTTGTTGTGGACGATCTCCTTGCGCACGTAGACCGGCGCGCCGTAGAGCGCGAGCGCGTGCTCGACGGTCTGCACCGCCCGGTCGACGCCGGCGCAGTACCCGCGCGGGAGGGCGAGCAGGATCTTCTCGGGGGTGTGGGCCATCCGCCACTGAGTCTAGTCCCTGCCGGCGGGCCCGCTGGCCCACCGGCAGGACCTGGGCGGGGTCGCGCGAGCGGGGCCGCGGCCCTTTACGCTGTGCCTGGCCGAAGCAGCGACCGCGGACGTGAGGGATGGCCCAGCAGCACCTTGACCGCTTGACATCGACGGACGCGGGGTTCCTGCACCAGGAGACGCCGAGCGCGCACATGCACGTCGGCGGACTGCTGCTGTTCGAGGGCCCGGCGCCACCGCTGCAGGAGTTCCTCGACCACATTCGCGGCCGGTTGCACCTCGTGCCGCGCTACCGGCAGAAGCTCGCCGTCCCGCCGGCCGGCAGCGGTCGGCCGCTGTGGGTCGACGATCCGGACTTCAACCTCGAGTACCACGTCCGCCACTCGGCGCTGCCGGCGCCCGGCAGCGAGGCGCAGCTGCTCGAGATGACGGCCCGGATCGCCTCGCAGCCGCTCGACCGGACCAAGCCGCTGTGGGAGTTCTGGCTCGTGGAGGGCGTGGCGCCGGCGCCGGGATCCTCGACGGAGCGGTTCGCCATGCTCGCCAAGAACCACCACGCCCTCGTGGACGGGGTCTCCGGGATCGACCTCGCCACCGTGCTGCTCGATTTCAGCCCGACGCCGGCCGGACTGGACACCGATGGCCTGGAGCCGTGGGTGCCGGCGCGCGAGCCCTCGGCGGCGGAGCTGCTCGCGGCGGGGGCACGGGACGCGGTCAACGCGCTCGCGGGGATGGCGACACGGGCGCTGAGCGCGGCGGGCCAGCCGGGGCGGACCCTCGGCGGGCTGCGCGACGCCGCCGAGGGTCTCGGGGAGCTCGTCTGGGCCGGCCTCAACCCGGCGCCCGCGACACCGCTCAACGTCACGATCGGGCCGCACCGCCGCTACCGCGTCGTGCGCCAACGGCTGGCCGACTACAAGACGGTCAAGAACGAGCTCGGTGGCACGGTGAACGATGTGGTGCTGACGGTGGTGGCCGGGGCACTCGGCGGCTGGCTGCGCTCGCGGGGCGTGAGCACCGACGGGCTCGAGATGCGGGCGCTCGTTCCCGTGTCGGTGCGCACCAGGGACGAGCGCGGGACGCTCGGCAACCGCCTGACGGTGATGCGCGGCCCGCTACCGGTCTACATCGAGGACTCGGTCGCGCGCCTGCCGATCGTGGCCCGGGCAATGGAGGACCTGAAGAGCTCCAAGCAGGCGATCGGCGCGTCGACCCTCGTGGCGGTGAACGACATCGCGCCCCCCGCGGTGCTCGCCCAGGCCTCGCGCCTGCAGTTCTCGACGCGCCTGTTCAACCTGCTCGTCACGAACATCCCCGGGCCGCAGATCCCGCTCCACATCCTCGGTCGGGAGTTGCAGGACCTGTTCCCGCTCGCCTTCCTCCCCGAGGGCCACGCGCTCGCCGTGGCGATCATGTCGTACAACGGGCGCATCGAGTACGGGCTGCTCGGTGACTTCGACGCGCTGCCCGACCTCGACGTGATCGCGCGCGGGATCGACGAGTCGCTCGCCGAGCTGCTGTCGGCGGCCGCGCCGCCGCGCCGGGGGCGTCGCGCCGTGAACGCCCGTTGACGTCCGCCGCTCTGCGCACGAGTCGCGCGTTTGACCGCAACGTTCGGGGGTATCACGGGGTTACCAGGCACATACATGGAGCGTTCCCCCAACCCCAGCTCCAGTCGGCAATCGCTCAGTCTCGGCCGATCCGTAGTCCGCCCCCCCCCTGAGCCACGGACCGGCGGGCGATTGCACAGTTAGGCGGGCCCGAACGATTCGGGCCCGCCTACGCTGTTCTCAGGGGTGATCCGGGCTTCCCTGCGCCGGCTCGTCGGCCGGCTCGCTCGCGACGCCGGGCGCCGCTGGGGCCTCAGGGCGCCGGAGTCAGCTCGTAGCGGTAGTCGGTGACGAGGTCATACCCGTCGGCCGTGACGATGACGAGGTCCTCCAGGCGGGCTCCGCCGAACCCCTGCCGGTAGCAGCCGGGCTCGACGGCGAGGACGTCGCCCTCGACGAGCACCTCGTCGTTCTGGGCCAGGCCGGGGGCCTCGTGCACCTCGAGCCCGACGCCATGCCCGAGGCTGTGGAAGAAGCCGTCGAGCAGCACCTCTCCCGGTCGCTTGGTGCGCTGGGTCGGGTAGCCGGCAGCCTCGAAGACGGCGCACGCCGCCCCGTGCACGTCACGGGCGAGCGCCCCCGGGCGGATGGCCGCCAGCGAACGCTCGAGCGCCTCGGCGCACAGCCGGTGGTAGGTGCGGAGCTCCTCCGGGGCGTCGCCCACCACGTAGGTGCGTGTCATGTCGGTGAAGCAGCCGGTCGCCTCGTCGCGCGGCCAGAGGTCGACGGTGATCGGCTCGCCGGCGAGGATCTCACCCGAGCCCATGTGATGCCCGACGCAGGTCTGGTACCCGTGCGCGACGATGAACTCGTCGGCGCTGACGCCGGCAGCGGCAAAGGCCTCGCGGGCGGCCGCCTTGAGGAGCTCGCAGGTGAGGGGCTCGCCGTCGAGCACGACCGCCTGACCGCGGGTCTCGGCGGCGGCGAGCAGCGCGGTGATCGCGTCGACCGCCGCCTCGGCGCCCCGCTGCGCGCGCCGGATCCCCTCGATCTGGGTGGGCGTCTTCACCCGGCGACGAGCCGTGAAGGCGACATCATCGACCCGCAGCTCGACGCCGTGCCCGCGGAGGAAGTCCGCGAGACCGAGCGGGAAGTCGGGTGGGACCGAGGCGCTCGCGACGCCGAGTTGACGGCACGCGTTGAGCGCGACCCGGCGCGGAATCTCGGCGCTCGGCACTCCCTGGCCGTGCAGCTCATCGAGCCCGAACGCCTCCTCGGCGTGGGGCTGCAGCCCGGGCACGGCGGCCATCCGCTCGAGCTCGAGCGACCGGACGACGACGTGCCGGCTGCCGTCGTGCTCGATGTAGAGGAAGGGGTCCGCCACGGCGTGCGGGATCAGGTACCGCAGGTCCGGGGACCGCACCGTGTCGGCGTACATCAGGACGGTGTCATCGCTCATGCTCTCGTCTCCCAGTCGCGGGGCAGGTGGAAGGCCAGCTCGCCGAGCCGCCGGTGCCCCTCGACCGACGGATGGTTACCGTCCGCCGTCCACTCCGGCTTCATCCGGCCGGGCAGATCCGGATCCTCCAGGGTGTCGTGGAACGGCAGGACGTCGACGCCCGCGGCCGCGGCGAATTCGGCGATCAGCGCGTTCAGGCGCCGGATCTTGGGCTCGGCCTCCGGCCAACCCCGATTCCACGGCAGGACGTCGGTGACGACGACGCCGAGGCCCAGATCGAGGCCGCGCCGGACCATCGCCTCCAGCCCGGTCGCCGCCTGCTCGATCGAGAGGCCGTGGTAGATGTCGTTGATCCCGCCCTGCACGACGAGCACGTCGGCGCCGGGGACGCTCTCGTCGAAGCGGGCGGCGATCTCGGCGACCGTCTCACCGCCGACACCGCAGTTGCGGAAGTGCAGGCGCGGGTCCCGGCGCGCCGCCCAGAACTGGAACTGGCTCTCCGGATTGTCTCCCTCCCGTTCGCGCAGCGCCGGGTTGGGATCCCAACCGGGGTTGCCGGCGGCGATCGAGTCTCCGAGCACGGTGACCCGGATGGCGGACTCAGGCATCGGCGTCTCCCTGCGCCCGGGCCCCGCCCGGCTCGGACTCCACCTCGGCCTCGAGTTCGATCTCGACGAGCGCGCCGGCGGGGAGGAGCGCGTGCACGTACACGGTCGTGTTCGCGGGATTGATGCCGACAAAGGCCTCCTGGTGGGCGCGGATGGCTGCCCTCCAGTCCGCGCCGGCGGTGAGATAGACGCGCGATCGGGTGACGTCGGAGGGGGCGCCGCCGAGCTCCGCGACGGCGGCCAGCGCGGTGGCGATGGCCGCCCGCGACTGCGCGTAGGCGTCGCCGGGGTGCAGCGCGACGCCATCCTCCCCCAGGGCCGCGGTGGCGCTGGTCACGATGCGCCGCCCGACGCGGACCGCCCGCGAGTAGGCGGCGACGTCCTCGAACCCGCCGCCGGTGCGTGCATGCCGTCTCACCCTGCTCCCTCCCCTACGCCGAATGTGTCCGTGTCCGCCAACAGCTCGAAGATGCGCAGCGTCAGCTTCACCTCGTCGAGGTAGTGGCTGACCCGGGCGTTCTCATCGGGCCCGTGCATGCCGCTGTCCGGACGGATCGTCCCGGGCGGCATCACCGCATCGAGCGTCATCATCGAGGTGAAGAGGTGCAGCGGCCCCGATCCCGGCACCACCGGGTGCAGCAGCGGCTCGGCGCCGAACAGCTCCGCGCACGCCCGCCGGACGACGAGGGCGAGCGAGGAGTCGGGGTCGCTGGCGGCCGGCGGGATCGCGTTGAGCTCGACGACCTGCACGCCGGGGAACCCCTCGTCGCGCAGGTGCCGCTCGAGCGCTTCGCGAAGGCGGGCCGGATCCTGATCCGGCATGAGGCGGATGTCGATGCGGGCGCGGGCGCAGGCGGGCAGGACGGTGGCCTCGTGCTCGGCGCCGGCGGGACCGGCGTGCATCGAGGCGAGATTGAAGCTGGGCTCGTACAGCCACCGGCGGACGATCGCCTCGGGATCCTCCGACCACAGGGCCCCACGCCGACGGGCTCCGTCCTGCACCGCGGGGGCGGGGGTGCGCGCCACCGTCAGCGCGTCGCGCTCGGTGAACGGCCGGATCGCGTCGTAGAAGCCGGGGATGCGCACCCGCCCGTCCGCATCGACGAGCGAGGCGACCGCCTGCGCGAGCATCTGCGCCGAGGAGCGGTACACGCCCGCCATCGCCGAGTGCGTGTCGGCGTCCAGCAGCGCGGCGACGAGCTCCACGGTGAGGACGCCGCGGGAGCCGAAGCCGATGGTGGGCGACTCGCCGTCGATCGAGCGGTAGTAGCTCTCCCAGAGGCACCCGTCCGCCTCGATGGCCTCCCGGTGCTCGGCGATCACCTCGCGCAGGCCGGGGCTGCCGACCTCCTCCATGCCCTCGCTCAGCCAGATCACGGTGAACGGCAGCTCACCGCGCGTGGCGCGCCACGCCTCGAGCGCGTGCAGGCGCGCCATGACGTCGGCCTTGTCGTCCCCGACTCCGCGGGCGTAGACATGTCCGTCGACGAGCTCCGCGCCGAACGGGTCGTGCGTCCAACCCGCGCCGGCGGGAACGACGTCGTAGTGCGTGTAGAGGAGCAGGCGGGCCGGACCGGTTCCTCGCCTGCGGCCGAGGAGGACCGGCGCCGAGCCCGGGCCGCTCAGCGACTCGACGCGATCGAACACCGGCTCGGCGCGACGGGCCAGCCAGCTCGCCATCTCGGCCACCGCCTCGGGGCCGTCCGCGGACACCGACGGCAGGGAGCACGCGTGCCGCCACTCCTCGACGAGCTCGTCCGCCCGCTGCTGCACCCAGTCGCTCAGGTCGGAGCCGAGGCCGAGTTCGCTCACCGGTTCCCGCCCGCGCGGATCAACGAGGCGCTAACCGATTCGCGTCTGGACACTGAACATCGTTTTCAGTATGTTCATCGCCGCCGAGCATACTGAACGGGGCAAGACTGCGGCCACCGAGACCTCTCTCCCGAAGTGCGCAGCCTTCCCGGTTCCCCGCGTCCGCGGTTGCCGGCGGGATCAGAACAACCAACACCCACATTAAGGAGGCCCCTGTTGGGCATCTTCGGGAACTCAGTGAGGCGGTGCATGGCTGGTTCAGCCGCGGCCGCCGTGGCCATTTCGGTGGCAGCCGGTTCCGGGGTCGCGACCGCGAAGACGGCGTCGAGCGCGAACGCCGGCACCCTCGTCGTCGACACCTCGTTCATCATCAGCACGGCCGACCCGGCCCGCGACCTCGATCCGACGGGCTACATCGTCGACCACGCCCTCTACGACACGCTGCTGACCGAGCACGGGGCGAGCACCAAGGTCGCCCCGGACCTCGCCACCTCCTACACGGCCTCCAAGAACGCGAAGGTGTTCACCTTCCATCTCCGGCACAACGCGATGTTCTCGGACGGGACCCCGGTCACCTCCAAGGACGTGGTGTTCTCCCTCAACCGCGTGATCAACGTCAAGTCGGCGCCGGCCTACCTGCTCGCCGGCATCACCGTCTCGGCGAAGGGGCCCTACACCGTCGTGCTGAAGTCGGCGACCCCGAACCCGGCGGTCCCGGAGATCGTGACGACCCCGGCGCTCGGCATCGTCAACTCGAAGGTCGTCGCCGCCCACGGCGGCAGCGATGCGCCGAACGCGTCGAAGACCGACAAGGCACAGCAGTTCCTCGACAGCACCTCCGCGGGCAGCGGGCCGTACGTGCTCACGCAGTTCTCGACCAACAACCAGATCACCCTCACCGCCAACCCGCACTACTGGGGGAAGAAGCCGACGTTCTCGCGGGTCGTGCTGCGCGACATGTCGGCGCCGACGCAGCTGCTCAACGTCCAGCGCGGCAGCGACCAGATCGCGCTCGACCTCTCCTCCTCGCAGGCGGCGACGCTGAAGAACAACTCGGCGGTGCAGGTGCACACCTCGGCCTCGCCGAACCTGTTCTTCCTGCAGCTCACCTCGAACCCGAAGGTCTCGCCCGTCATGGCGAACCCGGACATCCGCAAGGCGATCCGGTATGGCCTGAACTACAAGGCGTTCACCCAGACCGCCGGCACCGGCGCGGTGCAGGCGGCCGGCCTGATCCCAGTCCAGTTCCTGGGCGGGCTCCCCACGCGGGATGCCGTCAAGCAGGACCTCGCGAAGGCTCGGGCCCTCGTGAAGGCCTCGGGGATCAAGAATCCGTCCGCGACGCTCGCCTATCCGAGCGACATCAACGTCAACGGACTCGCCTTCGCGACGCTCGCGCAGCTGGTGCAGGCGGATCTCGGGGCGATCGGCATCACGATCAAGGTGCAGGCCGTCCCGGTGGCGCAGTTCCTCACCGCCTACAACGCGGACAAGTACCAGCTCGTCCAGTCCTACTGGGGCCCGGATTACGCTGACCCGAATGACTACCTCGTGTTCCTGCCGGGCGGCAGCGTCTCCTCCCGGATGGACTGGCCCGCGTCGGCCAATCCGCAGCTCGTCGCGCTCGGCAAGCGTGCCGGCTCGACGTCGAACAACGCACTGCGCGCCAAGCTCTTCACCTCGATCCAGAAGCAGCTCAACGCGTCCAGCCCGTACATCCCGATGCTGCAGCCGGCTCAGGCGATCGTCGGGAGCAAGAACCTCACGGGCGTGGCGCTCAACCCGAGCTGGCTCCTGAGCGTGGCCGAGATTGGCACCAAGTAGTCACACGTCGGTGGCGAATGCGGGATGGCAGCGGCTGCTGCCATCCCGCGCCTTCGGCCGCTTCGTCGGACGCCGGCTCGTCGCCCTCGTCATCCTCTCGATCGGCATCGTCGTCGTCACCTTCGTGCTCACGCACATGGTCCCGGCGAACCCGGCGCTGGCCAACCTCGGCCAGAACCCGACGCCGTCGGAGATCAGGAACTTCGAGCAGATCAACGGGCTCAACAAGCCGTTGCCGGTGCAGCTCGGCCTGTACTTCGAGCACCTGCTGCAGGGCAACCTCGGAACCTCCGAGGTGACGAACGACCCGATCGTGCACGACCTCGGCCAGACGATCCCGGCCACCGCCGAGCTGGCCATCCTCTCGATCGCGATCGCGCTCGTCTTCGGCGTCGGCTTCGGGCTGCTCGCCGCCCTGCGCCGCAACACCGTCACGGACTTCATCCTCCGCATCCTCTCCCTCGTCGGCGTCTCCGTGCCGACGTTCTGGCTGGCGCTGATCGCCCTCTACCTGTTCTTCTTCAAGCTCGGCATCTTCCCCGGCGGATCGCGGCTGTCGCCGGCGGACGTCCCCCCGCCGCACGTGACGGGGATGTACACCGTGGACGCCCTGCTGGCCGGCCAGTGGTCGACGCTCTGGGACGCGCTGCGGCACCTCATCCTGCCGGCGATCATCCTCGCGGCGGCGAACATGGGCCTGCTGACGCGCTACACGCGCTCGGCGGTGCTCGAGGTCATGGAGCAGGACTACGTGCGCGCCGCCCGAGCCAAGGGCCTCTCCCGGCGGTCGATCGTCTTCGGCCACATCCTGCGGGCCGCGCTGCCGTCGATCGTGACCGTCATCGGCCTCGCCTTCGCCAACGTGCTCACCGGCGCCGTGCTCGTCGAGAACATCTTCTCCTGGCCGGGCATCGGCCAATACGGCTACCAGGCCTCCGTCGCCCTCGACCTCCCGGCGATCGCCGGGGTGAGCCTGTTCATCGCCGTCGTGTACATCGTCATCAACTTCATCGTCGACGTCCTCTACGGGGTGCTCGACCCGCGGGTGCGGATCCAATGAGCCTGACCTCCCCTCCCGACCTCGGCGTCGTGCTGCCACGGCGCTACCGTCGCCTGCGGATCGGACATCCCGCGATGCGCCGTCCGCTCGCCATCACCGGCGCGGTGATCCTCGTCATCTGGGTGCTCGCGGCGATCCTCGCCCCGGTGCTGGCCCCCGACAAGCCGGACGCCGTCACGAGCTCGCTCTTCGCCGCGCCGTCCTCGGCCCACCTCTTCGGAACCGATCAGCTCGGTCGTGACGTCCTCAGCCGGGTCCTCTACGGCGCGAGGATCTCGGTGCCGGTGTCCGCCCTGCTGGTGCTCATCTCGATGGTGATCGGGAGCACGCTCGGCAGCATCGCCGGGTACTTCGGCGGCTTCGTCGACGGGTTGATCATGCGCCTGGTCGACCTGGTCTTCGCGTTCCCCGCCATCATCCTCGCGCTGGTGGTCACCGCCGTCCTCGGCCCCAGCCTGCAGAACGCCGTCTTCGCGCTCGTCCTCGTCTCCTGGCCGACGTACGCCCGGGTGGTGCGGGGGCTGGTGCTCTCGGCGGGCAACGCGGAGTACGTCCAGACCTCACGCCTGCTCGGAGCCTCGGCGCGGCAGACGCTCGTGCGCGACGTCCTCCCCAACGTGATCGGCCCGGTCGTCGTGTTGGCCACGCTCGACTTCGGCAACGCGATCCTGCTGCTGGCCGGGCTCTCCTTCCTCGGGCTCGGCGCGCAGCCGCCGACGGCCGAATGGGGCGCCATGGTCTCGGCCGGCACGCAGTACTTCCAGTACTGGTGGATGAGCACGTTCCCGGGCCTCGCGATCTTCACGTGCGTGCTCGCCCTCAACTTCCTCGGGGACAGCCTGCGCGACGCGCTCGACCCCCACGGCTCCTGGACGACCCGCGGCGGCGGCCGATGAGCGTGCTCGAGGTCGAGGATCTGCGCGTCGCCCTCCCCGGCGTGCACGGGCCGATCACGATCGTGGACGGCGTCAGCTTCGCGGTCGAGGAGGGCCAGGTGTTCGGGCTCGCCGGGGAGAGCGGGAGCGGAAAGACGATGACGGCGCTGACCGTTCTCGGCCTGCTGCCGCGGCGCGCCCAGGTCTCCGGACGGATCATCCATCGGGGGCGGGATCTGGTCGGGTTGCGCGAGCGCGACCTGCAGGACGTGCGCGGTCGGGAGATCGCGATGATCTTTCAGGATCCGATGACCTCGCTGCACCCGATGCTGACCATCGGGCACTCGCTCACCGAGCATCTCCGCCAGCACCTCAAGCTCTCGCGCAAGGCGGCGCTCGAGCGGGCCGTCGAGCTGCTGGAGGAGGTCCGCATCCCGGACCCGGCCGGCTGCCTGGGCTCCTACCCGCATCAGTTCTCCGGCGGCATGCGCCAGCGGATCGCCATCGCC
>DAIDJO010000108.1 GCA_027451345.1 Solirubrobacterales bacterium
GAGGTGGACGACGTGGATGTCGAGGTCGGCCTCGACGGCGGCGGCGAGCACGTTGTGCGTCGCGTTGACGTTGTTGTCGACCGTGTAGCGCTTGTGGTCGGCATCCTTCATCGAGTACGGGGCCGCGCGCTGCTCGGCGAAGTGCACGACGGCGTCCGGACGGAACTCGCGGTAGAGCTGCAGCAGCCGCGCGTAGTTGCGGGACACGTCGAGGCGGTGGAACGGGATCTCGTTGCCCGTCACCTCCTGCCAGGCGGCCAGGCGCGTGCCGAGCGGAGCGATCGGGGTGAGGGACTCAGCCTCGAGCTCGATGTCCATCTCCCGGCGCGCGAGGTTGTCGACGATCGCCACCTCATGGCCCTGAGCCGAGAGATGCAGGGAGGTCGGCCAACCACAGAAGCCGTCTCCACCGAGAATCAAGATGCGCAAGGAAACTCCTTTTGAGTCGTCAACACCAGGCCGGTACCGTTCTCGGTACGGCGTACCAGCCGGTGGCGGACGAGCCGCGCGCCGTTGGCCGGTACTCCAGCCACCAAGTCAGCTGACAAACATAGCGCCCGATTGTGATATGGGCGCGCCGTTGTTCGAGTCGAGTTTACACAGACTTTATGCGGCGGTGTGGCCCACCGCCGCGCGGCTGCGTCCTCCCGTCGCGGGTAGCACCGCAGTTGACCCTGACCTCGAGAAGGAGATTGGTATGGCACAGGCCCTGGCCGCCGCGAGCGGCACGTTCGACATCGGCGGTGACCTGACGGTCAACCGCCTCGGCTTCGGTTCGATGCAGCTCACCGGCCCCGGGGTGTGGGGGGACCCGAAGGATCCCGAGGAGGCCGTCCGCGTGCTGCGTCGGGCGGTCGAGCTCGGCGTCAACCTGATCGACACCGCCGACGCGTACGGCCCGGTGGTGGCCGAGCAGCTGATCCGCCGCGCGCTCCATCCCTACGGCGAGGATCTCGTCATCGCCACCAAGGCGGGGCTGACACGGCAGGGGCCGGGCCAGTGGACGCCCGTCGGGCGCCCCGCGTACCTGCGTCAGCAGTGCGAGATGAGCCTGCGCCACCTCGGAGTCGAGCGGATCGGGCTCTTCCAGCTGCACCGGTTCGATCCGGAGGTGCCGCTCGAGGACCAGGTCGGAGAGCTGAAGGCGCTGCGGGACGAGGGAAAGATCGCTCACATCGGCCTCTCCGAGGTGACCGTCGATCAGCTCCGGGCCGCGCAGGCGGTGGTGGAGATCGCCAGCGTGCAGAACCTCTACAACCTCACCCATCGCAAGGCCGAGGCGCTCCTCGAGTACTGCGAGGAGCAGCGGATCGGGTTCATCCCGTGGTTTCCGCTGGCGACCGGCAAGCTCTCGCAGCCGGGCGGTCCGCTCGACGAGATGGCGGAGCGCAGCGGGCACTCGCCCTCGCAGCTCGCGCTCGCGTGGCTGCTCCGGCGCTCGCCGGTGATGCTGCCGATCCCCGGCACCGCGTCGGTGGCGCACCTGGAGGAGAACACCGCCGCGGCGGAGATCGAGCTGAGCGACGAGGACTACGAGGCGCTCGCGCACGCGGCGGGTCGAGCCTGAGAACGACGCGGGGGTCGTGGCCGCACGGCCACGACCCCCGGTGAGCTGAGGCGGCCGGCTCCGTGCCGCCGCCGGCTGGGTCTACGCGACGCCCGCCGGCTCGCGCACGGCCGCGGCCGGCGCGCTCTCGCGGCCCTCGACGACCTCGTCGTGGGCGCCGGAGCCGACGGAGATGGTCACCTTCCGCGGCTTGATCTGCTCGGGCTTGGGGATGCGGACCTCGAGCACGCCCTTGTCAAAGCTGGCCTGGACCGCGTCCGCGTTGACGCCGTCCGGCAGCGTCAGCGAGCGCGCGAAGCTCCCATAGGAGCGCTCGATGCGCCGGTAGCCGCCCTTCGTGTCGGTGTGCGCGGCCTTGCGCTCACCGGAGATGGTGAGGACGCCGGACTCGAGCTCGATGCTGATGTCCTGCTCGGAGAGCCCGGGCAGGTCGGCGTGCAGCACGTAGTGATCGTCGGTCTCGACCAGATCCATGGCCGGGATCCAGCGGCGCGTCGCCTCGCCGGTCGTGCCACGGGTCGGGGTGTCGAAGAGGGAGTTGAAGAGTCGGTTCATCTCGGACTGAATCGTGTTCAGCTCAGCAGCCGGCTCCCAGCGGATGAGTGCCATGGCGGACCTCCTGATGAGGGTTTGTGATGATGCGACATGAAGGATAAAATCTAAGTCGCTGTCTGTCAAGTATTGTAGCTCGCCCGGCGCCGTCCACGGGGGCCCGGCGGAACTCGTCGCGGTCTCCCTCGGAGGACGCAGCGGCCGCAGGCCCGTGGGGTCCGCGGTCCGGGCGGACGGGAGGCCCGTGGGGGTCCGTGGGGTCCGCGGGCCGGGCTGATCGGGTTCCGAGCCGGGCCCGCGCCCCTCCCGTCAGCGGTGTGACAGGGGCCTTTTGCGCGGCGACCCGGCGGGTAGGCGCGGACCATGCCCACCCGCCGCCCGATCCTCCCCCTCCTGCAGGAGGCCGAGGGGCGGACGGTGAGTCCCCGCGTTTCCCGCCGGGTCTCGGGAGCGTAGATGCCCGCGCCCGGAGAACAGGCCGCCCAGGCGACCCGCATCGTTCTGCGGCCGATCGCCTCCCCGTTTCCGCTGGGCTTCAGCGCCCTGGCCACCGCGAGCTTGCTGGTCGCGGGCTCGGAACTCGGCTGGCTGGTCTCCCGCAGCGACCGCCCGCTCATCGCCATCGTCCTGGTTGCCTTCGCCGCCCCTCTGCAGCTGGTCGCCTGCCTCTTCGGCTTCCTCGGGCGCGACAGCTCGGCGGCGACGAGCTTCGGCGTGCAGGCCGCCACATGGTTGGTGGTGGGCATCGCTCGACTACAGAGCGCGCCCGGGTCCGTCAGCCACGCGCTGGGTGTGCTGCTCTGCGCGGCGTCGGCCTGGGTGGCGCTCTGCGCGCTCGGCTCGGCGCTCGGGAAGTTGATCCCCGCCGCGGTGCTCGCGCTCGTGTCGCTGCGCTTTCTGCTGACCGGGCTCTACGAGCTGACCGCCAGCCGCGGGATCGAGCACGCCGCCGGCATCGTCGGCCTGGTCCTGGTCGCCGCGTCCGCCTACGCGATCCTCGCCCTGGAGATCGAGGCGCTGCAGCGTCGCACCGTGCTGCCTCTGCTGCGCCGCGGTTCCGGCGAGGTGGCGATGGACCAGAGCCTGCACGAGCAGTCGCGGCGGATCCAGCACGAGCCCGGCGTCCGCGAGCAGCTCTAACCGGACACGCCGCCACCGTGGCGCCGCCTCTCGGGCGGCCGGATCACGCGCGTGCACGCTCACGGTGCGGTGCGGCCCCGGCGCGCCCTCCCCGTCGCCGCCGCTCCGGCCGCTCGTTCCCCGCTGCCGCCGCCAACCGCCGCAGGAACCAGAGGCTCAGCACCGAGGCGGCGGCGCAGACGATCCACATCGCCTGATAGCCCCGGGTTCCGCTGTACAGGCCTCCCCGGGTGAGTTCGATCAGCGCCCCGGCGAGCACGGGGCCGAGCACGATCCCGACGCCGCCCGAGAGCCGGTAGAAGCCGGTGAGCGCGCCATGCGCATCCTCGGGCATCAGGGGCACCAGGATTGCGTAGGACATCGTCATCACCGTGCCGCCGCCCAGCGCCACCAGGGGAATCGCCGCACCCAGGGCGATGCGGTTCGTGGTCACCGAGAGCAAAATGAAGCCCGCGCCATAGGCCACCAGCGCGATCCGCGTCACCGGCACGAGCCCGAAGCGGTCGCCCAGCCTGCCCGATCCGCCGGCGCCGAGCAGGATGACCAGCGCCACCCCGCCGATCAGCAGGGACGCGGTGGACAGCCCATACCCCAGCCCCTCGACCATGTACAGGACGATGAAGGCCTTGAGCGCGGCGAGCGTCATCTCCCAGAGCGCGTTGGCGAAGAAGTACGCGCGCAGCCGCGCATCCCGCGCCAGCAGTCGTCTGAGCTGCCCCACCACCTCGGCGGGGCCGCGCGCGTCACGCTGATCCTGCTGCGGGGTTCCGCGTCGCAGCAGCAGCCAGACGAAGGCCCCCAGCGCGAGCACCAGCACCAACCCGGCGAAGGCGAACGGGAGCGGCCGCGCCACGCTCAGCAGCAGTCCTCCGCCCAGCAGCGCCGCGCCCGTCCCCAGGCCGCGCGCCACCGCCTGCGCGCTCTGCGCCCGGCCGCTGATCGCACGATCGAACATGTCCGGGTACATGGCCCGGTAGGGCTCATAGGCCACGAAGTAGAAGAGAAAGAAGAGCGCCGAGGCCAGGGCGACGCTGCCCATCCCGTTCACCAACCCGATGAGCACGAGGGTGGCCGCGGCCGGCACGCCTCCGGCGAGGACGAAGGGCAGCCGACCCCCGATCCTCGTCCGCAGGACGTCCGACCACGAGCCGAATACCACCGGCGCCCACAGGGCCATCGCGCCCTCCCCCCCGATGATCGCGCCGATCACGACGGTGTCCCGGGTGTAACGCCGCGTCACCTCGCCCAGCTGGGTGGAGACGATCGTGATGGCCAGGGCGAGCGCGAAGCTGGGGAGAGCGAGGATCCCCAGCTCGAGACGCTCACGATGGCTGAGCCCCCGCTCGGTCGCCACGCGAACGTCCTTCAGTGCGCGCTGCCGCCCGCGGTGATCGCCGCCGCGCTGATCAGCGCCAGGTGCGTGAGCGCCTGGGGAAGGTTCCCGCGGAGCTCGTGGCTGTGCGGCTCCATCTCCTCGCTGTAGAGGCCGACATCGTTGCCAAGTGCGACCAGCGCGTCCATCAGCTCGGTGGCCTCATTACGCTCGCCCGCCAGGGCGAGCGCCTCGACCATCCAGAACGAGCACGCGAGGAAGGCGTTCTCCTGCTGGCTCATCCCGCTGTAGCGGTAGAAGAGCGGGCCCTCGGCGTGCAGCTCGGAGCGGATCGCCCGAATCGTCCCGCGCATCCGCTCTCCGCGCGGATCGGCGAAGCCACGGCGGGCGGCGAGCAGCACGCCGCAGTCGAGCATTTCGCTGCCCGCCTTCATCACGTAGCTCTGCTTCTCCTCCGACCACAGCTCGGTGTTGACGTAGTGGTGGATCTCGTCCCGGGTCGTCCGCCAACGCTCGAGGTGGCGGTCGGGCACCCAGCCGCGTTCGGCGAGCTCGATCATCCGGTGCAGTGCGGTCCAGCACCCGATCTTCGACGTGGCGTAGTGGGCGGACTCACCGAGCTCCCAGAGTCCCGCGTCCTCTCGCATCCAGATCGAGCAGAGCAGGTCCGCGCTGTCGGCCAGGCGCGCGCCCGCGTCAGCCGAGAGCGCATTGCCCGCGTCGACGTAGCGCCAGATCGTCTCGATCAGGTCGCCGAAGCCGCCGAGCTGCAGCTGCGAGCCCGCCTGATTTCCGAGGTTCACCGGCGTGCTGCCGCGGTATCCGGGGAGCGGCAGCTCGCGCTGCGAGCGCAGGACCTCGCCTGACAGCGTGTACACCGGATCGATCCGCGGGCCGGTGGTGGCGATGGCGCGCATCAGCCAGGTGACCGAGTCGTGCGCGAGCTCGCGCATGCCGACGCGCAGCAGCGCGTCGACGGTGAACGAGAGATCCCGGACCCAGGCGAAGCGGTAGTCGAAGTTGCGGCCGGCCCCGATCGTCTCGGGCAGGGAGGTCGTCCCGGCGGCGGCGATCGCGCCGTCCGGATCGTGCGTCAACAGGCGGATGGCGAGCAGGCTGCGCTGCACCGCGTCCTTCCATGGACCGTCGTAGGTGCCCCCGGCGAGCCACTCTCGCCACATGCCCTCGGTCACCTCCAGCCGCCGCTCCACCTCGTGGCGGTGCGGGATCGGCAGGCCGGGCCCCTCGGCGGCGAGGAGCACGAGCAGCGCGCTCTCGCCCGCACGCGCGGTGAACTCGCCCTCCACCACCTCCGCGCGGCGCGTCGACTCGCCCGCTCCCCACTGGCGGAAGGCCATGAGCAGGCCACCGTCGCGCCAGAGGAGGACGTCGTCTCGGTCCTCCGGCTGCACGCTGCGCCCTCCGTAGCCGAACCGGGGATGCAGGCGCCAGCGCATCGGCACCTCGCCCGAGACCGCCTCGACGCGGCGGGCCAGCTCGCGCCACGGCGTCGTCTGGCTCGGGTCGACGTTCAGCGCCTCGGTCACCTGGACGGCTCCGTGCTCGGTGCGGTATTCGGTGCGCAGGACGTTGCTCTGCGGGAGATACGCCCGCGTTGCGGTGTACGGAACGGCCGGGGCGAGCGAGAAGCTTCCGCCCGTCGCCGGATCGAGGAGCGCGCCGAACACGCTCGGGCTGTCCAGCTCAGGCAGGCAGAGCCAGTCGATCGACCCGTCGGCGCTGACGAGGGCGACGGTGCGCCCGTCGCCGATCGCGGCGTAGTCGCCGATCGGGACGTATCCGTCGGTCCGGTGGAGGTTTGGGCGGGTGGTGGTTGCGGTTGCGGTTTCGATCACACGCCGTGGCTACCCCATGCCGTCGGGCTCGCCGCCGTGCCCGTCAGGAGCGTGACCGCCCCGTGATGAGCGGGGCCTCCCGGGGGTACCGGATCGATCGTCAACTCTTCCAGGAGGTGGAGATCGTGAAGCAGTCCGAGGTGGTGGTCATCACCGGTGCTTCCGGAGGCGTCGGACGAGCCACCGCGCGCAGGTTCGCCAAGGAGGGCGCCCGCATCGCCCTGCTCGCGCGGGGTCGTGCCGGCCTGGAGGCGGCCGCCAGGGAGGTGCAGGAGCTGGGCGGTGAGGCGCTCGTGCTGCCGGTCGACGTCTCCCAGCACGATCAGGTCGAGGCCGCGGCCTCGTCCGTCGAGGACGCCTTCGGCCCGATCGACATCTGGGTCAACGACGCGATGGTGACCGTCTACGCCGAGTTTCTCGACATCGAGCCGGCCGAGTTCCAACGCGCCACCGAGGTCAGCTATCTCGGCATGGTCTGGGGCACTCGGGCGGCGCTGAAGCGCATGATGCCGCGAGATCGAGGCTCGATCGTGCAGGTCTGCTCGGCGATGTCCTACCGAGGGATCCCCCTGCAGTCCCCGTATTGCGGCGCCAAGCACGCCTGCAAGGGGTTCACCGAATCGGTCATCACGGAGGTCCTGCACCACAAGTCCAAGGTGCAGGTCTCGATGGTGCAGCTGCCGGGCGTCAACACGACGCAGTTCACCTGGGGGCGCACCAAGCTGCCCAAGCAGACGATGCCGGTGCCGCCGATCTACCAGCCGGAGGTGGCGGCGGATGCGATCCATCACGCGGCGCACCACCGTCGCCGTCAGATCTACGTGGGCATCCCGACCGTGGTGAACATCCTGGGCGAGCGCACCGTGCCGTGGCTGCTCGACCGGTATCTGGCCCGAAGCGGTTACAAGAGCCAGATGACCCAGCAGCCGCTCGATCCGAGGGGCCACGACAACCTGATCGAACCGGTCGACGAGGACCGGGGAGCGCACGGCCCGTTCGACGAGAAGGCCCATGCCCACAGCGTGCAGCTCGCGCTGTCCAAGCATCGCGGCCTCGTGCTGGCCGGCATGGCGTCCGCTGCCGCCGGCGTCGGAGCGGCGGCGATGCGGAACGGCCACGTCGACTGACGGGGCCGGCGAGCTCCCCGCTGCCTGGCCCCTGGGAGAGAGCGCCGGCGGGGCAGGGCCGCATCCGCGGCGGGAGATCGTGCGCTGACCTTACAGGGTAAAGTCGAAGGTGAGATGAGCTCACCGACCGGGCCTCGCCACCCGCCGACCGCGCCCGGTGACGGGGTCCCGTCGGCCGGCTCCGAGGGGCCGGTGTTTCCGATCCCGGATGGACCACCAGTCGTTCGCCCGGTCGCCGCGGCCGCCGCCCAGACTCGGACCGGTCGGCTCCGGCGCGTGACGGATTGGTGTGCCGCGACGAAGCTCGGCCTGGTCGTGCTCGCGCTTCTGGTGGGGGCGATCGGTGGCCTCGGCGCCGCCGGGTTCCGCGACCTGATCTATCTGGTGACGTGGCTGGTGACCGGTCGGACGGCCTACGGCCAACTGGGACACCAGCCGAGTCTGCATGTCCCAATCCTCGGCATCTGGTTCGTGCTGCTCGCCCCGGTCGCCGCCGGTCTGCTCTACGGGCCGCTCATTCAGCGGTTCGCCCCCGAGGCGCGTGGTCACGGGGTGCCGGAGGTGATGCTCGCGGTGGCCGAGAACGGCGGGCGCATCCGTCCCCAGGTGTCCCTGGTGAAGGCGCTCGCCTCAGCGCTGTGCATCGGTGGCGGCGGCTCGGTGGGGCGCGAGGGCCCGATCGTGCAGATCGGCTCGGCCTTCGCCTCGACGGTCGGTCAGCTCGTGCGCATGACCGAGAGCCGGTTGCGCGTGATCGTGGCCTGCGGCGCGGCCGCCGGTATCTCGGCGACCTTCAACGCTCCGGTGACCGGCCTGTTCTTCGGCTTCGAGATCGTGCTGAAGGAGTTCTCGGCCGAGGCGCTCGCCGCCACGATCCTCTCCGCCGTGACCGCCGATCTCGTCAGCCGGGCGTTCTTCGGCGGCGCCGCCTTCTTCTCAGACGTGCCTCACGACCTCGTCATCACCAATGACGTCAGCTTCCTCTTGATCGCGCTGCTCGGGCTCCTGGCGGGTGGGATCGGCGTGATCTTCCAGAAGACGGTGTACACCGGCGAGGATGCCGCGGATGCGCTCTGGCAGGACCGGCCGCAGTGGCTGCGGCCGGTCGCCGGCGGCCTGCTCCTCGGCGGTCTGCTGCTCCTGCTCCCGCAGATGTACGGCGTCGGCTACCCCGTGATGGATCGCGTCTTCGCCGGGAGCTATGTGCTCTGGTTCGTCCTGATCCTCCTGGCCGGGAAGGTGCTCGCGACGAGCCTGACCCTGTGGATCGGCGGGTCCGGCGGCGTGTTCGCCCCCTCGCTGTTCATCGGCGCCGCGACGGGCACCGCATTCGGGGTCATCGCTCATCACCTGTTCGGCCCGGCGATCGGTCCCGTGGCGCTCTACGGCGTGGTGGGGATGGGGGCCGTCTTCGCCGGGGCCGCGCAGGCGCCGCTGACGTCGATCGCCAGCGTGGCCGAGATGACCGGGAACTTCACGCTCACGCTGCCGATCATGCTCGCCTGCGGGCTCGCCTCCCAGCTCGCCCGACAGATCACGCGTGGGAGCATCTACACCACCAAGCTCCTGCGCCGGGGGATCGACATCGAGCGGCCCAAGGCGATCGGGGCCCTCCGTGCGCTCACGGTGGGGCAGGTGA
This sequence comes from Solirubrobacterales bacterium, assembly GCA_027451345.1. Taxonomy (GTDB): domain Bacteria; phylum Actinomycetota; class Thermoleophilia; order Solirubrobacterales; family Solirubrobacteraceae; genus Palsa-465. The sequence continues at coordinate 9,215 of DAIDJO010000108.1, forward strand.
TGCAACCCCTCGCGCCGATCGCGGGGCAGCCTCGGGTGTTTCTGCACGGTCAGGAGGCGGCGGCGAGCGTCGCCAGCGATGCCTGGCGGCAGCTTGTCGGGCCGGTGACCCTCTCGCGGCGCCCGCAGGTCCTGTTCGCCGATGAGGACCTCGAGCAGGCGCGGCGTCAGCTCGTCCTCTACGGCCGCGACGGTCTGCCGGTCCTCTCGCACGACGGTCACCTGCAGGGCTGGCTCACCCGCGCGGACATCCTGCGGGCGCTGACGGACAAGCTCGAGACGACCGACCGCGAGATCCGTGATCAGGCGGCGGTCGCCTCCGGCCCGGGGTCCGAGCCCGACCTCGAGCGTGGGCCGGAGCCGACGCGCCCGCTCCCCGGCTACGAGCTCGTCGAGCTGCGGGTCCAGTCCGATTCGCCGGCCCTCGGGCGCCGAGTGGCGGACGTGAGCTGGCCGGCCGGGTCGGCCGTGGTCGCCCTGACGCGGGGCCGCGAGGTGCTTGCGGCGACGCCGGAGGCGCGCCTGCAGCCCGGCGAGCGCATCCTCGTTCTCACCCCGCTTCCCGCTGCGGGGGATTGACGGGCCGCGCTCAGGCGCGCGTCCGCCTCGGGCGGGAGCGCACCGGTGCGGTCCACGCGGGTGCGCACCGGTGCCGTCACGCGGGGCCGCCGAGCCCGAACAGGATCGCCTCGAGGCCGCCGTCGAAGGCCGAGTCGGGATCGAGGCAGGCGAGCGCCTGCGTCTGGCCGGCCAGGATCGGGAAGTCCGATCGGGGCAGCGCCGCGAGTCGCTCCCGCGCGGCGGGATGCACGGCGTCGACGGTGAAGCCCCCGGCCTCGGCCAGGGCATATCCGCGGGCGTAGCTCGCCGTCGCGCGGTAGGTGGCGAGGGCCTGTGTCGTGCTGAAGCCGGCGTCGACCAGCACACCGAGCAGGCGTTCGACCGGGCGCAGGGCCGCAGGTGAGTCGAGCGGCCGCAGTCCGAGCAGTTGAAAGGTCGCGGGTCGGGCGACGGCGATGTCTCGCAGCGCGGTGGCGTAGCGGCGGCAGGCCTCCCGCCAGTCCGTTCCCATCTCCAGGTCGTCGAGTGGTTCGAGGAGCCGGTCGCCGATCGCGGCCACCAGTTCATCTCGGTTGCGGAAGTGGTGGTAGATCGCCATCGCCTCGACGCCGAGTTCCGAGCCGAGCCGGCGCATGCTGAGGCCGGCCGGACCGTCACGCTCGATCAGCATGATCGCCTGATCCATGATCCGCTCACGGTTGAGGGGCGGCCGCGGGCGGCGGCGACCAGGGCGATGCGGCTCGGGTGCGACCACCACCGCACCTTACCGTGCCATTCCGATGAGGCGGGAGGACGGCGAGACGCCGGCATCCCCTCCGTCGGAGAGCGGGGGGCGACCCGGGCGCAGCTCGACAGCAAGCAGGCCGGGGTCGGCGCCGGCGCCGACCCCGACCCCGTTGGCGCTGTCGTCGTCGGGCGACTCGCCCGCGCGCCGACGTGCTCACTGGCCCTGACGGACTCCAGGCTCCCCCTCGTGGTACTCGATGGGGTGGGTGTACATGTGACCCGGAACGTTCGCGGCCGCCTTCGGCTCGCCGAGGGGCAGCACGACGCGGCCGAAGCTCGACTTCCACATCATCGCGCTCGCCGTGTAGAACGCGCAGACGGACGACGCGAACAGGATCCAGCCGCCCGTCACCAGCCAGGCGTGGCTGCCGATCAGGTACCCGATCGCCAGGCAGGCCGAGCCTCCGGCCAGGGCCGTCAGTGTCGAGGTGACACCGAGGTTCTGCCCGACCGACGCGATCGCCGCCGAGAACGTCAGCGCCGCCAGCGGGAAGAACCAGAACGCCAGCGCCGGGAAGTGGTTCCCGGGCAGGGTGATGTCACCCGCGGCGACCAGCAGCCACAGGATGCCGTAGGCGATCCAGAACGAGCCCCACATGCCGTGGACGCCGGTGGCCATTCCGTCGCGGGCACGGTAGGCCCACATGCCGGCCGCGAACTGCGCGCCGCCGCCGAACACGGCCGCGAAGGGGAACAGGTACACGCCGCTGTGGGCATTGCCGTACCAGCCGGCGATGTTGGTGGAGACCATGAAGGTCGCCGCGGCGAAGCCGAACAACCCGAGGATCGAAGGGGCGGCGATCGGTTGCAGGAAGACCCTGGTCGATTGCCGCCATCTGTCGAACTCCTGCCCAGCCCCGTTCGTCAGGTGCTGACGGTGTTCAGTCTGAGTGGCCATTCTTCACCTCCTGGTGCATTGCTTAGCCACCGTTTAGGTACCCGCCGAGCCCATGCACCGGATCGGCGAGAGTTGGCGCCCTGACCGCCCGCCCGCTCGACGGGTCCAGAAACTGACGGGCCGGTTGGCGTCAGTGGGTGTCGCAGCCCTGGAGGGCGGGCGAGTGCAACAGGAACCTGCCGTCCGGCTCGCGCGAGAGGAGCCCCTGCTGCATCAGACTGCGGAAGGCCGTGGTGACGGATGGGCGCTGCGCGCCGAGGATCTCACTGAGGACCTCGTGAGTGATCCGAAACGGGATCCTCGTCCCGCGGGGTGTGACCCGACCCCACGCGCTCGCGAGATACCAGAGCGTCTCCATCAACCGATCCTCGACACGCGTCTGGTGGCTGACGGCCATCAGGTAGGTCGCCGCGCGCACCCGGCGCAGGAGTCGGGACGAGAAGTTGACGATCAGCTGCGGACGGCGACCGATCAGGGTGGTGACCTCGTCGCCGAGCACCGCCAGTCGCGCGGGCTGAAACGCGCGCCAGTCGACCGTCGGCTCGCTCAGACCCCAGACCGGGGCCTCCTCCCACGGCCGGATGATGTCGCCACAGCCGAGCAGCTCGGTGGCCACCGCGCGCCCCACGCGCAGGCGTCGGCCGAGGAGTCCCTCGAGGATGAGGAACCCGAAGCTCGTTTGGCTGTCGTAGTTGGGTGGCTCCCAGTGGGTTCCGTCCAGCTCGAGCACCGGAGCGACCAGCGCCCGCGTGGCGGCCGCGAGGTCGGTCTCGGAGAGGCCCTCGCCAAGGTCGGGGTCCTCATCGAGCAGGCGCACACGGCGGGTGGCGTTCCACACCGGGGTGGTTGGGGGACGGCGCACAGTCCCCTGTTGCTCGCGCTGCGTCGGCCGATCGATCGTCGAGGACACCAGTCTCGGTCTCCCCTCGGCTCGGCGTTTCGAAACGGGGGCGGTCGGCGCAGTTACCGCACCGTCCTGCGCTCCGCGGATCGGCCGCCGCGCCCGCTCGGCGTCTCGGGGGCGGACGCCCCCGCCCGGTCAGCTCGGCCGGGATGCGCCCCTCAGCCCAGCGGCGTCCCGGCGAGGCTCTCGCGAAGCTCACCGAGCGACCCGAACACGTTGGCCGCCCCCGCCTCGCGCAGCTCCTCCGCCGAGAACCCCCCGGTGAGCACCGCGATGGTGGGGACCCCCACCCGGGCCGCCGCCTCGACATCCCACGGGGTGTCACCGACCATCACGCCCTCCTCGTGCCCGAGCTTGGCGAGCGCCGCCCGGACGAGGTCGGGGTCCGGCTTCGTCCGCTCGACGTCGTCGGAGGTGGTCCACGCGTCGACGAGCTCCCGCCCGTCGAGCAGATCGAGGTAGTGATCGGCCTCCCGCTGCTTGGCCGAGGAGGCGAGCACGACCGGGTGCCCCCGGCGCTTGAGCTCCTCGATCAGCGCCCGCGCGCCGTCCAGCACCGAGACGGATTGGATGCCGGCCAGGTAGAGGGCGTCGTGCGCGCCCCGCACGGCGTCACCCGCCTCCCGATCGAAGGCCTCTCCCGCGAGCGCGCCGACGAGCTGATCGCCCCCCATCCCAAGGTGACGATGGATCCGCCACACCGGCAGGAACACGTCATGCTGGCGGAAGGCCATGTACCACGCGACGGCGTGCTGGTAGTTGGTGTCGACGAGCGTGCCGTCGATGTCGAGGATCGCCGCGATTCGGGCCGCCATGCTCCCCTGCCTGCCCCCGCTGCCGCCGGGGCAAACGGCGCCGGCATCACCGCATCCCGCGGCGGATCGTCCGCCGGGGTGCGTCAGGGGAGCCCCGAGCTACGCTCACCGGGTGTCGAGCGATCCGACCCCGCCGACGGCGTTGAACCGAGCCGTCCTCGAGGATCTCGCCCGTCTGCGTCGGGCGCGCGACCTGATGGATCGCGAGTACGCGAGCCGGATCGACGTGTCCCGGCTCGCGCGCACCGCGCTGATGTCCCCGGCGCACTTCTCCCGACGGTTCCGTGCGGCCTACGGTGAGACGCCGCATTCGTACCTGATGGCGCGGCGCATCGAACGGGCCGAGACGCTGCTGCGGCGTGGCGACCTGTCCGTCACCGACGTCTGCTTTGCCGTCGGCGCCTCCTCGCTCGGCTCCTTCAGCGCCGGTTTCACGCGGATCGTCGGGGAGACCCCGTCCGCCTACCGGGCGCGCGATCACCGGGCGCTCACGGGGACCCCGGGCTGCATCGCCCGGGAGTTCACCCGTCCGGTTCGACCCGGCCAGCCGAGCAGGATTCGAGAAGCGCGGGAGACGGCGGCGACCTAGGCTTGCCGCCATGAACCTCGCTCTCTCCACCTGCTTCGTGCTCGTCAACGATCCCGACGCTGCGCTGGCGTTCTACCGCGACACCCTCGGCATGGAGGTGCGGGCCGACGTGGCGCGTGACGCGATGCGCTGGGTCACCGTCGGGTCGCCGACCCAGCCGGACGTGTCGATCGTGCTCACCAACCATGTCAACGGAAGCCCACAGGACAGCGACGCCGTCGCCGCGATGATCGCCAAGGGCGCCTTCCACGGCGTCCACCTGCGCGCCGATGACGTCGATGCGACCTTCGAACGCCTGCACGACCGCGGCGCCGAGATCGTCCAGGAACCCGCCGACCAACCCTGGGGCGTGCGCGACGGCGCGGTGCGGGATCCGTCCGGGAACCTGATCCGCATCGAGCAGTCGCGCGGATAGGCCCGGCGCGGGCGCCGGTCCCGCTGGACCGGCGCCACCCGGCTCCGAGCCTCAGACCTCCGGCGGCACCTCGACCCCGTCCCGCCGGGCCCAGTCGAGCAGCGGCGAGATGTCGAAGCTCGTGTCGTCGATCGCGGCATGCGGGTCGCCGAGCTCGGCGAAGCGCGCCGGCACGGTGGCCAGGGTGAGCGCGGCGGGATCGATGTCGTCGAGCTCGTCCCAGTGAAACGGCGCCGACACCCGCGCGTCCGGCACGCCGCGCACGCTGTAGGCGCACGCGATCGTGTGGTCGCGCGCGTTCTGGTTGAAGTCGATGAAGACCTTCGTCGGGTCCCGATCGCGCCGCCACCAGACGGTGGTCGCGTCGTCGGGAACGCGACGCTCGACCTCCCGGGCGAAGGCGAGCGCCGCCCGCCGCAGATCCCCGAAGCTCCAGCGCGGGGGGATCCGAACGTACACGTGCAGGCCGTCACCGCCACTCGTCTTGGGGAAGCCCGTCGCGCCGATCTCCTCGAGCAGCTCCCTGACCGCGTGGGCGACCCGTCGGACGCGCGGCGGCGGGCAGTCCGGCATCGGGTCAATGTCGATGCGCCATTCGTCCGGATGCTCGACATCGGCCCGCCGCGAGTTCCACGGGTGAAACTCGACGGTCGACATCTGCACCGCCCAGATGACGGCCCCGAGCTCCGTCACGCAGAGCTCGTCGGCCGTGCGTCCGTAGCGGGGGAAGTGGATCTGAACCGTCTGCACCCAGTCGGGCGCTCCCCTGGGCAGCCGCTTCTGATGGACCTTCTCGCCGGTCACGCCGGTGGGGAAGCGGTGCAGCATGCACGGGCGCTCGCGCAGCGCCCGCACGATCCCCTCACCGACGCTCAGGTAGTACCGGGCGAGGTCGAGCTTGGTGTGGCCGGTGGCCGGGAAGTAGACGCGGTCCGGGTTGCTGATGCGGATCGCCCGCTGCCCGACCTCCAGCACCACCGCGTCGCTCACCGGAGTCCCCGCACCGGCTCAGGATCCCCGAGGGGCTACCGGGCCGCCATCGCGTCGAGGCCGACGGCCGGGAACGCCTCGACGAACTGGGCGAGCGCGTACGGGGTGCGGAAGGCCGCCAGGTACGTCCCGTCCCGGCGCTCGATCAGCTCGGCCCAGCGCGAGCTGCGGACGGCATCGGCGTCCTCGCGCGCGATCCGCCGCGCGAGGTGCCAGTCGAGCGGCTCGAGGCGGACGTGGACCCCGAACTCGTTGACGAGGCGCTCGGAGGCGACGTCGAACTGCAGCGGTCCGATCGCGGCGAGCACCGGCGCCGGCTCGTTCGCCTCGCGGCGGAAGAGCTGCACCACGCCCTCGTGGTCGAGCTGCTCGAGCGCACGATGGAACTGCTTGCGCCGGCCCGGGTCGCGGTTGTGCGCGGTGACGAAGTGCTCCGGGGCCAGCGAGGGGATCGGCGGGAAGGTGACGGGCGCCTCGGCGTAGAGGGTGTCGCCGACGAGCACGTCGGAGGCGTTGACGATGCCGATGATGTCGCCCGGGTACGCGTCCTCGATCGTCGAGCGATCCTGCCCGAACAGCTCGTGCGCGTAGGCGAGCGCGAGGGTCCCGCCCGTCCGCGCGTTCGTGACGCGCATGCCCCGCTCGAACCGGCCGGAGCAGACGCGCAGGAAGGCGATCCGGTCGCGGTGGCGCGGGTCCATGTTCGCCTGCACCTTGAAGGCGATCGCGGAGAACCCAGAGTCGAGCGCGCGCGCCTCGCCCTCGAGGGTGGGGCGGGCGGCCGGCGCCGGGCCGACGTCGATCAGCGCGTCGAGCAGCTGCTCGACGCCGAAGTTCCACAGCGCCGAGCCGAAGAGCACCGGCGTGAGGGTGCCGGCGGCGAACGGCTCCGGGTCCCAGGTGCGGCCGTCGGCCTGCAGCAGCTCGAGTTCCTCGCGGGCGGTCGCCCAGTCCGGGTCCGACTCCGAGCCCTCCACCGACACCCGTTCCTCCATGGCGCGCGTCGCCCCCCGCGCCGTGCGCGTGAAGCGCGTGAACGCGCCACTGTCGGCCTCGAGCACCCCCTGGAACTCGCCCGGATGCCCGACCGGCCAGGTGAGCGGCGCGCAGGTGAGCTCGAGCGTCGACTCGACGTGGTCGATCATCGCCAGGGGTTCCAGGCCCGGACGGTCGTACTTGTTGACGAAGGTGATCAGCGGGATCCCGCGGGCGCGGGCGACCTGGAAGAGCTTCAGGGTCTGATCCTCGACGCCGCGCGCCGCGTCGAGCAGGATGACCGCGCAATCGGCCGCCGCGAGCACCCGCAGCGTGTCCTCGGAGAAGTCGCGGTGGCCCGGGGTGTCGAGCAGGTTGAACACGGTGTCGCGATGGGTGAAGCGCATCGCCGTCGAGGTGACGGAGATCCCGCGCCGGCGCTCGAGCTCCATCCAGTCGGAGGTCACCTCCCGCTGCTGCGCGGTCGCCTTCACCGCCCCCGCCTCGTGCAGCGCCCCGCCGTAGAGCAGCAGCTTCTCGGTGAGCGTCGTCTTGCCGGCGTCCGGGTGCGAGATGACGGCGAACGTGCGGCGTCTCGCGGCCTCCTGCAGCAGCAGGGCCGACGCGTGGGAGGGGGCGTCGATGCTCATGGGCCTTCGATTGTGACAGCGCCCGGGTGCACGCTCCCGAGGCGATCCGGGATCGGATCGCGCCGCTCGAGCGAGAGGATGGCGAGACCCGGACTTGAACCGGGGACACCACGATTTTCAGTCGTGTGCTCTACCAACTGAGCTATCCCGCCGTGGGGGACGATCGTAGCGAACCGCGCCGGGCGCGAGGTGGCGGGCGGCGGGCCAGCCTATCCGGCGGATTCGAGCGCGCGTCGCACCCGTGCCGGCGTCTCGAGGCCGTCGCGGAAGGCGCGCCCGGCGTCGAGCGCTGCGGCGCCCGCCGCCCCGCCGATCACCACGTGCGGCCGCCCGCGGGCGGCGAGCGTCTCGGCCAGCGACCGGTCCGCCTCCTGTCCGGCGGCGACGATCACGGTGTCGGCCGGGATGCGCCGCTCACCCTCCTCGGTCCGCACGACGACCGCATCGGGTTCGATCCGCTCGTAGTCGACGCCGGTGACGAGCTCGACCCCGGCCCGCTGGAGCTCCTGGACGACGACCCAGCGGGTCGAGGCGCCGACGCCGTCCCCGATCCGCCCGCTGCGACGCATCAGGGTGATCTGCCCCGGCCACCCCGCTTCGGTGGGCCGAATACCACCCAGGGTGTGGATTTGGCCCACCGCAGGGGGCTCCAGGCCGTAGCGCTCGTAGAAGCCGTCGTGGGTGGAGAGCAGGTGCGCGATGTCGGTGCCGATTCCGCCCGCGCCGATGATCGCCACCCGCTCGCCGACGAGCGCCGCCGGGTCCTCCGCCAGGAGCAGCTCGGGATAGCTGAGGACGTGGGGGAGCTCCGCCCCCGGGATCGGCACCCGTCGGGGCTGCACGCCGGTGGCGACCACCACGACGGCGAACGCCGTGAGGTCCTCCGCCTCGACGCGGCGCCCGAGCGTCACCTCGACGCCGAGACGCGCCAGCTCGTCGGCGAAGTAGCCTCCCGTGTGCCCGAAGTCCTCCTTGCCCGGGATGCGGCAGGCCATGCGGAACTGGCCGCCGAGCGCCTTGGCCGCCTCGAACAGCGCGACGGACCAGCCGGCGCTCGCGAGCGCCCGCGCCGCCTCCATCCCGGCCGGCCCGCCGCCGACGACGGCGACGCGGGCGACCGTGCCCGCCGGCGGGTCACCGTCGACCGGATCGAGCTCGTACCCGGCCCGGGGGTTCACGGCGCAGGAGACACGCCGGTCGAAGATCGATTGGTCGATGCACTGGTTGCAGGCGATGCACACGTTCACCCGTCCCGTCCCGCCGCGGCTCCGGCGCACGAGGCCGGGGTCGGCGAGGAACGGTCGCGCCATCGAGACGAAGTCGGCGTGCCCGTCGCGCACCAGGACATCCGCGAGCGCCACCCGGTTGACCCGGTTGGAGGCGACCACCGGCACCGGCACGGCGGCGCGGACCGCCGCCGCCCACGGGGCCCAGGCGCCGTGCGGCACGACCGACTGCACGGTCGGAACGCGGGATTCGTGCCATCCGATCCCGACGTTCAGCGCGTCGGCTGGCCCGCTGGCCAGCCGAGCGGCCAGCGCGATCACCTCCTCCAGGGACGCCCCGCCCGGGACCAGGTCGGCGCCGGAGATCCGGTAGACAACCGCGCCCGCGGGGTCGACGGCCTCGCGCACCGCCGCCGCGACCGCCAGCGGGAACCGCATCCTGCCCTCGAGGTCGCCACCCCACGCGTCGTCGCGGTGGTTGGTGGCGGGCGCCATGAACTGGCTGAGCAGGTAGCCCTCGGAGCCCATGATCTCGACGCCGTCAAAGCCGAGCTCGCGAGCCCGCGCGGCCCCGCGCGCGAAGTCATCGATCGTCTCGAGGATCTCGGCTTCGGTGAGCGCCCGCGGCTCACAGCGGCTGTACGGCGAGAAGATCCCGGACGGCGCGACCGGCTGCAGTCCGAAGGACTTCTCGAAGGCGTAGCGCCCCGCGTGGAAGAGCTGCAGCAGCACGCGGCCGCCCTCGGCGTGGACGGCGGGTGGGATCGCGCTGAGCTTCGCCGCCTCCGCCTCCTCGTTGATGAAGCTGTAGCTGACCCCGCCCGCGCCGACGCGGCTGACCGCGGAGCCGCCGGTGACGATCAGCGCCGCGCCCCCCGCGGCGCGCTCCGCGTAGAAGCGGGCGAGCCGGCGTCCGTCCGGGTCGATCGACTCGAGCCCGAGGTGCATCGAGCCCATCACGATCCGGTGCGGCAGCTCGAGCGGGCCGATCCGTCCCGGCTGCCAGATGTGCTCGAGCAACGAACGCTACGCCAGCAGCTCGCGCGCGATCGTCTGCTTCTGGATCTCCACGGTGCCCTCCTCGAACCGCTGCGCCCGTGCGTCCCGGTACACGCGCTCGATCGGGCTCTTGAAGAAGCCGATCCCGCCGAAGACCTGGAGCGCCCCGTCGGTGACGCGCTGGAGCATCTCGGAGGCGAACAGCTTCGCCATCGACGACTCCTTGGCCCCCGCCGCCGGGTCGCACTCCCAGGTCCGCGCGGCGTGCAGCGTGAGCTGGCGCGCGGCCTCGAGGTCGGCGGCCATCTCGGCGATGCGGAAGGCGATCGCCTGCCGGGTGGCGATCGGCTTGCCGAACGTCTCGCGCTGCTTGGAGCGTTCGATCGCGAGGTCGAGCGCCTTGCTCGCCAGGCCGACGCAGGTCATCGCCACGGAGATGCGGCTCGGGACGAGGAAGCCGCCGACGGCCACCTCGAGCCCGTCGCCCTCCTCGCCGAGCCGGTTGGCCACCGGCACGGGCGCCCGGTCGAAGACGAGGTGGGCATGGTCGGTGCCGATGACGCCCATCGTGTCGGCCATCAGGTTGTTCTGGATGCCCTCGCCTCGGGCGGGCACCATCAGCGCGACCGTTCCCTCGCCGCCGCGGGTGCCCTCGAGCCGGGCGGCGAGGAGCAGGTGGTCGGCCGTATGGCCGAAGGTGATCATGTGCTTCTGGCCGCTCAGGTAGTACGTGTCGCCCTCGCGCACCACCGAGGACTTGATGTCGGCGCCGGTGCCGGCGTTCGGCTCGGTGAGCGTGAAGGCGACGCGCATCTCGCCGCTCACCTGCGGCCGGACGAAGCGCTCGATCTGCTCATCGTTGGCGTGCGGGAGCATCGCCCGCCACAGGCCGTTGGAGACGTGGACGATCATCCGCAGCGAGGCGTGCGGCCGGGAGAAGAGCTCGATCAGCTCGAGGTAGCGGGCGAAGGGGAGGCCACGCCCGCCGATCGAGCGCGGGGCGGCCAGACTCAGGTAGCCGCGCTCGCGCAGCTCGTCCCAGAGCTCGGGCGGGACGCGGTGCTCGGCCTCGATGCGCTCGGTCCAGGCTTCGCCCTCGTGCTCGACGTAGTCGCGGACCTCGGCCTTCAGCGTCGCGAACTCGGCCTCGTCGACCGGGGTGGGCTCGGCGTGTCCTGCGGGCACTGTCGTCATCGGGAAGTCGCCTTTCTCTCCAGCTGGGCCGCGATCCGGTCGCGCAGCACGAATTTCTGAATCTTGCCGGACGGCGTGTAGGGAAGCTCCTCGACGATCTCGAGCCGTTCGGGCCAGTACGGCTTCGACACCCGTCGCGCGTCGAGGTGTCGTTGCATCATGTCGAAGTCGAACGACGCGCCGGGGGCCGGCACGACAAAGGCGCACGCCCGCTCCCCGAGGCGCGCGTCGGGCATCGCCACGATCGCGACCTCGCGCACCGCGGGGTGGGCGTAGAGCTCCTGCTCGATCTCCACGACCGGCACCTTCTCGCCGCCGCGGTTGATCACGTCCTTCACCCGGCCGGTGATCCGCAGGTAACCGTCGGCGTCGATCCGGGCGAGGTCCCCCGTGCGGTAGTACCCGTCGGCGGTGAGCGCCTGCGCGGTCAGGTCCGGGCGGTTGAGGTAGCCCTGGAAGAGGGTGGGGGTGAGGACCTCGAAGTGCCCCTCCTCGTCGGGGCCGAGGGTGCGGCCGGCGTCGTCGGTGACCCGCAGCGTGATCCCCTCGAGGGCGCGCCCGTCGGTGCTCCAGGCGCGGTCCGGATCCTCCCCCGGCACGAACGCCGCCCCGAGGCAGCTCTCGGTCGTGCCGAAGGCGCCACCCACGTCGGCGCCGAGCGCGTCGCGGGCGGTCCGCGCGAGCTCCCGGGGGATCGCGGTGCCGGTGGCGACGAAGGTCCGCAGCGCGGGCAGTGTCTCGCCGCGGGCCGAGGCGGTGCCGACGAGGTCGGCCAGGAACGGTGTGGCCGCCTGCACGAACGTCACCCCGTGGGCGCGCATCGCCTGGAAGCCGATCTCGGCGTCCCAGGTCGTCTGGATCACCTGTGGGGCGCCGAGCCTCAGGGCGATCCACATCCCGTACAGGAAGCCGGTCTGGTGCGCGATCGGGGACGGGATGTAGATGACGTCCTCGGCGCTCAGGTCGAAGTGGCGGATGTGCATCTCCGCGGCGAGGTTGAGCGACGCATGGGTCTGCAGGACGCCCTTCGGCTCGCCCGTCGAGCCGGAGGTGAAGAGCAGCTGGGCGCTCGCCTGCTCCCCGGGGGCGGGCGGCGGCGTCTGGGGCCGGGGCGGGTCGACCTCGTCGAGCACGACGACGTGCTGGAGCGAGGGGACCGCGCGCTGCAGGCCATGTGCCATGGCGCCGTGATCGTGGCGACGGAACTCCCTCGGCACGATCAGCACGCGGGTCTCGCCGGCGCGGAGCATGAACGCGAGCTCGCGCTCGCGGAAGATCGGCATGAGCGGCTCGCAGACCGCGCCGATGCGCAGCGTCGCCAGCGAGATGGCGACGAACTCGAGCACGTTGGGCAGCTGGTAGGCGACCGGCTCGCCGGGGATCACGCCCCGTTCGAGCAGCAGCTCGGTGAAGCGCTCGGTGGCCGCCTCGAGCTGGCCGAACGTCCACTCGCGACTGCGCCCGCCCTCACCGACCTCCACCACCGCACGATCGTCGGGCCGCTCGCGGGCGTGCTGACCCACGAGCTCGGTGATCAGCGGCCGGCCTATGCCAGCTCTCCCGGCGCGCTCGGGACCTCGCTGGTGACGGCAATGGGGATGCCGATCGCGTTCATGTGGTCGGCAAACTCGGGGTACGAGATCCGGTACGCGTGCGGGTAGGAGAGGCCGGTCACGCCGGTGGCCGTCGAGCCGGCGACGGCGAGGGCCATCAGCACGCGATGGTCGTTGTAGGAGGAGAGCTCGGCGCCGTGCAGGTGATCGACGCCGTCGAACTCCATGTCGTTGCCGTCGAACTCCACGCGCGCGCCCATCTTGCGCAGCTGCAGCATCGAGGTGACGCGATCGGACTCCTTCAGGCGGACGTGCGAGACGTGCGAGAGCACTGTGCGCCCGCGGGCGCGGCTGGCCAGGGTGGAGAGGATCGGGACCATGTCGGGGATGTCGCGGCAGTCGAGCCGCCCGGCCACCGGCGGCGTGCCGTCGTGGTCGATCGAGATCGACAGCCCGTCGGGGGCGAAGCGCATCGGCACCCCGACGCCCTGCAGCTCGGTGAGCACCGAGGCTTCGGGGTGCCCGTGGATCGGCACGTGCGAGCGGAACACGACCTTCGAGGGGTGCAGCGCGCAGGCGGCCAGGCCGAAGGCGGCCGACCCGATGTCCGGTGGGAGCAGGTAGTTCTCACGCGGCCGCGGCGTCTGGTTCGGGGGCACGGTGAAGTGCCGCCAGTCCTCCCCGACCGTGACCTCGAGCCCGAAGTCCCGCATCATCTCGACGGTGAGTTCGAGGTAGGGGCGCTCGTTCAGCTCCCCGACGACCTCGATCCGCGTCTCCTCCTCGGTGGCGAAGGGGGCGATCATCAGCAGTCCGGAGATCCACTGCGAGAGCGTGCCGTCGATGCGGACGTGACCGCCCCGCGGGCGGCCCGGGTGAACGGTGACGGGCAGCGTCTGGCCCTCGTACTCGAGCTCGACGCCGAGCCGCTGGAGGGCTCGGAGCAGCGGCCCGATCGGGCGCCGGCGGAAATACCGCTGCCCGACGATCGTCACCGGGCGATCCCCGAGCGCGGCGAGGCCGAGCAGGAAGTAGAGCGTCGTCCCCGAGCTGCCGACCGAGACCTGGTCGTGGCGGGGGGAGAACCCGCTCGCGCCGTTGACCGTCCAATGGCGCCCGCTCGCGGTGATGTCGACGCCGAGACCGCGCAGCGCCTGGACCGTGAAGCTCACGTGGCGAGCGTCGGTGCGGTCGGCGATCGTGCTCACGCCCGGCGCCAGCGCGGCGAGCATCAGCGCCCGGTGGGCGTGGTACTTCGACGGCGGGATGACGAGCTCGCCCTGCAGCGGCGCCGGCGCGCCGGCTACGAGCAGGCGCATACGACGGCGGTCGGCGGCACGGTCATGGCCGGGAGAGTATCTCGCGCAGCTGCGCCAGTTGGGGAATCTGGGCGGTCGGCTCCCCCGTCAGGGGGGTGAGAACGAACTCCTCGACGCCCGCCTCGGCGTAGGCGGCGATCCGCTCGGCGACGCGGTCGGCGCTGCCGACGGGGGTGTAGCGGGCCACCTTCTCGAACGGCATCCCGTACATCGCCCGCGTGTAATCCTCGGCCGCCTCCCGGGCACGGCCCTCGTTGGCGTCGACATGGACGCTCAGCGCCAGCCCGAGCCGGGGGCACGGCCGGCCGAGCGCCTGCGCCTGCGCCGCGAGGCTCTCCCGGCCCTCGCGCAACCGTTCCGGGCTCATCCAGGTCGCCAGCCAGCCGTCGCCCAGGCGCGCGGCACGCCGCAGGGCGGCGTCGCTGCGTCCGCCGACCCAGACCGGAGGCAGCGCGCTGATCGGCGGGGAGAGCGCAGGGGTGGTGCGCCCGGAGAGCCAGTCCGGGAGCTCGGCCAGCGCCCGGTCGAGGAGCCGCCCGCGCTGGTGGACGTCGAGTCCGAGTGCCTCGAACTCCGCCGGGAACTCGCCGCCGACGCCGACGCCGAGGATGAGGCGCCCGGGGGCGAGGGCGTCGATCGTCGTCAGCTGCTTGGCCACCCACGCGGGGTGGCGCAGCCCGAGCAGCAGCACGCCGAAGCCGAGCTGGACCCGTTGGGTGCGCGCCGCGACGGCGGCGATCGCCACCATCGAGTCATAGACCGGCGAGGGCACGTGCAGGTGGTCGCCGACCCACACGGCGTCGAAGCCGAGTTCCTCCGTCAGGCGGGCCGCATCGACGAAGCGGGGGCGTCCGCCGACCAGCAGCGGGTCGAACGTCGGGAGGTTGATGCCGAGTCGTGGCACGGCGCCGCAATCTACATGGCGCCCGCCAGGTCAGGCGCCGAGCGGATCGGCGCAGGGCGGCCGGGTGGTCAGGGGCCGGTCCGCCGCATCCGCGCGAGCAGCTCGATCGCCCCCCGCTTCGACAGCGGGTCGTTCAGGTTGCCGCACTTCGGCGACTGCACGCACGAGGGGCAGCCGTCGTGGCATGGGCACTCGCCGATCAGGCGGCTGGCGTCGAGCACGAGCCGGTCAAAGGCGTCGTAGCCGCGGCGCGTGATGCCGATGCCGCCGGGATGGCCGTCATAGATGAAGATCGTCGGGCCGCCGGTCTGCGGGTGGGCGTTCGTGGAGAGGCCGCCGATGTCCCAGCGGTCGCACATCGCGATCAGCGGCAGGACGGCGATCTGCCCGTGCTCGAGCGCGTGAAGGCTGCCGAGCAGGAGGTCCGCCGGGAAGGCCTCAGCCGCGTTGGCGGCCAGCGGGCCGCCAACGACGGAGTCCAGCTCGTACCAGAGGGCCCGGGTCGAGAATTCGGTCGTCGGCAGGTCGAGCGCCTGGAAGTCGATCACGGCGTGGTCCTGCAGCCCCTTGCGCTGGAAGCCGAGCACCGTCTCGGAGTAGACGACCTCCCCGTAGGAGAGCTGGACCCCGTGGGTCTCCCGGGTCTCGAGCCGGCGTTCGATGAAGGTCATGCTCTCGCTCTTGGTCTGCGTGAAGTAGTCGCCGGTGAACGGCTCGAGGATCGCGCGACGCGCGTCGAGGTCGAGCTCGAGGACGAGATAGGAGCGGCCGAGATGCAGGTAGATCGCGCCCTCGTGGACGGTCGAGTAGGCGCGGGCGGCCTCGATCGTGCCGAGGATCTCGCCCGAGCTTGCGTCGACCAGCGCGAAGTTGTCGAGGCTCGCGGAGCGAAGGGCCACGCGCCCGGCCGGATAGTCCTCGGCGCGGGCCGGGACGAAGCCGGTGGCGCGCTCGCGCAGGAACCCCGCGTCGGCGAGCGCCCGGGCACGGTCGACCACGTCGGCGCCGAAGTACTCGGCGTCGGCCTCGGTGAGCGGCGCCTCGTGCGCCGCGCAGAGCAGGTGCTCGCCGAGGATCTGCGGACTCGCCGGATCGATGATCGCCGCCTCGACGGGACGGCGCAGGAACTCCTCCGGGTGCCGGGCGAAGAACTGGTCGAGGGCGTCCTCGCCGGCGACGTAGACGGCGAGGCCGCGTCCGCGCCGGCCCGCCCGGCCCCACATCTGGCGGAGGCTCGCGACGGTGCCGGGGAAGGTGACGCAGATCGCGGCGTCGAGCTGTCCGATGTCGATGCCGAGCTCGAGCGCGTCGGTGGCGACGACCCCGAGGAGCTCGCCGCTGACGAGCCGCGCCTCGATCTGGTGGCGCTGCTGTGGCGTGTACCCGGCGCGGTACGGGGCGATCCGCTCCGCCAGCTCGGGCTCCAGGCGGTCGGCGGCCATCCGCAGGATCAGCTCGACCCCCTTGCGCGACTTCATGAAACAGATCGTCCGTGCCCCGGCGGTGATGAGCTCCGCGAAGAGCTCGGCGGCCTCGGCCAGGGCCGAGGCGCGGACGCCGAGCTGCTCGTCGAGCAGCGGCGGATTCCAGACCGCGACCCGACGGGCGGCGACCGGCGCCGTGTCGGTGTCGACGAGGTTGATCTCGGCCAGCCCGGTGAGCCCGGTGGCGAGATCGACCGGGTTGGCGATCGTCGCGCTGGCGAGGAGGAAGCGGGGGGCCGAGCCGTACAGGGCGGCGGCGCGACGGAGCCGGCGCAGGACGCCCGCGACGTGCGAGCCGAAGACGCCGCGGTAGACGTGCGCCTCGTCGACCACGACCACGGCGAGGTTGGCGAAGAGATCGCCCCAGGCGGCGTGGCGGGGCAGGATGCCGACGTGGAGCATGTCCGGGTTGGTGATCACGAGGTTCGAACGGCGGCGGATCGCCGGCCGCTCCTGGGACGGCGTGTCCCCGTCGTAGATCGCCGGGCGGACCTGTCGCGTCAGTCCGAAGGCGTGCAGGGCACGGGCCTGGTCCTGGGCGAGCGCCTTGGTCGGGTACAGGTAGAGCGCCCGGGCCGCCGGGTCGGTGACGAGGACCTCGAGCGTCGGCAGCTGAAAGCAGAGCGACTTGCCCGACGCGGTGCCGGTGGTCACGATCGTCGGGGCGTCGAAGGCGCTCAGCAGCGCGTCGCGCTGGTGCTGGTAGAGCGCGTCGATCCCGGCGCGCTGGAGGGCGTCGTGGACACGCGGGTCGAGCTCGTCGGGGATCGGCACCAGGAGCGGCGGCTGGGAGAGCGAGGAGCGGTCGTGGACGAGCCGCCCGTCCTCCTGTCCCGCCCGCAGGAGCGCGTCCCAGGGCTCGATCTCGGTTCGGCTGGTGCCCACCCGTTGAGTATGGCCGCGTCGTGGGCCGGTTCCAGCGGCGCCGGGATGCGCCGCGCGCTCCTTGCGGGCTGATTGCTACGGTCGGCGGGATGCTTCGTGCCGTCTACGTGGACCTCGACGGGACCCTTCTCGGTCCTCGCGGCTCGCTCTTTCGCGCCTCCGACGGCGGCTTCTCGATGGAGGGCGCGCGGGTCCTCCAGGCCTGCCATCGGGCGGACGTCGAGGTCGTGATCTACACCGGCCGGGGCGAGCGCGGCGTCGATGAGCTGATGCGTCTGCTCGGCCAGCGCTCCTACATCTTCGAGCTCGGATGCGGGATCGTCATCGACGGGGAGCATGAGTGGCTGACCGGTGATCTCGTGCCGTCGGAGGAGCGCGGCACGATCTTCGAGCAGATCGAGGACACGGGCGCACCGCAGCTCCTGCTCGACACCTTCCCGGGGCGGCTTGAGTACCACACGCCGTGGTCCGTGGGGCGCGAGGTCTCGCACGTCTTTCGGGGGCACGTGCACGCGGATGAGGCGAGCGCGGTCCTCGAGGACGCGGGTCTCGGTTGGCTGCGGCTCGTGGACAACGGGGTGATCTCCGGTCATGGGGACACCTCCCCCGGGCCCGGGTGGACGATCGACGTGGAGCGGGTCCACTGCTACCACCTGATCCCCGGCCCGGCCTCCAAGGCCCGCGGCGTCGCCCGCCACATGCAGAACCGCGGCTACCGCCCGGAGGAGTGCATCGCCTGCGGCGACTCGCGCGAGGACATGGAGGCCGCCCAGGTGGTGAGCACGTTCTGGCTGATGGCCAACGCGATCGACCAGGATCCGACCCTCACCGCCGACATCGGCCGGTACGGGAACGTGCGGGTGACCTCGGCCGGGCACGGGGCAGGGGTCTACGAGGCGGTCATGACGACCCTCGCCGAGCTGCGCGCCTGAGGGTCCGCCGCGTTCGGCGCTGACCACGAGCCCGCGTTCGGCGCTGACCTCAGGTGCCGCTCAGCGCCCTCAGGCGGCGCTGCGAGCGCGGGCGAGCTCCCGCGCCTCCCGCCGGATCTCGTCCTCATCGGCGATGGCGCGGGCCAGCTCCGCGGCGGCGGAGGCGATGCCGCCGAAGGCGGCGGCGACCGCCACGGCGTCGGTCCCTCCGATCGCCCGGTTCATCGTGGCCACCGCCTCGTCGAAGCGCAGCCAGAGATCCTCAGGTCCCCGCCGCCCGGTGCCGGGACGAAGCTCGTACGGAGGTTCGGCCTGAGCCGCTCCCGGGACCGGGCGCCACCGCAGGCCCGCCTGGTCGGCCTGCTGCCAGGCGAGCTGCTCGGCGGCGGCCGCCTCCGAGAGCCGCTGCAGCCGGCCGGCGAAGCCATCGTCCGGTGGGGCGAGCTTGTGGGCGCGCATCGCCTCCGCCCAGCTCACACTCGCGTGCCGGACGAGTCGCATCACCCGCTCGCGCTCGCGCTCCAGTTCGTCTCCGAAGCTCACGCCGCCTCCTCCGGGGTGGGGCGTCCGGCCTCGATCTGATCGCCGGAGTCGGCCAAATGTCCAGCGCTCGTCACGCGCTCCGAGCGGCCCATGTCACGGAATCCCTGCTCAGCGACGGGTTCCGCGGCACCCACCGGCTCGCCGCCCCAGAAGTCGGTCGCGTTCGGCCCGGAACCTGCCGACGCAGGAAGGGGAGCACCCTGGTAGCCGTCGTCCACGATTCGGTCGAGGTCGGACTTCTTGATCCGCACCCGTCGCCCGATCCGGACGGCCGGCAACGACCCCGCGTCAATCCAGTTGCGCACCGTCTGCGGATTCAGCCGCAGCACGTCCGCGACCTCGGCGACGGTCAGGAACGACTCTTCGAACGGTACGTCATTCATCTCGATTGATTCTACTGGACCGATACAAGTCTATTTGAACCTAATTGAAGCTATGCTAGAACTGTACGGACACGGACGGACGTACAGACGATGCTCTGGAGGAGCACATGTCGGATCACGGATGGGATCCCACGGATGGGAGCGCAGGACATGAGCCGGAGGGGGGACGCCACAATGTCGTCCCCTTTCCGGGCAGCTGGTACGGCGAGGTGGATGAGCTCGTCCCGATCCTGGGCGGCTCGGCGCCGTCCGATCCCGAACCCGCCCACGCGGACGCCCTGATCGGCGACGATGCCCTCGGGGGCGTCGGTGCGCCGGCGGATGAGGACGCGCTCGTGGGCGAGGACGGCCTCGTTGGTGTGGACGGGAGCGCCTTCTGGGGCGGTGAGGAGCCGCCCCTTCGCGCCCCGGGCCACGCGGTCAACCCGTCCCCGAGCCGGGGTGGGAGCGGGCGGCCTGCCGAGCCCCTGGACGCCGGTCCGCGGATCGGTCGTCCCGGTCGGAGCCTTCCCGGCGCCAGGATGGGCGCGGAGCGGGCGTCGGGACCCAGACGTCGAGCGGCCCGCCGGCGGATCGGCGTGCGAGTCGCGGCGCCGCTGGTGGTCGTGATCGTCGTTCTGGCTGCCGCGGCGGGACTGCTCCAGCAGGGAACGCGGGTGCGCTCCGCGAGCGGTGCTCGGTCGGCGTCCCCGCCCCGGTCGCGGGCCGGACGGACGACATCAGGCAAGCCAGGGACCCGGAACATCACACTGACCCCCACCGTCGCCGACCGCACGAGGACATCGGCGTCAGCCTCGTCGACCCCCGCATCGCGGCCGCATCGACGCTCCGTGCGGCGCATCGACCGCAGAGGAGTGCGGCGGACGCGTCGGCCGTCCTCGCCCTTGCCGGTCGCCCCGCGGCCCTCCCCACCGTCGAGCGCGAGCACGTCCGCCGGCGCAGACCGAGCGCCGACCGGATCGGAGCACACGAGCGCACCCGATGCGAGCGGCAACGTCGCCTCGACCGGGACGTCCTCGACCGCCGGCTCCGTCCCTCCAGTCGCTGCTACCTCCACCACGCCCGGCGGGTCCGCTGCGCCCGCCCCCGCACGGTCCAACCCCGGGTGCACGCCCAGTATCACGAACGGTGGTGCCTGCTCTCTCTGAGAGCGGGCCGTCTTGAGTGAGGGATCACGTGGTTCGCCCTCCTTCCCCATTCAGGTCCCACGACTATCCGACACTAAACACTCATGAGAAGGGATTCTCAGTCGAAATGCACGGAATGCATCCGATACTGCCGCGACGAGGTGGCGACGTCCCTAAACGCACGCTTCGCCTGGCACTACTGATCTGGCTCGTCGTGGTGCTGGGCATGGAGTCGCCCATCGCGCGAGCAAACAGCTACAACGGGCTCCTCTCGGCGGGGCAGGTCTACGACGCGGTCAGCGCACAGGCGTACAGCGCTAATACTGTTCTCAGGTCAGAATCGTGGACCGCACCAAACGGTGTCCAGTTCGGCGGGTTCGCCTACACCACGGCGAGCTTTGTCGTGTCGGACGCGGACTCGACCGGTGGGCTGTCGGCTGGGTTCACGGGATCCGGCGGGAGCGTGCCCGGTGACGTGAACTTTCCCCTCACCAATGACTGTTCGGTGAGCGAAGAGACGCCGCCCACGTGGATCGCCAACGGTGCACAGGTCAAGGCGGGCGCGACGGGACCGGGCGGCGTTGCCGGTGGATGCGACTCGTCGGGGACCACGAGCAGCTGGACGTCCGCCAGCTCGGAAATGGAGTCGACCAACACGTCCCAGAACCCGCAGAGCGACTTCCAGGTCCTCAAGCTCGAGATCTGGTGCGCCAGCGACACGAACTGCTCCAACAGCGACTCGGCGAGCTTCGCCGTCACGAACCTGTCGGGGCACTTTGACGACTCGCTGAGTCGCCCCTCCGGTACGGCGAGCTGGAACACGGCGGTCAGTGGGTCGAGCTGGTATCAGACCGACGACGGGGGCCTGGCGCTGAACGTCTCGGCCGATGATCCCGCCGGGGTCTGCTCGATGTCCGCGAGCGTGAGCGGTCCCAGCAGTGCCGCCAGTGGCCCGCTGGGCAACGGGAACCCCGCCGTGACCGATGTCGGCGGCGTGATCGGCCAGGAGTTTCAGTTCGGCACCGACCCGTGCTGGGCGGGGTCGACGGACCGGGCGACAT
This sequence comes from Solirubrobacterales bacterium, assembly GCA_027451345.1. GTDB lineage: Bacteria > Actinomycetota > Thermoleophilia > Solirubrobacterales > Solirubrobacteraceae > Palsa-465. The sequence goes on from DAIDJO010000108.1 coordinate 30,407, forward strand.
GGACACTGCCCGCCGGGCTCGCCTCCGGAACCTACGCGCCGTCGCTCGAGGCCTCGAATCCGGGCAACTACGAGAGTCAGGGCTTCTCGCCAACGGGAGCCCCCGTCGTGGCGACGGCGAGCGACGTCAACATCGACGATGCCGCTCCGCAGCTCACGTGGAGCAACGCTCCGAGCGGCTGGACCTCGCAGACCGCGGAGACGCTTGACGTCGTCGTGGGGCCATCCGGGCTCTCAGCTCTCTCCTGCGCCGACAACGGTACCCCGGTCACTCCGATTCTCACCTCCGGTGCGGTGACGGGGGCCGGACTCACGGTGTGGACGGTCCCGACGGCGGTCAACGGGAGCGACGCCGTGTCCTGCACGGCCACCAACGGTGATGCCAACGGCAGCCTGGCCGGCAATGTCACCACCACATTCCACGTCGACGCGACGGTGCCGTCGTTCACCTTCCAGGACCCTGGTTATCACGCGGGGAGCTGGACCAACGCGTCACAGGTGGTGACCGTCGTGCCGGTCGTTGGACTCAGCGGCCTGGCCAGCCTCGCATGCACGCTCGACGGGCAACCGGCGAACCTCACCGGCAACGACGAGCTGACCGTCACCGGGAACAGCGCCGGCCCGGGCCTGCCCCACGTGGTGAGCTGCTATGCCGTCTCGCGCACGAACGAAACCGATCAGGGTGATCCGGCAACGTTCCGGATCGCGATCGACACCGACATCCCGACGGTCACCTTCAGCGGCGCGCCCGCAGGCGGCCAATGGGTGCCCGGGACGCCGACCGTCGTCGTGACGGGTGCAGAGATGAACACCGTCACAGATCAGGCGGAGCTGCTCTCGGGGGTGGCGACGATCTCCTGCACGGTGAACGGGCAGCCGGTCGACACGCCCCCGCTGACGGCCGGGTACGCGACGTCCTTCCAGCTCACGGCGAACGGCGCGAACCGGATCTCCTGCGTGCCGACGACGGTGGCCGGCACCAGAGGGCAGCCGTTCGCTGAGACCGTCAACGTCGCCAACCCGACGAGCGACTGCCCCAACTCGCGGTGCGCGCTGACCAGCCACGGGAGCTCTCCGCTGGTGGATGACGGCGCGGACCCGTTCTCGAACGGGCCCTCGCAGAGCGCCTGGTACCGGACGCCCAGCGCGGTGAGGATCACCGCGAACCTGCCCTCGGACCAGGCGCCGGTGGAGGCGATCTCCTGCACCGGCGCGCTCACCGGCCACTGGCCCCGGAACGGCGCGAACACGGACGCGGCCGGCGGTGAGCAGATCACGATCACCGTCCCCCCGCCCGGAGGGCAGCTGAGCTGCACGGCGACGGACGCCGCTTCGAACGTCTACCAGCTGGGCTCCTACCAGTTCGAGGAGGACGACACCCCGCCAGCCGGGGAGTTCAACCGGCTCTCGGTGCGCGCTCCCGATGACATCCGGTTGACGGTCGACGATCCGGGCGGCTCGCTCGCGTCCGGGGTCGGGGCCGTCCGGGTGTACGCCACCAACACCGGCACCGGCGAGGTGTATGGCCTCGGGCTCGCCCAGGCGGTGCCCGGGAGGGCGCACGTCTACGAGGTCAACCTGGATGACGCGGACGTCCCGGCCGGCCTCTACCGGTTCGACGCTCGGGCCGGCGACATCGCCGGGAACACCGCGGACATCACCGCTGGACCACAGGGCAGAACGACCGTCTGGCAGCTGCCGCTGCGCGACAGCACGGCGTTGACGCTGCGCGCCGGAGCGGCGTCCGGCGCGGTGGACGCCGCCGTCCCGCCGGCGCTGCAGGCCGACGTGCCCAACACGAGCACCGACATGCCCGGAGTTGGCTCCGTGCTCCGGCCCAGGCACGGTCAACGGGGTGTCGGCACCCGGCCCGCCCGGGCCGCCGGCACCCCCAGGCGCCACCTTGGGGCCGGGAGCGCACGGGACCGGCGCGGCCCGGAGGGAGGCGCCGTCGTGAGCGTCCGGTACGGAGCGGCGCTGATCATCACCGGCACCCTTCGCGATCTGCGCCACCACAACCGGCCGATCCCAGGCGCCGTGATTCGGGTCTGGGGGCAGATCGGCCACGCCCGGCCCGTGTTGCTCGGCCGCACGCGCACGGGCCGTGCGGGCAGCTACCGGGCGAGGGTGGCGGGAGGCGCCTCCAGGCGCCTGTTCGTCACCTACGCCGGCACGAGACGAACGCGCGCCGCGGTGGCGCACGTCGACGAGCGGTTCCTCGGGCGCGTGCTCATCCACACCTCGCCCGCGCCCCCGGGCGGGCGGCTGACGATCAGCGGTCGTGTCACGGGAGGACACGTCCCGGCGCGGGGGATCAACATCACCGTGGAGGGCGCGATCGTCGGATACCCGGGAAGCCAGCAGTTGGGCACCGTGCACACCGATGCGACCGGTCGCTATCGGTACTCGATCACGATGCCACGGGCAACCCGCGGCCTGACGTACCGCCTCTGGCTCGTCGTGCAGTCGAGGCTCAACCCGGGTTGGCCGTTCCTGGGCGCCCGAAGCCGCACGTTGACCCGGAGGGTCAGCTGACCGGGCCAGCCGAGTCGCGAACGGGTGGGCCGATGCTGCGTCCCTGCGGAGCCGGCAGGGACGCAGCGGCCGCCGTTGCCTCGGAGAAACTCATGAGTGAATGCGCCTCGGCCGATATCCTGGGCAGCAATGCTCGGGGACATCGTTCAGCCGACCCATCTGCTCCTGATCCTCGTGGTGGCTCTCATCGTGCTCGGCCCGAAGCGGCTTCCCGAGGTGGGACGCTCGCTGGGTCGCGGCCTGCGGGACTTCCGCTCCGGGCTCCAGGGCGTTCAGGACGAGGCCCGGGGCGTCTTCCGCGACGCGCTCGACGAGCCCAGCCAGCCGCCGGAGGGGTCCGCGGCATCCCTCGTGCCGGAGCCGCTGGCCCCGGCCACGGCGGAACCACCTGTCGCAGCGCCCGTCAGTCAACCCGTTCCAGCGGCGGCCACGGTCACGAAGGTCACTCCGGCGGATCCGGACCCATCGGACTTCACCGACTGACGCCTGACCATCAGCAGGTAGAGACGGCCGCCCTGGTGGCCCTGCTCCGCGAGGGTGGCCGGGCGTGGACCAACTACGTGCTCGCCGTGCGGCAGCGAGGGGCGGCCCGGGTGTCGGCGCTGGCGATGCTCGAGCAGCAGCTCGGGTTGCTCTCCTACGAGGCGCTGGCCGAGGCACAGCGCGCGCTAGATCGCTGGTCGGCTCGGGGGTTCCGGACCATTCCACTGTCGAGCTCGGACTACCCGGACAATCTGCGCGTCGTCGAGAACCGGCCGCCCCTGCTCTTCGTGCAGGGGAGCCTCGCCGCGATCGATCGTCGGGCGGTGTCGATCATCGGAACCCGCGAACCGAGCGACGGCGGGCGGATCCTGGCGGGCGCCGTCGCGCGGGCGCTCGCACACGCCGGCTACACGATCGTCTCAGGGCTGGCCGCCGGGATCGACGCGATCGCCCACCGCGCGATCCTCGACCTCGAGTCTGCGGAGCTCCCAGCGGCACGAACGGTTGCGGTGCTCGGCACGGGTCTGGAGCGGGTCTATCCGCTGGAGCACGCCGAGCTGCAGGCGGAGATCGCGCGGCGAGGCGCGCTCGTGTCTCAGTTCTGGCCGGACGCGCTGCCGACCCGGAGCAGCTTTCCGGCGCGGAACGCCGTCATGTCGGGCCTCACGCTCGGGAGCGTGATCATCGACGCCGGCGAGCACAGCGGTACCCGGATTCAGGCCCGCCACGCGCTGGCTCAGGGGCGGGCGGTCGTGTTGATGGCGCCCGTCCTACGGTCCGCCTGGGCGGTGGAACTGGCCGAGAACGCGGGTGTCGTCGTCGCGAGGGAGCCCGAGGATGTGGTTGCCGCGTTCCGCAGCTGAGCCGCCGCTCACGCCCCGCCACGGGCCCGACAGCTGCCCGCGCTGCCTGAACCTCACCGGCGCCGCCGGCCTCTGCCGGGCCTGTCGGGCCAATGAGCAGCACCTCGCCGCGGTGCTGCCGAGGTTCTACAGCGTCGGCGGCGAGTGGCTGCACCACGTCATCCTCGCCTACAAGCGCGACGCCGACCCGTCCGTCACGGGGGCGGTCTCGCAGCTCAGCCGGATCTGCGAGACGATGCTCGCCTCGCACGAGCGATGCGTCGCCGCCGCCGCCTCCGTCGCGACGTTTCAGATCGTGACGACGGTGCCCTCCGCTGACCCGCTGCGCGACCTGCACCATCCCCTGCGGCGCATCCTCGGGTCGGAGGTGCGGCACACCCGCGCGCGCTACGAGCGACTGCTCGTCCGCTCCGCCGGTCCCGCCATTCCCCGCGTGTTCGATCCGGCGCGCTACCAGGCGACGCGACGGCTGGATGGTGAGGCGGTGCTGCTCGTCGACGACATGTGGACGAGCGGAGCGAGCGCCGAGAGCGCCGCCGCCGCGCTGCTGGCCGCGGGCGCTGGGACGGTGGCCGCGATCGTCGTCGCCCGCCACCTCAACCGCGCGTGGCGAGACAACGATCGGCTGCTCCGGCGCCTGGCGCGCGACGGCGGGGTTGGCGAGCGGTGCGCGTTGTGCGCCGCCAGCGCGCCGAGCCCGCCGCCGCTCGGTCAGGCGACGGCGGGCTGCCGCTGAGCCGGGCCGGTCGGGGCCCTCAGGCCCTGACCACGGCCCGCAGGGCGACGCCTGCGTGAACGCTGACGATCAGTCGCCTGGTCCGGTGGCGCCTGATCGACCTGATCAGCGCGGCGGACTCGTTGATCAGGGAGCGACCCGTCCGGATCGTGGCAGTCCTCACCGCCCGCCTGAACACGAGCACGAGCCTGCCCCGGGCGATGCGGACGGACCTGATCCTGGCCCCGGCCACCCGAACCTCCCCGGCGACCCGCTTCGACGTCACGAAGTGAAGGCCGCGAGGCAGCCCGACGGCGACGGTCGAGAACGCCCTCGCGGTCCTGACCCGCAGCGTCAGCGTCGGCGAGGAGGTGGTGAGCCGGCCCATCGAGCCCGTGGCGGTGTTCCGCACCGCGGCGGCGCAGGCGTTCGTCACGCGCGTCGGCGTGGCGGCCATCGGGAGCGCGCCGCTGTCGGTGGTGTCCCCGAAGGACGTGGCGGCGAGGGTGCTGACGGAATCGGTCATCGTTCCCTCGAGCGTGCCGAGGTTGGTGCAGCTCTTGGCCTGCAGCGGTGAGGTCGCCGCCGGGAAGTTCAGGGTGACCCGTGCGACGGGCAGCGGCGTGGGCTGGCCGCCGACGATCGGCTCGCCGAACGCGATCGTCAGTGGGAAGCTCGCGCCCGTGGGGGTCCCGAGCACGTAGTCCCCATGACCGAGGTAGACCTCGAACCGGGGCTGGATGAGGCTCGCACCCTGGACGACGAAGACCTGTCCGCCGGTGTCGACGCCCCTGCTGCCCGGGAGCAGCGCGGCGATCGCCGGCGAGGTGACGGTGGCGGTGCCGATCGCGTCGGTGGCGGGCGGGTTTGCCACCTGCGAGGCCTGGATCTCGTCCGCGATGAGCGCGGCGTGGATCGTGAAGTCAGCCGGGAACGTGAGCGTGAAGCCGGACGGAATCACGAAGCCACTGGCCGCCGCGCCGCTCACCCCGAAGGAGGCGGTGTAGGCCACGGGCTGCCCGACGCCCGTCACCTTCGCGCTCGAGCTGACGCTGACGTCACCATCCACCGTGAACAGTCCACCGGGAAAGTCGGTGGGGTCGGCGGTGGCCGCGGCGATGAGGCCGTTCAGTCCCGCCCAGCTCGCGGTCGCCGCGGCGACACCGGGCTGGGTCGTGCCGGTGAATTCGGTCGTCGCTGCGCTGAGATCGGCCGGCGCCGCGTTGCAGTGGCTCGCTCCCGCGGTCACGTTCGCCGGCGTCGGCGGAAGGCTCGCTGCCGCGAGGTAGGTGGAGACGCAGGTTCCGAACGCAAGGTTGGCTGTGTTGGCCGAGCTCGCGATGTCGGCACCGATCTCGGCGACGTTGCTCGCGTTGAGGCTGGTGGCGGTCGTGAACGCGGTGGTGAAGTTGGCATCGATCGGCGCCTGTCCGTTGCCGAGCAGGATGCCGTTCTCGAGGGCGATCAGGTCCTCGGCCCGAACCAGGGCGGTGTCCGTCTGATTCAACAGTCCGTAGAGCGACGCGCCACCGGAGTCCGTCGGCGAACCGGTGGGGATCGATGCCCCGGACGCTCCCGAGGCGGCCGCGAGACTCCCGGCCACCGCCACGGCAGCGGACGCGGCGATCAGGGACCGCCGCAGTGCACGAAGAGACAATCTGTACCTCTCTCTGGTTAGCGGAGTGGGGGTCATCCGGCTTGTCCCACAGGCCCTCCCCGGCCAGGAGCAGGTCTGACAGCGCGTCGGATGCGTGCCTCCTGCCCACGAGTCTACCGGCGGGCTCCGGCCGGGCTGGCCACCGCGGCCGCGGGACGGCGGCAGCAAACTCTCTTCGGAGGACCGGTCAACCGCTAGCCTCGCATCGACATGGCCATGAACGGAGTGCAGTGCTGACCCTGGGTGGATCGTGCGCCCCGTGACGGAACAGTCGGCGGTCGCGCTGGCGGCCGCCATCCGCCGTCGGGAACTCACCGCCACCGAGGTCCTTGAGGCGCACCTCGAGGTGCTGGAACGCTCCCGCGCCCGACTGAACGCCGTGGTGGCCGATCGGTTCGCGCTGGCGAGAGAGCAGGCGCGGGCGATCGATCAGCGGATCGCCGGAACGTCACTGCGGGGTGGAGCGCTCGATGACCTGCCGCCGCTGACCGGCGTCCCGTTCACGGTCAAGGAGTCGATCGCGGTCGAGGGGATGCCGCAGAGCGCCGGTGTCCTCGCCCGCCGAGAGCGCCGTGCGACGCAGAGCGCGCCCGTGGTCAAGCGTCTCGTCGAAGCGGGAGCGATCCCGGTCGGGGTGACGAACACCTCCGAGCTGACGCTCTGGCTCGAGTCGGAGAATCCGGTCTACGGGCGGACGAACAATCCCTACGATCTCACGCGCACGGCGGGCGGCTCATCGGGCGGTGAGGGGGCGGCCGTGGGGTCGGGAGGGTCGGTCTTTGGGGTGGCCGCCGACATCGGTGGGTCGATCCGCGTGCCCGCACTGTTCTGCGGGGTCTTCGGGCACAAGCCGTCGGCTGGGCTTGTGCCGAACACGGGGATGTGGCCCACGAGCGCCGGTGAGGCGGAGCGTCTGCTGGCGATCGGCCCGATCGCGCGGCGCGCCGAGGACCTGCTCCCCCTGCTGAGGACGATGGCCGGTCCCGATGGATGGGATCCGCAGGTGGTGGCGATGGAGCTGGGCGATCCGGCGTCGGTCTCACTCGACGGGCTCCAGGTCACCGTGGTCGAGGACAGCTCCTACCGTCCGATGGCTCGGGAGCTGCGCGATGCACGGGAGCGCGCCGTCGGCGCGCTCGCCTCGGCCGGCGCCCGGATCCGCCGGATCAGCCTGCCGAGTTGGCGCAGTGCCCTGCTCCCCTTCCTGGCTGCGCTGCAGAACACCGGCACGGAGGCGACCCGGGTGGGCGCGCTCCTCCGTGAGGCGGGCGAGTCGAGCACCAGCCTCCTGGCGCTCCTCTTCGGCCGTGGGCAGCACACACTGCCGACCCGCCTGACCGTGCTCGCCGAGGCGCTCCCCTCGAGAGGACCCAGCCAAGCGGAGCTGCTCGACCGCAGCCGAGCGCTCGCGGACGAGCTGACCGAGGCGATCGGGGATGGTGTCCTGCTGCACCCCGCGCAGCTCTTCCTGGCGCCCGCGCACCGTCGGACGTACGGGCGTCCGTGGCTCACCACTCCGGCGTCGATCTTCAACCTCGCCGGGGTGCCGGTCACCGAGGTGCCGCTCGGTCTCAGCTCACGCGGGCTGCCGGTCGGTGTGCAGGTCGCGGCGGCGCACGGCTGCGACCATCTGAATATCGCGATCGCGCTCGAGCTCGAGGCGGTGTTCGGGGGATGGACCCCGCCGACGCTCTGAGCCGTCGCCAGGCCGCCGGCCGAGGTCCGGGCCGGCCCCGAAGCTCGAGGCATCGGCCGGAAGCTCGAGGCTTAACCCGAGCGAGGACCCAACCTGCGCGGGTCCTCGCTCGGCCCTCTCCCACGCCGTCCTCACGGCCGGGAAGAGTCCGGCGCAGCGGAGAAGGTACGTGCCTTAAGCACATCGTCGGTGGCGAAAGTTGCGCACGGCGAAAACTGCGCGGGCTTGCCATACTGGCGGGACGCCTGGGGGCGTAGCTCAGTTGGTTAGAGCGCCGGCCTGTCACGCCGGAGGTCGCGGGTTCGAGCCCCGTCGCTCCCGTTCGTTCAAGCGACGCTGCAAGCGGCGCCGTTCACGAGCCGCCCAGGGTCGTGGCCCACCAGGAATCCCGGGGCTGGGCATGACGATTGGACATCAGATGGCTCGCCGATGTGGCCGGCCGCCGCTCGGGTCCAGGGGACCCGAGGACCGTTTCGGGCCGGACAGCGCCAACCTCTCGGTGCCGGACCGCCGCAGTTCCCTGCTGAAGGTCACGTCGGTCTGAGGTGCTGCAATTAGGAACAGAATGAATCGGCATGGGGCCATCGGGGACAGAGCCGATCTGCCGGCGTATCGTCGGCGGATCGCGATTGTGAGCAGCGTGGTTGCGAGCATTGGCGTGTTGGCGATTGGCTCCGGTACAACCCTGGCGCGGACCGCTCGCGCCGCTGCCGGACCGAAGCCCCAGTCCGAGATCACGGCCCGGCGACTGCGTCCCCGTGCTGGCTTTCCCGTCCCGAGATTTGGCGCTCGCATACCGGCCTCTGAGCTGACCGGCGACCGAGTTTTCGCGAACGCGCGAGTCGGTTTCGCGCTGGCCGGCAACCACTACGGCGAAACGCTTCCTGCTCGTACCACCGACGGCGGAAGGACATGGACGATCGACGGCCCGCAACTGCATGTCGACGCGGCGGATGGCGCTGAGGCCGTCAGCTACGTCGGGCTCGTCTCGCAGCGGACAGAGTTCGCGTACGGCTCCTCTGTGGTTGACGTCAGCACCGACGCGGGGCGTACGTGGTGGGAGACAGCCCTCGGCGAGGTCGTGACAGCCGTCGTGCCCGGGGCCCACGGACTGGTCGCCTTCGTCCAGGACTCGGTCTCCAACCAGCAACTCAACCCGGTCGTGACCTGGCAGTACGTCTCCACCGACGGCGGCCGTCACTGGAGGTACAGCACGTCCTTTGCCGCCGTTGGCTAGGCACTCGGCGGCGGCGATGACGGTGTCCTTGTCGAGGATCGGCGCATGGTGATAGTCTGACTATCACCATGATCCTTGCCATCCTGGCACCGTCCGAGCCTGCCGCAACGGCGAGGCCGGGCCGGTCGCTGTGAACCCGGTGCTCGCCGCCAGCGCTCGGGTGGTGTCCTGGTGAGGGTTGATCGCGAAGAGTCGACAGCGGTGTTTGAGCAGGTCGCTGCCGAAATCCGCCGTGCGATCCTGGACGGTGAAGCAGCGCCCGGTGAGCGGCTGCCGCCCGCGAAGGACCTCGCAGCGGAACTGGGCGTGAACTCGAACACCGTGCTGCGCGCGCTGCGGTTGTTGCGCGATGAGGGACTGCTTGAGTTCCGCCGTGGCCGCGGGGTGACCGTCACCGGCACCCCGGAGCGCGCCGCCCTGACCGCAAAGGCGCTCGAGCTGGTCGACCTGGCCCGCGGCCATGGATACCGTCGCGACGAGCTCGTGCGGCTGATCGAGAGCCTCCCGTGACGCTGCTTCATCCCGGCGCGCCCTCGGCTTCCTCCGATCCGCTCGCGAGCGACGCCGAGGCGCTGATCCGCGAGGCTCGTCGACGGACCCGGCGGCGCCGTGCCCGCTGGTCGGCGGCACTGGTGACGCTGCTCGTGGTCGGCGCGGCCCTCGACGACGTTGTCGCGGGCGGGTCGGGCGCCATGATCGCCGAGACCGGAACGCATCCATTCGTGAACCTCCATGCGTTCACTGGGCACGGTGAGCTCGCGTTCATATCGCGCGGAAGGGTGTGGGTTCTGGACGGTCGCGCTGGAACGCTGCGACGGCTGCCAACTCCCGGCGGGTATACGCCGTCCTCTCCGGTGTTCTCCCACGATGGGCGCTGGCTGGCCTACCTCGCCAGGAGTGGGCGGAGCGCATACGGCCCGTTCGAGCTGTGGATCGCCCATGGTGACGGCACCGGCGTGCACCGGGTGCGAGGCCTCGCGGTCAATCAGTTCATCGGTTGGAGCCCGGACACCGATTTGGTGGCGGTGACGGCGGGCGAGTCGACGCATGTTCCCTACGACTCGCCGACCGCACTTGATGTGATCTCGCCACCCGGGCACGCCCGGGCCCTGTTCACGCGCGGCGGCGAAGCGGCGATGATGCGCCACGGCGCGATCCGCTCCGCGGTGTGGGCACCGGACGGCCGGTCGCTGGCGATGTCGACCTACAGCCCCGACCCGGAGTCCGGGACACAGATCCTCGATGTCCCTGTGAGGCGGGGTGCCCGGCCGAGGCGGTGGTTCTCGATCGCCAACACCCAGCATTTCGCTGGCGCGCCGGGCTGCGGACCGCACTGCCTGGCCAAGCAGACGATCGCCGATCTCGCGGGCTGGTGGCCCAAATGGGGGTTGGCGTTCTGGGTCGTCACCTCCGGCATGGACCACAACTCCGACGCGACGCCATTGGCCGTCCTGCGCACCTCAGGTGCGCGGCCGCGCGTGATCACACACACGCTCTCGGACGGAACCACCGACGCCGTCAGCAGCGGTCCCGCCGGCAGGCTCAGTGTCGTCGCCAGCACCAGCTCGGCAGGGCGTGAGTACGCGCTCGGTAAAACCGTTGAGAACTGCTCACCGTCAACGTTCAGGTGCGCACCCATTCCTGGCGCCAGCACCTGGACCGGCCAGCCGCTGCCCTGCAACCCATGTTTCGGCGCGCCCGCCACCGGCCGCGGCTCAGCCGTATCGCTCGACCCCGCCTGGTCACCGACCGGAACCCTTCTGGCCTACGTGAAGGCGCCCGCCTACCGTGCCGCCGCCGGGCCAGACCTCGCCTGGTACCAGGCCCACGAGCTCTACGTCTGGAACACCCGCACCAACCAGACCCGGCGGATCGGCCAGCTCCGTGGATCCTCACTGCCAACCTGGTCACGCAACGGCACGAGCCTCCTGTATGTCAGCGGCGACGGACTCTGGCTCGTCGACCCGGCCACCGGCAAGACGACTGAGATCGAGCACCCGCTGTACCCCGAGACACAGTGGAAGAACATCGGCAACGACGCGACCCTCGCGTTCTACGGACAGATTCCCTGGAGTCGACAGTTCAGCTGGCACAGCCCCTGACCACCGGCGCGCTCGAGGGCCAGACCCCCACGACGGGGGCCGCGGACAACTCACCGACCTGAGAGTGACCGGCGGCGTCCGCCCGGAAGCCCCACCGGCTCGTGCGCTGCGGCCGACCGATCGGCGCGGGCTGCGGCCGGCTCGCTGCCGTCGGCGGGGTCTCGGCCGCCCGGGGACGCGACCCGGGCGGCCGTTCAGGCGCCTCTCGACGAGGTGCCCCCGCGCCTCACAGGCCCTGCAGAACGCAGGCTCCCTTGCCGCCGTTGTGGGCGTTCGACCACTCCTGCTGAAGCGCGTAGTGGTCGCCGTTGAGCGTCTGGTTGTAGGCGCTCGACCCGCTGATCCCCCCGAAGTTCCAGGCGCAGAGGTCGCCGTTCTCGTAGCCGCTGCTGTTGTACCAGGCGCTCCCGAGCGGGTCGGTGATCGTCTCGTTGTGCTCATGGCTGAGCACGTTGATCGTCGCGTCGGCGTTCGGGTCGATGCTCGCGTTGGGGTGGAATCCGGCGTCACACGCGGCCGGCACGGTGTCCGCGAACGGCATGTTCGCGTAGAGCAGCCCGCCGGAGTTCGAGTGGTACGCGCAGAACTGCGTGAACGAGCAGCTGTTGTTCGCGTAGCAGCTCCCCACGCCCTTCGGGGTGAACACGAAGTAGATCGCGCTGCCGTTCTGGGGCAGCCCCTGAGCCTGGGTGAAGGCGGTGAGCTGCTTGACCATCTGCGCGTCGCTCACGCACACCGACGTGGCGCGGTCACGGCAGTCGTTCGTGATCGGAGCCGTGTCGGGGTAGGCACCGCCGAACGTGGTGAGGTTCGAGAGCGTCCCGGCGTGCGTGAGGGTCGTGCCACTCGTCGTCGGGCCGTACTGCGTCGCGGCGTCGTACACGTTCGTGTTCGTGTTCGTGCCGGTCCGCGTGGCGGCGGCCACGTCGGTGAGGTACCTCGTGATGAGCGTCTGGTAGCTCCCCGGGATCGGCTGGCTCCAGTTCGACGGCGACCAGAAGATCGCGTAGGCCGTGTTCCCCTGGTCGAGCACCGGGCCGCCGTGGTAGATCAGGTTGCTCGAGGTGCTGCTGCCGGTGCGCCCGTTGTGCGACTGGCGGCTCGGCACGATCCCCCTGATCGGACCGTGCGCGTGCCCGGTTCGCGGGGCGGCCGCGCCCGCCGGACCGGCGGCGATGGCCGTGGTGACCGCCACGGCCGTGGTGGACACGACGAGCGCCGTCCTGGCGCGGAACGTGCGAACGATGCTGAACACGCACTCCCCTTTCCGAAGATGAACGGACGTGAGCGTACCCCCTCGTTGCGCCGATGCAAAGCGGTTCATCGGTCCGCGGTGGGCGGCGCCCGGGCGGGTGTCAGGCGGCGATGCCGATCACCCGCGTGCCCGGGCGGGCGCAGCCGCTCATGTCGAGCATCGCCGCGATGTCCGCCGGCGTGAAGTGGTCGGTCCCCGTGTCCTGGTAGATCCCTGATGCGGTGAGGCTCGTCCGGCCGATCCCCTGCGTCCAGGCGATCAGCTGCCGGATCGAGCGGCGGACGCTGAGCGGTTGGCCCGCGAGCGTCCGCAGCTCGAGCGTGGCGACGATCCAGGTCAGGTCCGCGGTGCGTCGGTTGTGGTCGGTCCGCATCTGCCAGGCGATGCTGCTGTGCTGGGGAGCTCCGTTCGGGAGCCGCGGCGGCGTACTGGTCGCGACGGTGATCGGCACCCGGGCGACGGTCGCGCTGCTCTGACCGTCCCGGTAGAACAACGGCCGCGCGGGGGAGCGGCCGCCGCTGCGGGCGAACGTGACGTCGATCCCCTGCGCGCGGGCGGCGTCGATCACCTGCTCGGCCTGGCTTCGCACCCAGGCCGGGACCTGCGGGCGGAAGCTGAAGACGACCGGCCGGCAGGCTCGGCCCCACGGTCGCCCCACCGTCGCCGGCAGTCCCTGCGGACCGGTGAAGGTGTAGTAGCCGCGCGCGCCCGGCACGGCCAGCCGCGCCAGCTGGCGGGCGATCATCGGCAGCTGGGCGACGGGCAGCGGGCTCGTCGGCGCCGCCACGGCGACCCGCTCGCCCCAGTCGCCCATCGTCGCGGTCACCGACACCTTCGGGTAGGGCGGCCGGCTCGCCTCGATCGCCGCGCGAACCGGAAGCGGGTGCGAGCCCGCCGTGACGTACAGCGTGTCGCGGCCGCTGCCCCCACCGTAGATGGCGGGGACGTTCCCGACGATCGGGATCACCCGTTGACCCCCGATCGTCGCCGCCGGACCCTCGGCCAGGCGTCCGGAGGGGGCGACGGCGGTGAGTGCCGTCGGCACGGTGACGTCGTAGGCGAGCGAGCTGAAGGCCGAGCTCGATGACGGGATGCTCACCCAGTGCGCGCCGATCGCCGTCGCCTCGCCGGCCGGGAACTTGAAGTACGACCGCAGCGCGTACGGGTTGCCGGAGATGAAGGCGGTCCGTCCGAGGACCTCAACCTGGGCCCGGGTGCCGTCCGAGGAGGTGATCAGCTGGTGGCCCGCGGTGAGGGCGACGTCGTTGTCGAGGGTCCCGCTGTGCGTTCCGTAGAACTGGCGAACCACCTGCCGGAAGGAGCCGCTCGCGCGCGCGTCGGCGAGCGCCCGGTTCAGCAGCGACGTGGCGTCGGCCGCCGAGGCGCTCGCGCGGGGTTCCCGACCGGCGGTGTGGACGGCCCACCCGGCGGCGGGGGCGAGGAGTGTGGCCGCGGTCGTGGTCAGGGCGACCCCCGTGATCATTCTCCTCCGCGATGCGCGCATCCGTCTGAGCCGCCTCGTTCTCCCGTGGTGTGAGCACCACACCCTACCGGCTCCCGGCCCGTCGCCCGGCTCGTCCACCTCCGTGCGCCGCCACGCTCGAGCGCAGCTGTGGCGTCCTGAGGCTGCTGCCGGCTCGCCGCTGCTTCGCCGGCAGGGCTTCCCCCCCGGCGCGCCGGCGTTATGCTCGCCTGCGAGATGGGGGAGCGTCGGGTCGCGATCATCGGTTACGGGTTGGCCGGACGCGTCTTCCACGGGCCGCTGATCACCGCCACGCCCGGGCTCGAGGTGGCGGCGATCATCACCTCCGATCCGTCGCGGCGGCGGCAGGCGCGCGCCGACCATCCCGTCGCGTCGCTGCATCACAGCACCGCGGAGCTGTGGTCGGCCGGCCGGGAGCTCGACGCGGTGGTGGTCGCCGCGCCGAACGCCAGCCACGCCCCCCTCGCCACCGAGGCGATCGAACGCGGCCTGGCGGTCGTCGTCGACAAGCCGCTCGGCCTCGGCTCCCGCGAGGCGAGTCAGCTGGTCGCGCGAGCCGAGCAGCGTGGCGTGCTGCTCACCGTCTTCCAGAACCGACGCTGGGATTCCGATCACATGACGCTCGCCCGCCTCATGCGCGAGGGGGCGCTCGGCACCGTCCACCGCTACGAGTCGCGCTTCGAGCGCTGGCGCCGGCACCCGCGACCGGAGGTGTGGCGCGAGGCCACGCCGCCCCTGCAGGGCGGGGGAGTGCTGCTCGACCTGGGCAGCCACCTCGTCGACCAGGCGCTCCAGCTGTTCGGCCCGGTCGAAGCGGTGTACGCCGAGATCGCCGCTCGCCGCGGGACGCCGGGCGACGATGACGCGTTCCTCGCGCTGACCCACCGAAGCGGCACGATCAGCCACCTGCACGGGTCGGCGCTCGCCGCCGCGCCCGGACCCCGGCTGCGGGTGCTCGGCAGCGAGGCGGCGCTCATCGTGCGCGAGCTCGACTCCCAGGAGGAGCGGCTGCGGGCGGGCGAGCGCCCCGACACCGTCGACGACTGGGGCGTCGAGCCCGAGCACGCTCGGCCGCGGTTGATCGCCGGGGAGCGCAGCGTTCCGATCCGTCCCGACCGGGGCGCCTGGCAGACCTTCTACGCGCGCCTGCGCGAGGCGCTCGACGGCGGCGGCCCGCCCCCGGTCGATCCGCGCGACGCCGTCGAGACGCTGCGGGTGCTCGAGGCCGCGCGGGCGAGCGCGCGCGAGCGGCGGCTGGTCACGCTCAGCTGACCGGGAACCGTCGGCGCTGCCCGGTTGCGGTTCACGCGTCCTCGGGGTCGAGCATCGGCATCCGGATCCCGTTCTCCTGCGCCACCTCGACCGCCCGCTCGTAGCCGGCGTCGGCGTGGCGCACGACCCCGATCCCGGGATCGGCGGTGAGCACCCGGCGCAGCCGCTCCGCCGCCGCCGCCGTCCCGTCGGCGACGATCACCTGGCCGGCGTGGATCGACTTGCCCATCCCGACGCCGCCGCCCTGGTGGATCGACACCCAGCTCGCGCCACACGCCGTGTTGAGCAGGGCGTTCAACAGCGGCCAGTCGGCGACGGCGTCGGAGCCGTCGAGCATCGACTCGGTCTCGCGCTGGGGGGAGGCGACCGATCCGGTGTCGAGGTGGTCGCGCCCGATGACGATCGGCCCCTTCAGCTCCCCGGAGGCGACCATCGCGTTGAAGCGCAGCCCGGCGAGGTGGCGTTCGCCGTACCCGAGCCAGCAGATCCGGGCGGGCAGCCCCTGGAACTGCACCTTCTCGCCGGCCAGACGGATCCAGCGGGCGATGTGCTCCTGCTCCCCGAACAGCTCGAGGATCGCCGCGTCGGTGCGGTGGATGTCCTGCGGGTCGCCGGAGAGCGCGACCCAGCGGAACGGCCCCTTCCCCTCGCAGAAGAGCGGGCGGACGTACGCGGGCACGAACCCGGGGTAGGAGAACGCCTCGGCGTCACCGTGCTCGAAGGCGAGGCCGCGCAGCGCGTTGCCGTAGTCGAACGCCTCCGCCCCGGCTCGCTGCAACGACCGAATCGCGCCGACGTGCGCGAGCACGCTCTCGCCGACCCGGCGCAGGTACTCCTGCGGGCCGGAGGCGCGCAGCACCTCCGCCTGCTCCATCGTCAGCCCGGCCGGGATGTAGCCGTTCAGGGGGTCGTGCGCCGAGGTCTGGTCGGTGACGACGTCAACCTGGACCCCGCGACGAACGAGCTCGGGCAGCACCTCGGCGGCGTTGCCGAGCAGCCCGATGGAGAGCGGCCGCCCCGCGCGTGCCGCCACGGCCAGGCGCGTGAGCGCGTCGTCGAGGTCGGCCGCGCGCTCGTCGAGGTAGCCGGTCTGGATCCGGCGCTCGATCCGCTGCAGGTCGGTCTCGATGCAGAGCGCGGTGCCGCCGCACATCGTGATCGCGAGCGGCTGCGCTCCGCCCATTCCGCCGAGTCCCGCGGTCACCACCAGGCGCCCCCGCAGATCACCGCCGAAGCGCTTGCGTCCCGCCGCGGCGAACGTCTCGTACGTGCCCTGGAGGATCCCCTGCGAGCCGATGTAGATCCACGACCCGGCCGTCATCTGCCCGTACATCATCAGCCCGGCGGCGTCGAGCTCGCGGAATGTCTCCCAGTTCGCCCACTCGCCGACGAGGTTCGAGTTGGCGATCAGGACGCGCGGCGCGTGCTCGTGGGTCTCGAACACGGCCACCGGCTTGCCCGACTGCACGAGCAGCGTCTGGTCGTCGGCGAGCCGTCTGAGCTCGCGCTTGATCGCCTCCAGGCACGCCTGGTTGCGCGCCGCCTTGCCGATCCCGCCGTAGACGATCAGCTCGGCCGGGTTCTCGGCGACGTCCGGGTGCAGGTTGTTCTCGAGCAGGCTGAGCGCGGCCTCCTGCTGCCAGCCGCGGCACCGGGGTGGAGCGGGCAGGCTCATGGGTAGATCGCCCGCAGCTTCGCCGCCTCGGACACGTGCTGGATCGCGCTGGCGAGCGCCGCCGTGCGGTGGTCGACGCCGAGCTCGTCGGCCGTCGCCCGCACGCGCCCGAACGCGGCGCGCATCTGCGTCCGCAGCCGCTCGCGCACCTCGAGCGCCTCCCAGCTGTACTTCTGATGGCTCTGCACCCACTCGAAGTAGCTCACGATCACCCCCCCCGCATTGGCCAGGATGTCGGGCACGACGACGATGCCGCGCTCCGCCAGAATCCGGTCGGCGGCCGGCGTCGTCGGGCCGTTGGCGCCCTCGACGATGAGCCGGCAGCGCAGACGGTCCGCGTTCTGGTGGGTGATCTGTTCCTCGCGGGCGGCGGGGACGAGGACGTCGCACTCGAGCTCGAGCATCGCGCCGCCGTCGATCGGCTCCGCCTCCGGGTAGCCCTCGAGGTACTGGTGCTCGGCCACCCAGCGGGTGACGGCGGGGATGTCGAGGCCGTGCGGGTTGGTGATGGCGCCGCGGATGTCGCTGACGGCGAGGACCTTGCCGCCACGCGCGTGCAGCTCCTGCGCCACGACCGAGCCGACGTTGCCGAAGCCCTGGACGACGAAGCTGCGCTCCGGCAGCGCCCAGTCGAGCTCCTCGAACGCGGACTCGATGGTGAACACCACGCCGAGCCCGGTTGCGCTCTGGCGCCCGACCGTGCCGCCGAGGGCCACCGGCTTGCCGGTCACCACGGCGGGCACGGCGTTGCCGACCGACTGCGAGTACGTGTCGTAGAACCAGGCCATCTCACGCTCCCCGGTGCCCATGTCGGGAGCGGGGATGTCCACGTCCGGTCCGATCACGGGCAGGATCTCCGCCGCGTAGCGGCGCGTGATCCGCTCCATCTCGCCGGGCGAGAGCGCGTACGGGTCGCAGCGGACCCCGCCCTTGGCCCCGCCGAACGGCAGGTTGACGAGCGAGCACTTCCAGGTCATCCACATCGCGAGCGCCGCGCACTCGCCAAAACCGAGGTCCGGCGCGAAGCGCAGGCCGCCCTTGGTCGGGCCCATCGTCAGGGTGTGCTGGACCCGGTACCCGGTGTAGTTGACGACCTCGCCCGAATCCATCCGCACCGGGAAGTTGCACACGAGTGACCGGCGCGGCTCGAGCAGGCGCGTGCGCACCTCGTCTTCGAGCGCAAGCACGTCGGCGGCGCGCGCGAACTGACGGCACGCCATGGCGTAGAGCGCGGAGTGCCACTCCTCGCCGAGCGGGACGTCGTCGCGCTGGAACTCGCCTGGCCGTGCCGCGGCGTGGCCGGGCGCCGGGGGCGCCGGCTCGCCGCCGTGCGACTGGATTGGGGCGCTCATCGGGCCCCGGTTCGGATCGGCTCGAACCTCACGGCAACCTCCCGACTCGGTGTGGGATCACGCTGTCCAATCTATAGCCAGTCGGAGCGTCAGGGGTCAGGCCGTCCGCGCGGCTCGCGCCGCCGTCCGCGTGGCAATTCGTCGCCCACGGCTTCAGTCCCGCGCGCGAGCGGCCGATGATGGCCGCGTAGTACGGCAACCACCGCGTTCCGGTCGCGGACAGAGGGGGTCTGATGATCAGGCGACTGCCGGCCGCTGCGGCCGTGCTGGCGCTGATGATGAACGCGGGGATGGCGAGGGCGGCGACGCTGGGGGTGAGCGCGCCGCCCGCGCTGTCGAGTTCGTACGCCTGCTCGAGCTCGACCGTCATCGGCCAGTACGCCGATGACCCCTCGACGCCGTACGTCGTCCCGGCCGCCGGCCGGGAGATCACCCAGTGGCAGACCTATACGGCCGGTGACGATCCGGGGAGCAGTCTCACCTTCGCCGTCGTGCGACCGGACCCCGGCAATCCGAACGGGTACACGGTGGTCGGCTCCGACACCGAGGCGCTTCCGAACCCCCTGCCCGCCGGCCAGGTGGCGAGCTTCACGCTGAGCGATCCGATCCCGGTGCAGCCCGGTGACACGCTCGCGCTCTACTCGAGCGACACCGCGGACGCGTGCTCCTTCGACGGTGGCGTCATTCCCGCGACCGATCAGCTCTTCGCGGCGACGGCGCCGACGCTGCCTCTCGCAGCGTCGGAGCCCCTCACGGTGACCGGATCGATCGCCGGCGGATACGCCCTGAACGTCGCCGCGACGCTCGTCGAGAACGAGGACGCCGGGGTGCAGACGGCGGCTCCCGCCGCGGCGACGGTCGGCGTGGCGGCGGTGCTCACCTCGACGGTGACGAACCTGGGTCCTGCCGTCGGCCCGATCACGTTCACCGATCAGGTCCCGGACGGCCTGCTCGTGGACTCGGCGGTGGCCGGGCTCGGTGTCTGCTCCACGTCCGGGCAGACCGTCACCTGCACGATCGACGCCCTCCCCGTCGGGCAGAGCGTCCCGGTCGACGTGGTCGTCACCCCGGCCGTCGCGGAGACGGTCGCCAACTCCGTCTCCGTCGATGTCGGCACCGCGTCGGGCAACGTCGACCCCACCGCCGCCAACAACGCCGCGACGGCGTCCGTCGTGGTGGTCGCGCCCGCGTCGCCGGTCCAGCCGCAGCCGGCTCAGCCGCCGGCGTCGGCGCCTCCGTCGTCCTCACCCCAGCCGTCCTCACCCCAGCCCGCGCCGACGTCGCCCCCCCGGCCGCCGTCGTGCACGGTCATCGGGTTGCGCGGGTTGCCCGTCACCGCGGCGAGCGTGCTGCTGCGGGAGCTCAGCTGCCGGGTCCGCGTCGTGCGGGCCCACGGTTCGCTGCGTCGGGGTCTCGTCGTCGGAACCCGGCAGCGGCCGGGTGCCTATCCCGACCGGCAGCTCGTCACCCTGATCGTGTCCTCGGGGGCGCGGCACCGGGCGCGTCGCCGGGGGGCACGGACCGGACGATGATGCCCGGGTCGGCGCAGGTGGCCAGCGCGTAGGGGAGGTCGGAGGCGGCGATCCCCCGGATCGAGGGGTGGGTGGGGTCGACCTCGAGCCGGCGCTCCCCGGCGACGCCGAGACTCGCCGCGCCGTTGCGGTGCAACTCGCCCCAGAGGTCGCCGGTGCGCGCGAGCAGGCCGTGGCGCGAGAGGCAGAGGCGACGGGCCAGGGTCTCAAGCTCGCGCGTCTCCTCGAACGGATCGACGCGGACGTTCGAGTCCGAGCCGATGGCGAGGCGCACCCCCGCGTCGCGGTAGCGCTGCGCGGGCAGGAAACCGTCGCCGAGGTTCGCCTCCGTCGTCGGACAGGCGGCGACGATCGACCCCGTCGCCGCGAGCCTGGCGATGTCCGCATCGCTCACATGGATGGCATGGACGATCGTCGTCCGCGGTCCGAGGAAGCCGTGCCGGTGAAGCAGCTCGATCGGCGAGCAGCCGTGTTCGGCCGCGCACTGCTCGATCTCGCGCGGCTGCTCCTGGGCGTGGATGTGGCGGACGAGGCGGTGTCGCTCCGCGTACTCGCTGATCGGTGTCAGCCACGACGCCGGCACCGCGCGCACCGAGTGCGCGGCCACTCCGACCTCGATCCCGGGCCGGTCCCGCGCCCAGTCGCGCAGCCGGTCGACTCGCTGAAGGAACGTCTCGACGTCGGGATCGCAGAAGCGGCGCTGGCCGGGTTCCGGGGGAACGTCCGCGCCGGCGCGCCAACCGTTGCGGTGGTACGCGGCGGGAAGCAGCACGATCTCGAGGTGCGCGGCGCGCGCCGCCTCCGCCACCGCCATGGCCATCGCGTTGGGCTCGGCGTACGGGGTGCCGTCCGGCTGGTGATGGACGTAGTGGAACTCGCCGACGGTCCCGTACCCGGCAGCGGCCATCTCGGCATAGACGGCGGCGGCGACGGTGTACATCGAATCGGGGTCGAGCCGGGCCACAGCGGCGAACATCGCCTCGCGCCAGCTCCAGAAGTCGTCGTCGGCCGCGACGGCGCTCAGACGCTCGGCGGCGCCGCGCATGTCGCGCTGGAAGGCGTGCGAATGGACGTTGACCATCGCCGGGATCTCCGGTCGCCCCGCCGGGCCGCCCCGGTGGGGGACACCGCCGGCCGCGTCGGCCCCGCTGATCACGCCGACCCCGCTGGTCACGCCGCCGGCCCCTCGAACCGCCAGGCGTGGTCCTCACGCACCCACACCGGCTCGCCCGCGATGAACACCGCGGCCACCGGGTTGTGCCCGAAGCGGTACGGGATGTGGGCGACGGGACCGTCGAGCAGCAGCACGTCCGCTCGGCGCCCGACGCAGAGCGCGCCCCGCTCCCCGGAGAGGCCGAGCACCCAGGCGGCGTTCAGGGTCATGGCGAGGAGCGTCTCCTTGATCGACCAGCCGTAGCGGCGGACGGCGAGGCCCGCGATGAGCGGCATCGAGACGATCGGCGAGGTGCCGGGGTTGAGGTCGGTGGCGAGCACACACACCGCGCCGCTCCCGGCGAGCTCGCGGGCCGGGGGCGTGCGCTCGCCGCCGAGGAACTCGGCCCCGGGCAGCAGCACGGCCGCGCACTCCGCGCCGACGAGCACCCCGATGTCCTCGGGCGGCAGGCACGACAGGTGATCGACCGAGCGGGCACCCGCCGTCACGGCGACCGGCACCGATCCGTGCGAGCTCAGCTGCTCGACATGCGCGCGCAGCGCCAGTCCGTGCGCGGCGGCGAGCCTGCCCATCCGCAGCAGGTCGTCGTTGGAGAAGGCGACGGACTCGACGAAGATGTCCAGGGCGTCGGCGCGCGTGCGCGCGCGGACCGCGTCGAGCATGCCCTCCACCTCGTCCATCCAGCTCGCCGTGTCGTGGCCCTCCGGCACCGCGTGCGCGAGCAGCGCCGTGACGGTGCCGGTCTGCGGCACCTCGTCGAGGAGCCGCCCAGCCAGCTCGAGTGCGCGCAGCTCCCCCGCCACCGACAGCCCGTAGCCGCTCTTGCCTTCGAACGTCGTGGTCCCGTGGTGGAGCATCTCCGCGGCGAGCGCACGAGCCTGGGCGAGGATCTCCCCGTCGCTCAGCGCCGCCAGGGCGCGCGCGCTCGAGCGGATGCCGCCGCCGCTCCGGGCGATCTCGGCGTACGGGACGCCGGCGACCTTCCGCGCGTACTCGTCCGCCCGCCAGCCGCCGAAGGGCAGGTGGGTGTGACAGTCAACGAAGCCGGGCACCACGGCGCAGCCCGACGCGTCGATCCGCCGGCAGCTCCCGTCGGCCGCGAAGCCGGCGATCCGTCCCCCGTGCATCACCAGATCGCCCGGCTCGAGCCGCAGCTCCTCGGCGCGTGACTGCGGCAGCCGCTCGAGGTCCTCCTCGGGGAGCCGCAGCACCTCGGCGGCGCCGGTGAGCGCGATCGGGGCGCTCACCCGAGCGCCCCGATCGCCCGCTCCGCCGTCGCGAGGATCGCGCCGGACTCCACGAGCTCTGCCACGGCCGCCAGCTCGGGCGCGGGGCTGCGGTCCGGTCCGGGTCGCGGGTCGATCAGCGCCGCCACGGCCGCGGTGGCGGGCGCCGGCTGAAGCGGCGCCCGCAGGGCGAGGCCGCGCGCCGCGCAGAGCAGCTCCACGGAGAGGATCCGGGTCAGGTTCTCCAGCGTGCGCCGCAGCTTGCGAGCCGCGCTCCAGCCCATCGACACGTGGTCCTCCTGCATGCCGGAGGTGGGAATCGAGTCGACGCTCGCCGGCGCGGCGAGCCGCCGGTTCTCGGCCACCAGCGCGGCGGCCGTGTACTGGGCGATCATCAGCCCGGAGTCGAGTCCGGGGCTGTCCCCGAGGAAGGCGGGAAGTCCCATCGAACGCGTGACGTCGAGCAGCCGGTCGACCCGCCGTTCCGCGATCGCGCCCACCTCGGCGGCCGCGATGGCCAGGAAATCGGCGGCGAATCCGAGGGGGATGCCGTGGAAGTTGCCATTCGACACCAGGCGGCCGTCGTCGAGGACGCTGGGGTTGTCGACGGCCGAGCCGAGCTCGACCTGCGCGACGTTGCGCGCGTACTCGAGCACATCGCGCGCCGCGCCGACCACCTGTGGGGCGCAGCGCATCGAGTACGCGTCCTGCACGCGGTCGTCGTGCTCCCGGTGGGAGGCGACGATTGCCGAGCCGGCCATCAACCGGGTCAGGTTCGCGGCGCTCACCCGCTGCCCGACGTGCGGGCGCAGCGCCTGGACGGCGGCGTCAAAGGCCGTGTCGGTCCCGAGCAGCGCCTCGACGCTCATCGCCGCCGCGACGTCCGCGGTGCGGCACAGGCGCAGCAGGTCAAGGCAGGCGAGCGCGAGCATCCCGAGCATCCCGTCGGTGCCGTTGATCAGCGACAGGCCCTCCTTGGGCCCGAGCGTGATCGGCTCGAGGCGGGCCTCGGCGAGCGCCTCGGCCGCCGGTCGCCGGCGCCCCTCCGCGTCGACGACCTCGCCCTGCCCGAGCAGGGCGAGCGAGACGTGCGCGAGCGGTGCGAGGTCTCCGCTCGCGCCGAGCGAGCCGTGCTCGGGGACCACGGGCGTGATGCCGGCGTTCAGCAGGTCGAGGATCGCCTCGATCGTGCGCTGGCGCACTCCCGAGTGGCCGAGGGTCAGGGTCCGGGCGCGCAGGAGCATCATCGCGCGCACCACCTCGCGTTCCACCGGCGGACCCATCCCGGCCGCGTGCGAGAGCACGAGCGAATGCTGCAGCGTCGTCCACCGGTCATGGGCGATGCGGGTCGTCGAGAGGGCGCCGAAACCGGTCGAGACCCCGTAGACCGCGCTCCCGGATTCCGACAGGCGTTGGATCCGCCGCCAGCTCGCCTCGATCCGCGCGTGCGCAACCGGACTGAGCACAACCCGCGCGTCCTCCCGCGCGACGAGCGCGACGTCCTCCGGCCGCAGCACGGCCCCGCCGAGCGTCACCGTCGTCTCAGCCATCTTCATCCAACCTCGCCGTCTCGTTTGCCAGGGTCGCGAGCACCTCCGTCAGCACCATGATTCCGCAGACGCAGTCCTCGACGCTCGCGAGCTCACGGGCCGAGTGGCTCGCGCCGGTGGCGCTGCGGATGAAGAGCATGGCCGTCGGCAGCACGGTGGCGAGCGCGCCCGAATCATGGCCGGCGCCGGTGCTCATCGGCACGTCCTCGAACCCGTGCTCGGCCAGCACGGTGGCGACCCGCCGGCGCAGCGCCGCGGAGAACCGGACCGCGCCGACGAGCGATTCGCTCCGGCACTCGAGCCGCACGCCGTCCCGGTCGGCCTGCTCCCGGGTGGCGTCGAGGACCCGCTCGACCGTGCGTGCGATCGCCTCATCGCCGTGCCCGCGCACGTCGAGCCACAGCGATGCCCGCTCCGGGATGGCGTTGGTGGCGTTCGGCGTGACCTCGAGCTTGCCGACCGTGGCGAGCGTCCCCTCCTCGACGGCGACGCGACGGGCGGCGAGGATGGCCGCGCCGAGCGCGAGCATCGGGTCGCGGCGGACGCGCATCGGCGTGGTGCCCGCGTGGTTGGCCTCGCCGTGCAGATCCAGGCGCCAGCGCCCATGGGGCAGCAGCTCCGTGCCGAGCCCGAGCGGGCGATCACGCTCGGTCAGCAGCGTGTCCTGCTCGATGTGCACCTCGAGGAGCGCGGCGATGCGGGCGACCCGGTCCGGGTCGGGGCCGAGCGCCTCCGGCACCAGCCCGGCTCCGGCCAGCGCCGCGCGGAGCGTCACGCCGTCCCGGTCGCGTCGTTCGAGGAGGCTCGTCACGTCGAGGCGCCCGGCCATCGCCCGGCTCCCGAAGGTGGGGGTGTCGAAGCGCCCGCCCTCCTCGTCGGCGAACGACACCGCCGCCACCGGCCGTGCCGGCGCGCCCCGGCGCAGGAGCAGGTGGACGGCGATCAGGCCGCACACGACCCCGAGCGCGCCGTCGAAGCGTCCACCCTCGCGCACCGAGTCCAGGTGGCTGCCGGTGACGATCGCCTCGGCACCCCCGGGATCCGACCAGGCCCAGCGGTTGCCGTTGCGGTCGACCTCCGGCGTCAGGCCGAACCGCCGTGCGGTCCGGTCGAACCACTCCGCCGCCCGCGCGGCCTCGGGCGTCCAGGCCAGGCGCGTGACCGACCCGTCCGCGTCCAGCCCGATGCCGCCCAGCTCCTCGAAGAGCTCGAGAAAGAGCGCGCGTGCGTAGTCGTTCTCGTCGGTGATGACGCCACGCAGACTACTGCGGCGGGGTCCGTGGCGCCGTCCGTCGGCGCGCCCGGTCCGGGCGGGCTATGCCCTCGCGTAGGCGCCGGCGACGTCGAGTCCGGAGACGATCCCGACGGGATGCCCGCTCACCGCATCGACGACGATCAGGTGGTCGATCGAGTGCTCGACCATCAGCCGCGCGGCCATGTCGAGCGGCTCGGACGAGGGCACCACCACCACCTCGGTGGCGGCGGCCTGCCCCGCCGTCTCATCGAGGTTCTGCGCGGCGGCCGCGATCACCTCCCCGACCGTCACGAACCCGAACGGCCGCTGGGTGTGATCGGGGTCGGCCACGGCGACCGCGTGCAGCCGCTGGCCCGCCATCAGCTGGGCGACGACCCGCAGCGGCGTCGAGGGATCGGTCGTGAGGATCCCGGTGTGCATCACATCGGCGACGCGGACCTGGGAGAGGCGGGGGTCGTGGATCGTCATGGTCGGCTCCGGTTAGGTGGTTGCCCCGCTCACCCTGGCGTCGTACGCCTCCAGGTACGGGGTCAGGTGGCGGGCGGCGATCTTCGCCCCCGGTGACCAGTCCGGCTCCTCGCTCGCGGTCGAGGCCGAGCCGTGCTCGCCGGTGGCGTGCGCGCTCAGGTGGAGGGGCTCGGGGCCGCCGAGCAGGATCGCGTGCAGCTCCGGGTCGAACTTGACCTGGGGCACCGCCACTCCCGCCATGCGGGCGATGCCGACGGCGGCGAGGTCGGCCTGGTGCGCGGCGATGCTGCCGTGCTTGAGCTCGTAGTCGGTCGCGTCGCCGGCGGCGAACACGCCCGGCAGGTCGTGTACGCGACATTCGGCATCGATGGAGATGAACCCGTGGCCGTCGCACTTCGGCACCCCCGGGGTCGACGGGCCGAACAGCTCGGGCAGCGCGATCACGCGGTCGACCGAGAGGCTGTGGCCTCCCGGGTAGAGCGCGACCTCGCCGGCGGCGGGGACCTCGACGTGGGTCGAGGTGAGCACGAGGATGCCCGCCTGCTCGAGGGTCGCGCTCACCGCCCGGCTCGCCGCCTCGCCGAAGACGGCCAACGGGGCGTCCTCGGGCGTGACGATCGTGATCGAGACGCGCTCGTTCATCTCGTAGGCGCGGCGGGCGGTGAGCAGGGCGAGCTCGTAGAGCGGCAACGGCCACGGCATCGGCCGGGGCGAGACGAACGCAAGCTTGTGGACGTACCCGGCCTCGATGTCCTGGACCAGGCCGTGGAGCTGCTCGTCGAGCACGCGATCATCGATGGTGAGCGCGTGGCGATACCGAGGGCGCACACGCGCGCCGAGGGCGAGGAGCAGCGCATCGTAGGACAGCTCGTCGCCGCCCTCGGTGTGGAC
This sequence comes from Solirubrobacterales bacterium, assembly GCA_027451345.1. GTDB lineage: Bacteria > Actinomycetota > Thermoleophilia > Solirubrobacterales > Solirubrobacteraceae > Palsa-465. Next base: position 56,827 of record DAIDJO010000108.1, read on the forward strand.
CACGCGCGCCTCGGGGTCGAGCCACTTCAGGGCGTCGGAGCGCAGCCGCACTCCAATGTCCTGCGCGATCTGCCTGAGCGGGTAGCTCGTCGTCTTCGGTCCCGCGAACGGCTCGCGGACCTTGAGGGGCCGGTAGACGAACTCCTGGCCGGGCGCCAGCAGCGTCACCGCGACGCGGTCGCCGGCCAGATCGCGCAGCGCGAGGGCCGCCTCCAGAGCAGCCACGCCGCCCCCGGCGATCAACACGTTCAGTGGGCGTGCCCCTGCGGTTCCCATGTCCTCACCCTATCCCGGCAGCGGGGCGCCCGCCAGCCGCGCCGACCTGCAGATGCAGGGTGGTGAACTACTGATACGCCCATGCCCGGGGGGGACGATGCTGGTCGCATGCTGCTCAGTCGCGCCGAGGTTCTCACCCGCCGAGCGCCCATGCCGGGCCGGCGCTGATGCCCACCTTCGGGGTCCTCACCGGTGGCGGGGACTGCCCCGGGCTGAATGCGGTGATCCGTGCCATCGTCCGGCGGGCCCTCGCCGACGGGCATCGCCTGATCGGCTTTCACGGCGGCTGGATCGGGATCCGTGAGGACGACGCCGTCGAGCTCACCCTCGAGAACACGGCCGGCATCGTCACCCGCGGCGGCACCATTCTCGGGACCTCGCGCTTCGATCCGATGGCGGACGGGGAGCCGGGGCTCGAGGCGCTCCGCGCCACGCTGCGCCGCCGCGACGTCGACGCGCTCGCCGTGATCGGCGGCGACGGCACGCTCGGCGCGGCGCGCGAGCTCTGGCAGGCGGGGTTTCCGCTCGTCACGATCCCGAAGACGATCGACAACGACGTGGCGGGCACCGACTTCAGCGTCGGCTTCCAGACGGCCGTCCAGATCGCCACCGAGGCGATCGACCGCCTGCACACCACGGCGGAGTCCCACAACCGCGTGATGGTCGTCGAGGTGATGGGCCGGCGAGCCGGGTGGATCGCCGCCTCCGCCGGGCTGGCCAGCGGCGCCGACATGATCCTCGTGCCCGAGCGGCCGTTCCGGATCGAGGAGGTGTGCGAGCAGCTGCGCGCGCGACACCGGCACGGCCGCCGCTTCTCGATCGTGGTGGTGGCCGAGGGGGCGGTCTCCCAGGACGGCGCGATCGGGCTCCCCGGCCTGGGCGACCGCCATCCCGCGGGGGACACGGCCGCCGGCGTCCTGACCTCGCACCCCCGCAGCCTCGCCGCACCGAGCGGCATCGCCTTCCTGCTCCGCGACCAGATCGAGGCGCTCACCGGCTTCGACACGAAGGTGACGGTCCTCGGCCATGTCCAGCGTGGAGGCACGCCGGTGGCCTTCGACCGCATCCTGGCCAGCCGCTTCGGCGTGGCCGCCGCCGAGGCGATGCTGGCGGGGCGGCTCGGGGTGATGATGGCGCTGCGCGGCAGCCGGGTGATTGCGGTCGATCTGGAGGAGGTGCTCGCCCACACCAAGCCGCTCGATCCCGAGCTGTACCGGACCGCATCGGTCTTCTTCGGCTGAGCGGCGCCCCTCGACCGTCGGGGTTTTGCCGCTGGGCGCCGTCTGCTCTGCACGGATTCGGCGCCGCGCGCCGGGCAAGAGACTGAGGGCATGACCACCACAGCCGCCATCACAGAGCCGGTTCGCACCTTCTCCCAGCTTCGCGTCGCCGATGTCCCCTACGCCGGCGGCAAGGGCGCCAATCTCGGTGAGCTCACCTCCGCGGGGGTGCCGGTGCCGCCCGGGTTCGTCGTCGGGGCACCGGCCTACGCCGCGTTCTGCGACGAGAGCGGCCTGCGCGAGCGCCTCGCCACGGCGCTCGAGGGCTTCGACGAGGAGGACACCGTCGCGCTCGAGGCGGCCGCCGCGGCCGCCCGTGAGGCGCTCGAGTCCAGCCCGATGCCCGAGTGGCTGGAGACGACGATCCGCTCCGCCTACGGGGAGCTGTGCGGCGAGGAGGGCGACGTTCCGGTCGCGGTGCGCTCCTCGGCCACGGCCGAGGACACCACGGCCGCCTCGTTCGCCGGGATGAACGAGACCTTCCTGAACGTGCGCGGCGGCGACGCCGTGATCGCCGCCGTTCGCCGCTGCTGGCGGTCCCTGTTCGGGGCGCGGACGGTCTACTACCGCGCCTCGCGGGGCTTCGATCAGGCCGGCATGGACATCGCGGTGGTCGTCCAGCGCCAGATCGCCTCGACGCGGTCCGGCGTGATGTTCACGGCCGATCCGTCGACGGGCGACCTCGGCCGGCTCGTCATCGAGGGCTCGTTCGGTCTCGGCGAGGCGGTCGTCTCCGGCCAGGTCTCGCCCGACCGCTACGTGGTCGACAAGACCACGCTGTCGGTGGTGGCGCGCGAGGTGCACCACAAGGAGCTCGTGATCGAGCCGAGCGCTGAGGGTGGCACCGCCACCCGCCCGACGACCGAGCTGGAGGCGCATCGCGCGGTGCTCACCGACAGCGAGGTGCTCGCCGTGGCGGCGCTCGGCCGCACGATCGAGCAGCACTACCGGGCCCCGCAGGACACCGAGTGGGCGTTCGATCCCTCGGGCAAGCTCTGGTTCCTGCAGAGCCGCCCGATCACGACGCTCGGCCCGCGTCCCGACGCGACCGGCGATGGGGCGGGGCCGGGGGTCGGCCGGCCGGGCGCCCGGCCGCTCCTGAACGGCCTCGGCGGCGCTCCCGGCTTGGCGGGTGGCGCCGTGCGGATCCTCACCACCCTCGCCGACGCCGGCAAGCTCGGCCCCGGGGACGTGCTCGTGACGCACATGACCTCGCCCGACTGGGTGCCGCTGATGCGACGCTCGGCCGCGATCGTCACCGACAGCGGTGGCATGACCTGCCACGCGGCGATCGTCTCGCGCGAGCTCGGCATCCCGTGCGTGGTGGGCACCGGCGAGGCCACGCGCCGGCTGCGCGACGGGGAGCTCGTCACCGTCGACGCCACCCATGGGGTCGTGCTCGAGGGGCTGCCGCTCCCCTCCGCCGAGCCGGTCCCGGCAGCGGTCCCGGCCGCGGCGCGCGCCCGAGGGCGCGTGGTGACCGGGACGAAGCTGCTCGTCAACCTCTCCGAGCCCTCGCAGGTGGAGCGCGCGGCGGCGCTCGACGTCGACGGCGTCGGGCTGCTGCGCGCCGAGCTGATGCTGATCGAGGCGCTCGAGGGCGTGCACCCGAAGCTGCTCATCGAGGAGCATCGGGAGGCCGAGGTCGTCGACCGCCTCGCCGAGGCGCTCACCACCTTCGCCACCGGGTTCGCGCCGCGGCCGATCACGTACCGCACCTACGACTTCCGCACGAACGAGTTCCGTGGCCTGCAGGGCGGCGAGCGCTTCGAGCCCGAGGAGAGCAACCCGATGATCGGCTTCCGCGGCGCGCTGCGCTACACGCGCGAGCCGGAGATCTTCCGGCTCGAGCTCGCGGCGCTGCGCCGCGTCTGGGACGCCGGCCACACGAACCTGCACGTGATGCTGCCCTTCGTGCGCACGGCGGACGAGCTGGCGCGCTGCCGCGCCCTCCTGCGGGAGGCCGGGCTGCTCGAGCGGCCCGGGTTCGAGCTGTGGGTGATGGCCGAGGTCCCCTCCGTGCTCTTCAACCTCGAGCGCTACGCCGCGCAGGGGGTCGCCGGGATCTCGATCGGCTCCAACGACCTCACCCAGCTGCTGCTCGGGGCCGACCGCGACTCCGAGCTGCTCGCCGCCACCTTCGACGAGCGCGATCCGGCGGTGGTCGCGTATCTGCGGCAGCTCATCCCGGCGGCCCGCCGGCTCGGGCTGCGCACCTCCATCTGCGGCCAGGCGCCGTCGGTGCACGAGGAGTACGCCGAGCTGCTCGTGGGGGCCGGCATCGACGCCATCTCCGTGAACCTGGACGTCGTCGAGCGGACGCGGAACCTGGCCGCCGCCGCGGAGGCGCGGCTGCTGCTCGACGCGGCGAGGGCGCAGCTCAGGGAGTGAGCCGATCGGTGCTGACGGCGCTGCGCAGGTGGTGGATGACGCCGCCCCGGAGCGGGATCCAGGTGATCATCTGCCCGTGGGAGTACCGCCACCTGCGCGCCTCGGCCCGGGCGCACATCGGCGTGGGCGTCGTCCTGCTCGCGCTCGCGCTGGCCGTGTTGACCTTCGGCGGCTCGGACTGGCGCGCGTACGCCTGGACGCTCGTGTTCGTCGTGTTCAGCGCCGGCCATCTCGCGCTCGGCTACTGGGAGCTCACGCTCGCCGACGCCGTTGAGGGCGGCTGAGCCGTCCGCGCCGGTCGGGACCGCCTCAGATCGGCTCGGGGTGCATCTCGATCGCCCCGCAGGGGCACTCCTGCGCGCACAGCCCGCAGCCCTTGCAGAAGTCGAGATCGAAGGCGTACGCGTAGGCGCCGGGTGGTGTCAGCTTCACCACCGCGTTGTCCGGGCAGACGCCGTAACAGTTGTCGCAGGCCAGGCAGTTGCCGCAGGAGAGGCAGCGCCGCGCCTCGAACAGCGCGGTTGACTCGTCGAGCCCGAGGACCACCTCGTCGAAGGTGGTGCAGCGGCGGACCGCGTCGAGCTGGTCGCGGACGGTCCGCGGGGCGTCCGAGTAGTACCACGGGTTGAGGCGCTCGAACGGCACCTCGGTGAGCGACGGCTGCGGGCCGACGCCGGTCTCGCTCGCGCTGTCGTTGAGCTCCACGGGCGCCTCGGTCTCGATGCCGCGCAGCCACCGATCGATGCCGTGTGCCGCCCGTCGCCCGTGACCGATGCCGACCGTCACGGTGCGCTGCGCCGGGACCATGTCGCCCCCGGCGAAGAGACCTGGATGGCCGGTCATCAGGTTGGCGTCGACGGTGACGGCGTGGTCGCGCCGCTCGATCCCCGGCACGCCGTCGAGCAGGCTGAGGTCCGAGACCTGGCCGGTGGCGAGCACGACGGCGTCGGCCTCGAGCTCCTCGAACCGGCCGGTGGGCTGCGGGTAACCGTGCTCGTCGAGCTCCATGCGCTCGATCGTCAGCGTGCCCGCGTCGGCGTGGGCGATCGTGCTCAGCCAACGGACCTGGACGCCCTCCTCGAGCGCCTCCTGCAGCTCGGATTCGTGCGCCGGCATGTGGTCGCGCGTGCGCCGGTAGACGATCACGGCCTCGTCGGCGCCGAGGCGCTTGGCGGTCCGCGCGGCGTCCATCGCGGTGTTGCCGCCGCCGTAGACCGCCACCCGCCGGCCCAGCAGCGGCGGGCCGGCGGACCCATCCTCGACATCGCGCAGAAGCGCGATCGCGTCGAGGATCTTCGCCGCGGACCCGGCCGGGACGTAGGTGCGCTGCGGCAGCTGGGCGCCGACGGCGAGGAAGACGGCGTCGAACCCGCCGTCGAGCTGCTCGGCGACGACGTCACCGACGTGATGGCCGAGCTCGAAGACGACCCCGAGGTCGGCGATGCGCTGCACCTCCGCGTCGAGCACCTCGCGCGGCAGGCGGTACTTGGGGATGCCGTACCGCATCATCCCCCCGGCCGCGGGGGCCATGTCCCGCACGGTCACGTGATGGCCGAGCAGCGCGAGATGGTAGGCGGCCGAGAGCCCGGAGGGACCGGCGCCGACGACGAGCACGCGCCGTCCGCTCGGGGGCATCGCCCGCACGGTCCAGCCGTGGGCGATCGCCTGGTCGCCGAGGAAGCGCTCGACCGAGTTGATGCCGACCGCGTCGTCGAGCTGGCCGCGGTTGCAGGCCGTCTCGCACGGGTGGTAGCAGACCCGCCCGCAGACGGCCGGGAACGGGTTGCGCTCCATGATCTTGCGCCAGGCCGCCTCGTAGCCGCCCTCCTCGGCGTGGTAGAGCCACTGCTGGACGTCCTCGGCGGCGGGGCAGCCCGCCCCGCACGGAGCGGTGAGGCGAACGTACTCGGGCCGCTCGCTGCGCCACGAGCCGGTGTGGTTCGCGCGGCTCGAGCCGACGTCGAGGGTGATCGCGAACGGCGTCGGCAGCGCGCTCATGAGCCGCCCTCCTCGTGGAGATCGAGCGGGTGCTGACCCGCCTCGCCGACGAGCCCGAAGCGCTCGATGTTGCGGTCCGCCCGCGCCTGGATGCGCGCGATCGTCGCGTCGTCGCGGACCGGCGTGAACAGGTGCCGGAAGCGCGTCTGGAGCTTCAGGTACTCCTCGACCGGCGTGCGATGGCGGATCCGTGTCACCGCCGTCACCTCGCCGTCGCCGCCCTCCCAGACCGGGAAGATCCCGGTCTCGACGGCGAGGCGCGCCACGCGGATCGCGTCGCCCGACGCGGTGCCCCAGCCGAGCGGGCAGGTGACGAGCACGTGCAGGTAACGGGCCCCGCGGATCTGCATCGCCCGCTCCACCTTCGCCTCGAGGTCCCGCAGGTCGGCGATCGTCGCGGTCGCCACGTACGGAATCTCGTGGGCGAGGGCGATCAGCGGGGCGTTCTTGCCCTGGCCCCACGGCGCCCCGGGCGCCTCACCCACCGCCTGCGTCGTCGCCGTCCGGGCCGACGGCGGCGTGGCCGCCGAGCGCTGCACGCCGGTGTTCATGTACGCCTCGTTGTCGTAGCAGATGAAGAGCACGTCGTCGCCGCGCTCGAACATCCCCGACAGGCACGCGAAGCCGATGTCCACCGTGCCACCGTCCCCGCCCTGGCCGATCACCCGTGTCCGCGTGTTGCCCTTGGCGCGCAGCGCGGCGGCGATCCCGGTGGAGACGGCCGCCGCGTTGCCGAAGAGCGAGTGGATCCACGGCAGCTGCCAGGAGCTCTCCGGATACGGGGTCGAGAACACCTCGAGGCAGCCGGTCGCGTTCGCGGCGATCAGCTCGCCGCCGGTCGCGCGCATCGCCGCGTCGAGCGCGTAGCGGGCGCCGAGCGCCTCGCCGCACCCCTGGCAGGCGCGGTGGCCGCAGGTGATCGCGTTGGCCCGCCCGGGGGCGGCCTGCTCGGAGCGCTCGGACGGCTCCACGAGGCGGTTGCCGGCGGCGAAGCTGCCGGTCTGGAAGTACTTCAGTCGCGTGGCGGTCATCTCGAGCGCTCCCGTCCACCGGCCTCAGGTGAGCCCGGCGGCGCCGACGGTCCCCACGTCGCGCAGCATGTTCTCGGCGTGCGGGCCGGAGCGGCGGCCGCCGCGCATCCGGCCGATCTCCGCGTCGACCAGCGCCTCTTCGAGGTCGAGGAACGTCGTGTCGGGCAGCGTGCCGGCCAGGCCGCGCTCGCACAGGCTCCGCAGCGAGGCCATGGTGATGGGACGGCCACCGAGCCCTGCGATCACGGTGTGCACGGTGATCGGCAGCCCCTCCAGGGCCCGGTGGACGTTCTGGGCGACGATCCCGCCGATGCCGACCGAGAGCGCCTTCTCGAGCACGATCACGTGCCGGGCGCCCTCGAGCGCCCGTCGAACCTCCTCGGCGGGCCATGGGCGGAACGTGCGTAGGCCGACCGCTCCGATGCGGTGGCCGTCGTCGCGAAGCTGGTCGACGCAGTCCTCGATCGTGCCGAGCACCGAGCCGAGCGCGACCACGATCGTCTCGGCGTCGCTCGAGCGGTACGGGCGCAGCAGGCCCCCGGAGGCGCGGCCGAACGCCTGCTGAAACGCCGCGGCGACCTCCGGGATCAGGTCGAGCGCCTGCATCTGCTTGTAGTGGGCGAGGTAGCGCACCTCGGTGTAGGCCTCCGGCCCGACCATCGCGCCGATCGTCACCGGCGCCGACGGATCGAGCAGCTGCCGCGGCTCGAACGCGGGCAGGAAGGCGTCGACCCGGTCCGGGTCGGGCAGCTCCACCCGTTCGACGGCGTGGGTGAGGATGAAGCCGTCCATGCAGACCATCACCGGGAGCGAGAGCGCCTCGGCGATGCGGAACGCCTGCACGTGCACGTCCGCCGCCTCCTGGTTGGACTCGACGTAGAGCTGGATCCAGCCGGAGTCGCGCTGCGACATCGAGTCCGAGTGGTCGTTCCAGATGTTGATCGGGGCCCCGATCGCGCGGTTGGCCACCGTCATCACGATCGGCAGCCCGAGGCCGGAGGCGTTGTAGAGCGCCTCGGCCATGTAGAGGAGACCCTGGCTCGCCGTCGCCGTGTAGGCGCGGGCACCGGTCGCGCTGGCGCCGATCGCGACCGACATGGCCGCGTATTCGGACTCGACGTTGACGAACTCGCAGGGGTGCAGCGCCCCGGATTTCACGAGCCGGGAGAGGGCCTCGACGATGTGCGTCTGCGGTGAGATCGGGTAGGCGCAGATCACCTCGGGCCGGCAGGCGGCGACCGTCCGCGCGACCGCCTGGGAGCCCTCGAGCTGCTCAGGCATGGGAGGTTCCCGCCATGACCGTGGGTCCGCCGGGCGCCTCCTCCGGTGCCGCCCTCCCGCTGGAGGGCGGCACGAGCTCGGCCGCCGCGTAGGCCGCTCGCGCGTTGCCCTGCCCGACCTCGCCGCTGAAGCGCTCGAAGATGGCGGCGGCGACCGAGTCGACGGCGACGATGCCGGTCATGGCGGCAAGCGCGCCGAGCAGCGCCGCGTTGGGGAGCGGTCGGCCGAGATATCGGCGGGCCAGCTCGGTGGCGGGGACCACCTGCAGGCGAGCCACCCGGTGGGAGGAGCACAGGTCGCCGAGGCCGAGCTCCTCGGCGCTGCGCGAGCTGTTGACGAGCACCTGGCTGCCCGGCGTCAGCCCGCTGAAGACGTCGACGTGGTGCAGGAGGGTCGGGTCGATGATGATCACCGCGTCCGGGGCGCTGATCGGCTCCCGGGTGCGGATCGGCCGGTCGTCGATGCGGCAGAAGGACACGACCGGAGCGCCGGTGCGCTCGGAGCCGAAGCTCGGGAACGCCTGCGCGTGGCGGCCCTCCTGAAAGGCCGCCACGGCCAGCAGCTCCGCTGAGGTGACGACGCCCTGCCCGCCCCGCCCGTGAAAGCGCGTCTCGAACATGCTCACCCCGCGTCCGCCCGTGTCGCCCCGCGCCGGGCGCGCTCGCTCTCGAGCAGCAGCTCCCGCACGGCGGCGTCGGTCACGGGGCGGCTGTCCGTGTAGCAGTCGGAGGCCGCGAGCTCCTGCTCGACGGTCTCCAGGCAGACGATCTCATCCACCCAGTCGACCACGGCCAACGCGCTGGCGAGGCGCACCTGAGGCGCGACGTAGACGACGCGCGCGGCCCCCCGGTCCCGGGCCGCACACGCCGCCGCCGCCGCGGTCTGCTCGTCGCCGAGCACGTCGGCCACGAGCAGGACGGCGCGCCCGTGCAGAGAGCGCGGGTGGCGCCGACGGTGCCAGGCGGCGCTGCGCTGCTCCAGCCACCGCTCGGTGGCCAGCAGCGCGGAGTCGACCGCCTCCGGATCGGCCTCGACCTGGCCGCGCTGATCCGGATCGAAGAAGGCGATGCCGCCCTCGGCGGCGGTGCCGAAGCGGTTCGCGCCGGCCTCGGTTCTCAGGCTCGCGACCGCGACGGTGTCGAGCGGCGCACCGAGGGCACCCGCGATCTCGGCGGCGACCGGCATGCCGTCCGGGGCGAGCCCGAGGACGACGGGATCGGCCTCGGCGAACGCGGCGAGGCGCTCGGCCAGCCGACGGCCCGCCTCCCGCCGGTCGGGGAAGCGGGTGGGCGTCGCCGCGTACACGAGCGTGGTCACGGGTGCATCGTCCGTTCAGAGGGCGGTGGTGGCGTCGTGGTCGACCGGCGCGTTGCGGACGATGATCAGCGAGCTGCCACAGTCGGCGGCGAGCGCCTCGCCGACGCCGCCGAGCACCAGCCGGGCGATGGTTCCCCACCGGCGCGAGCCGATCACCATCACGTCCGCGTGCTCGGAGGCCCCCCGCAGCACCTGGCCGGGATCGCCGACCTCCGCCTCGACCTCCGCCTCGACCGTCGTGGTGCGGGCCGCGCGCCGCGCCACCTCGAGCGCGCCGCTGCGGGCTCCGTCGCGCAGATCCTGCAGGAGCGCCGGCGACGACGGCTCGCCGCGCAGCAGCACCGGAATCGGCGCCTCGTGGACGGTGTGGATGTGCAGCTCGGCCCCGGCGGCGAGCGCCAGTGCGTCGGCGAACTCGAGGGCCCGTTCGGAGGCGATGTCGCCGTCATACCCGACGGCGATCGTCGAGAGCTCGGCGCCCGGTTCCCGGAACTCGGCGCCCGGCTCCCGGTGGAGTCCGCGCCGGGCGATGGCGATCGCCGTCGGCGCGCCGTCCAGCAGGCGCCGGCCGGTGTGGCCGAGCGCGCTGTGGCCGAGCGGGACGTCATCCTTGGACCCGATCACGATCAGCTCGGCGTGCCATTGCTCGGCGTGGGAGAGCAGCGCCCGGGCCGGGTTGGTGTGGGCGACGATCTCGGCGTGGGCGTCGGGGGCGTGGTGGCGACGCTCGGCCCACAGCTGCCGTTCGGTCTCGTGCACCTGGGACCGGCGGGTCATCGTCTCCCCGCTGCCGAGGAGAAAGGGCGGGAAGGCGCGCAGCAGCGTGAGCCCGGCGCCGGTGGCCTCGGCGATCAGCCGGCCGAGCACGATGGCGTCCCGTCCCTCCGGGCTCCCGTCGGCACCCACCACAATCCGCCTGAACATCCCTGCACCTCGCCGTGACTCGTTCCGAACCTGGCCCAAGGGTCGACGGTGTGCGGTCCCCGAACATCGGTGGGCGCTGCTGACGGCGACGCGGACATCTACGGATCCCGCGAGCATCCGGGAAACCTACGTTGGGGACATGACCTCCGCGCCGGACACGAGCTCCGCGCCCGTCGTCACGCTCCCCCGGCAGTCCGTCGACGTCGCGCTGCGCGACGGCTCGACCGTGCACCTGCGCCCGGTGACCGCGGCGGATCGGGCCGGGATCGCCGCGCTGCTCGGCGCGATGTCCCCCGACTCCCTCTACTTCCGGGGCTGCGGTCAGGTGGACGTCGACTGGCTGTCGGACTGGGCGGTGGACACCGACGCGAGCGACCGCTACGGCGTCGTCGCCTCGACCGGCCTGCCCCCGGCCATCGTCGCCCACGCCGGCTACGTGCGCATCGACCCGCACCGCGCCGAGATCGCCTTCGAGGTGGCCGACCGCCTCCAGGGCTTCGGGATCGGGACCCTGTTGCTCGGGCAGCTCGCGATGATCGCCTCCCGGCACGACATCGACACGTTCGTCGCCTCGGTGATGGCCTCCAACCGCCGGATGCTCGAGCTGTTTCGCTCGAGCGGCTTCCCGCTCGACGAGCGCATCGAGGCCGGGGAGATCGAGGTGTCGTTCCCGACGGCCATCTCGGAGGAGGTCCTCATCGCGTTCGAGGCCCGTCAGCACCAGTCCTCCGTGAGCGCCGTGCGCACCTTCCTGCACCCCGCGTCGGTCGCCGTGGTCGGCGCCTCGCGCCATCCGGACGCGATCGGCGGCGTGCTGATCCGCAACCTGCTCGAGGGTGGCTTCAACGGCGCCATCTACCCGGTCAACCCGCACGCCGACGCGATCCTCGGCCTGCCCGCCTACGGCTCGGTGATCGAGCTGCCGCAGGCGCCGGAGCTCGTCGTGGTGGCGGTGCCCGCCGCCGGGGTGATCGCCGTCGCGCAGGAGTGCGCCCGGCGTGGCGCCCGGGCGATGCTCGTGATCTCCTCCGGGTTCTCGGAGGTCGGCGGCGAGGGGCTCGAGCGCCAGCGCGCGCTCGTCGACATCTGCCGCCGAGCCGGGATGCGTCTGATCGGCCCCAACTGCCTGGGCCTGCTCAACACCGACCCCGCGGTGCGGCTGAACGCGACCTTCGCCCGGCGCGTCCCGCCGGCCGGGCGCGTCGGGATGATGTCGCAGAGCGGCGGCGGGGCCATCGCGCTGATGGACGTAGCGGCGGAGCGCGGCCTCGGCCTCTCCTCGTTCGTCTCGGTGGGGAACAAGGGCGACATCTCGGGCAACGACCTGCTCGAGTACTGGGAGGACGACGATGCGACCGGGCTGATCGCGCTCTACCTCGAGTCGTTCGGCAATCCGCGTCGGTTCGCTCGCGTCGCCCGCCGGGTGAGCACGACCAAGCCGATCCTCGCCGTCAAGTCGGGCCGCACTCCGGCCGGCTCCCGCGCCGCCTCCTCCCACACCGCGGCCCTGCTCTCGGCGGCCGACGTGACCGTCGACGCGCTCTTCGCCCAGGCCGGAGTGATCCGCGCCGACACGCTCGGCGAGCTGCTCGACACCGCCGCCCTGATCGGCACCCAGCCGCTGCTCCGCGGCTCGCGCGTCGCGATCGTCACCAACGGCGGCGGCCCCGGGATCATGTGCGCCGACAGCTGTCACGCCGCCGGGCTCGACGTCGTCGAGCTCGCGGGCGGGATCCGCCGGCGACTCGAGCGGATCGTGCCCGAGCACTCCGCCTGCGGCAATCCGATCGACATGACCGCCGCCGCCACGGCCGAGCACTACCGCGCCGTGATCGAGACGCTCCTGGCCGGCGACGCGGCGGACGCGATCATCTCCCTGTTCGTTCCGGCGCTCGGCACCGCGGCCGCGGAGGTCGCCGCCGCGATCGACGGCGCCGCGGCGGGGGCGTACATCCCGCTCGCCTCGGTGATCATCGGGGCCGCGGCCGACGTCGCGCCCGAACCGGACGCGGCCGGCGGGGCGGCCCGCTTTCGCCTGCCCGAGGACGCGGTTCGGGCGCTCGCTCAGGCGGCCGAGCACGCTCGCTGGCTCGCCCGGCCCACGGGCCGGCCGGTGGAGCCGGAGGGCTGCCGGCCGGAGGACGCGCGGCGGATCATCGCCGAGGCCGTTGCGGCGGGGCGCGGTTGGCTGAGCGACGTTGAGGTGTGGGAGCTGCTCGACTGTTACCGGATCCCGCGCGTGCGCACCGAGTTCGCCGGCTCCGCCGAGGAGGCGGTCGCCCTGGCGGCCGAGATCGGCGGTCCGGTGGCGCTGAAGGCGCGCGCCTCCGGGCTTCTGCACAAGAGCGACATCGGCGGTGTGCTCCTCGACCTCGAGGGTGACGCGATGGTCCGATCGGGCGCCGAGGAGATCCGACGCGCCGTTGCCGCCGCCGGCGTTCAGCTGGACGGCCTCGTCGTGCAGCAGATGGCGCCGGGCGGCGTCGAGCTGCTCGTCGGGGTCGTGCACGATCCGAGCTTCGGCCCCGTTGTCGCCTGTGGCGCCGGCGGGACGACGGCCGAGCTGCTCAGGGACGTCGCGGTGCGGATCACGCCCCTCACCGAGCTCGACGCCTCCGAGCTCGTGCGGTCCCTGCGAACGTTCCCGTTGCTCGACGGGTACCGCGGCGCACCGCGCCTTGACGTTCGGGCGGTCGAGGACGTGCTCCTGCGGGTCAGCGCGATGGTCGAGCGTCATCCGGAGATCGCCGAGCTCGACCTCAACCCGCTGATCGTCGCGACGCTCGGCGCCTACGCCAGCGACGCGCGGGTCCGCGTGCGACCGCCGGAGCCCGAGCGGCCGGTCGGGGCGATCTAGCGCCCGGCGCACGGGGGCGGCCATGGCGACGCTGAGCGACCATCCCTCCGCCGCACCGATCGACGCGGATCCCGATCCGCAGGCGGCCATCGATCGTCTCTACCGCCGCCTGGCCGCGCGGCCGGACGGGCTGTCCTCCCGCGAGGTCGAGCGCCGGCTCGCGCAGTACGGCCCCAACACGGTCGCCCGCACCGAGGGCTCGCGCTGGGTGCGCGAGCTGATCCGGCAGTTCGTGCACCCGCTCGCCGTGCTGCTGTGGTTGGCCGCCACGCTCTCCTGGGCGAGCGGTGGCCGCACGCTCGCCCTCGCGATCGTCGCCGTGATCGTGCTGAACGCCGCCCTCGCCTTTGTGCAGGAACGCCAGGCCGAACGGGCGACCGAGGCGCTCGGGGCGCTGCTGCCGACACGCTCCCGCGTGCGGCGGGACGGCGTTGAGCTCGAGATCGAGGCCACGGGCCTGGTGCCGGGGGACGTCCTACTGCTCGCGGAGGGCGACCGCATCTCCGCCGACGCGCGCCTGGTGAGCGGCGAGGTGGAGGTCGACGTCGCCGCGCTCACCGGCGAGTCGGCGTCGGTGAGCCGCAGCGCCGGGGCGGACGCGCGCGCCCCGGCGCTGCTCGACGCCGAGGATCTCGTCTTCGCCGGGACGATGTGCACCGCGGGCGAGGCGGTCGGGCTCGTCTATGCGACCGGCATGACGACGCAGCTCGGGCGGATCGCCGCGCTCTCCCAGCGGGTCGCGCCGGAGGCGAGCCCGCTCCAACGCCAGGTGAACCGCGCGGCCTGGCTGATCGCCGCGATCGGGGTCGGCCTGGCCGGCCTCTTCTTCGTGATCGGCTCGACCCTGGCGGGCTTGACGATGAGCGCCGCGGTGACCTTCGCCATCGGCCTGCTCGTCGCCAACGTGCCCGAGGGGCTGCTGCCGACGATCACCCTGTCGCTCGCCGGCGGCGTGCGGCGCATGGCCGCCCACCGTGCGCTCGTCAAGCGCCTCACCGCCGTGGAGACCCTCGGGTCCACCGACGTCATCTGCACGGACAAGACCGGCACGTTGACCGAGGGCACGATGACGGTGCGGGTGTGGTGGACGCTGCCGGGTGTCCTGGAGCCCGATCGTTCCCCGTTGTCCCCGCTGGCCGCCGACCTCCTGGCCGCGGCGACGCTCTGCAACAACGCGACCCTCGCTCCGGCCCCGGGCGGCGACTGGACCGGCACGGGGGATTCGACCGAGGTCGCGCTGCTGATCTCGGCGCGACGCCTCGGCTACGACGGGCCGGTCGATCACGCCGTACGCGCCCGCCACCGGGCGCGCCTCTACAGCTTCGAC
>DAIDJO010000109.1 GCA_027451345.1 Solirubrobacterales bacterium
CGGCGATGAGCACCGCCGTCGCCCCGCGCCCGACGTACCAGCGGCTGGTGGCGGTGCCCGCCTCCACGGCGAGGTAGGCGTAGTCGAAGTGGCGGGTCGAGCGGAGCTTCGCGAGCTGCCCGCGGTGGATCGCCGGCCGGAGGATCGCCTGCAGGGAGAGTCGGGCCTCGCCGGCGCTGGCGGGGGGAAGCCGGACCTGCGCGGCGCGTCGCCAGGTGCCACCGCGCTCACTCAGCACGAAGCCGAGCGCCCGGCCGCTGCGGTCGTTGTACTGGCCGATCACGGTGCAGTCCCCCACCGCGGTGCACGCGGCCTGGTTGACCGATGCGTACTGCACCATGCTCGCGTTGTGGGGCAGCGGCGCCTCGATGCCGCTCTGCCAGACGCCGTTCACCTCGGAGAGGAGCAGGCCCTGCGAGTTGTAGCCGATGTCGGTGTAGACGCCGGTGGCCAGGCAGTTGCCGTAGGACGCGCAGGAGATCGAGTCGAGCCCGGCCGACTGCTTCTCGAGGCCGCCCACGGCGTTGACCGGCAGCGTCACCCGGCTTCCGGGCTGCCACGTGCCGTCGTGCTGGGTGATCAGCAGGCCCTGGCCGTTCTCGTCGTTGTCGAAATACCAGCCCACCGCGGTGCAGTTGCCCGCCTCGGGGCAGGCGACGCCCGAGAGCACGACGGTCTGGTCGCCGACCGTGCCCGCCGGCGCGGCGTCGGGGGGGAGGATCGCGCCGGCGGCCCCGTTCCACTGTCCCGCGGTCTCGCTCAGGAGCAGGCCGAGCGAATTCTGCAGCGGGTTGATGTAGGTGCCGGCGGCGGCGCAGTCGGCCGGGTCCGCGCAGGCGATCGCCGTCGGGATGATGTTCGGGTCGGAGTTCGCGTCGGCGGGCGCGGCGGGGGTCGGCGCCGCCGCCCAGTGACCGCCCCGGCCGCTCACCAGCAGGCTCTGCTGATGCCCGGAACGGTCGACGTACTCGCCCGCCGCGACGCACTGCGTCGCATGGCCGCAGGTGACCGTCAGCAGCACGGCGTTCTGGCCGGCCACCGCGGCGTCGCTCGGCAGCGGCGCCTCGATCGCCCGGGACCAGTGGCCGTGGCGCTCCACCGCGATCAGCGCCTGCCAGACCTCCGCCGTCGTCTCGTAGTTGCCCACGGCGACGCAGTTGCCGGGGGAGCCGCAGGACACGCCGCCGAGCCCGACCAGGTTCACCGCTCCCGCGCGGGGATTCGGCGGGGGGAGGGCGTTGCGCGGCAGCTGCAGGGGCACGCCCTGACGCCAGACGCCCTTCACCTCGGGGATCATCAGGCCGTGGTCGATGCGGTGGGCGTCGGTGTAGCGGCCGATGGCGACGCAGGCGCCCGCCGCCGGGCAGGAGATCCCGACGAGGCCACCGCCGTCGGCGAGCCGGAACGCCTGCGTCGCGGCGCCGGCCGGCGCCCGCGCCCGCACGCCGCGTCGCCAATGACCGGCCGACTCGGCGAGGAGCAGGCCCTGGCTGTCCCCGAGCGCGTCGGCGTACCCGCCGACGGCCCCGCAGTTACCGGTCGAGGCGCAGGAGAGGGCCTGCAGCTGCACCGCCGGGTTGATCCCGCCACGCGGCCGCGGAGCCGTCCCGGCCGCCTGCGCCGAGGCCGGTGCCAGAACGAGAAGACCGACGACCGCTGACAGCAGCCGAACGGCCGGTTTGCGGGTCATGGACTGAGAATAGAGCCGCCGTACCGGGGTCGAGCCGTCGGAGGCCGAACGGGGGACGCCGAGCGGGCGTCCCCCGTCGCCGGAGGGAGGTTCCCGTCCGGGCTACGCGACGGCGAGCTTCGCCGGATCCGACGCGGCCGCCTGCACGCGCGAGTACTTGGCGATGAACGTCTCGGTGGCCTCGCGCGCCTCGTCGTCGGGACGCTGGCTCTTCGGCGACTTCATCAGGTAGGAGCTCGGGCCGTCCAGCTGGCCGCCGAGCCCGTGGTTCATCGCCAGCTTGCAGCAGCGGACGGCGTCGATGACGATGCCCGCGGAGTTCGGGGAATCCCAGACCTCGAGCTTGGCCTCGAGCTGCAGCGGCACATCGCCGAAGGCCTGGCCCTCGAGCCGGATGTGCGCCCACTTGCGATCGGTCAGCCACGGCACGTAGTCCGAGGGGCCGATGTAGACGTCGTCCTTGGGCAGGGTGTGGCCCATGATCGAGGTGACCGCCTGGGTCTTGGAGATCTTCTTGGACTCGAGGCGCTCGCGCTCGAGCATGTTGTAGAAGTCCATGTTCCCGCCGACGTTCAGCTGGCTGGTGCGCAGCAGCTTGACGCCGCGATCGTGGAACAGGCGGGCGAGGGTGCGGTGCACGATCGTCGCCCCGACCTGGGACTTGATGTCGTCGCCCACGATCGGCAGGCCGGCCTTGAGGAAGCGATCGTTCCAGTAGTCCTCGCCGGCGATGAACACCGGGATGCAGTTCACGAAGCCGCAGCCCGCCTCGAGGATCTGCTCGACATACCACTTCGTCGCCTGCTCGGAGCCGACCGGCAGGTAGGAGACGACGACGTCCGTCCGGGTGTCCTTGAGGATCTGGACGATGTCGGCCGTCGGGCCGGGCGCCTTGGTGATCTTCTCCTTGAGGTACTTGCCCAGCCCGTCGTGGGTCATCCCGCGGTGGACCGGGACGCCGAGGTGCGGCACCTCATCGACGAACTGCAGCGTGTTGTTCTGCCCGGAGAAGATCGCCTCGCTGAGGTCCTTGCCGACCTTCTCGACGTCGATGTCGAAGGCGGCCGAGAACTCGATGTCGCGGACGTGGTAGCCGCCGAGGTCGACGTGCATCAGGCCCGGCACCGGCTCGCCGGGGTCGGCGTCCCTGTAGTAGTGGACCCCCTGCACGAAGGAGCTCGCGCAGTTGCCCGTGCCGATGATCGCGACGCGCACCTTCTCGTGCTGGTAACGGGCGGCGCCGACGGAGGCGCCGTTGGTCGAGGCCGATTCAGTGCTCATGGTGGTTCCCTTCCGGAGGTCTCTGGGGCTGCCGCAGGGCAGCAGGCGGCTACGGATGGTACCCCGATCGAGCGCGCGTGTTACACCGATCGGTTTCAGAATCCGAGTGGGCGCACAGATCGGTCTGAGTAAGTACACCGATCGGTTTCGCAGGATGGCCGGGCGACCGCGAACGGCCGCCGTGCCCGGCCCGTGCTTGTCAGTCGATCGCGTCGCGCAGGATCGCCGCGGCCGTCCCGTACGCATCCGAGACGACGCCGCCGGCATCCTCGAGCAGCAGTCGGCAGCAGGCGCCGTCGTACAGCGTCAGCAGCTGCCGTGCCGTCCGCTCGGGGGCTCGCGCCCCGGCGGCCCGGGCGAGCGCCGTCAGGCGCTCCGTGAGGGCGTGCGCGTGGGCGGCGGCCGCCTCGTGCACCCGGCCCTGCGGATCGGGAAACTCCATCGCCGCCGCGAGGAACGGCTCCGGGATCCGGGTGCCGGGATCGGCCAGCGCCGTGAACAGCTCGAGCAGGCGCGTCCGCGGCGTGAGCTCCTCGCGGGCGAGCACCGCGGCCGCGGGCGAGCGTTCGGCGCAGGCGGAGAGGTGCGCGAGGATGACCTCCTCCTTGCTGGCGAAGTGCTGGTAGAGGGTCCGCTTCGACACCCGGGCCGCACGATGCAGCTCGTTGATCCCGGTCGCGTTGAAGCCCTGGCGCGCGAACAGCTCCGCGGCGGCGGCCAGGATGCGCTCGCGCCCGCCGCGTCCGAGGGAGACGCGGGGCCCCTCCGGCGCCATCCCCGCCGCCTAGTCCGCCCCGCCGGCCGAGACCGACAGCTCGCGATGCACGTGCCAGATCCGCTGGCCGACGGTCACGAGGCTGAGCACGGCGAGCACGTACACCGACGCGGCGAGCAGCTGGAAGTGCCCGAGCGACGCCCCGCGCGCGAACACGAGGCCGATCGCGAGGATCACGACCCGCACCGGGCGGGTGGCCAGGCCCACCTTGCACTGCACCCCGAGCGCCTCCGCCCGCGCCCGGGTGTAGGAGACCATCAGCGACAGCAGGACGGCGGCCACGACGGCGGCGACGGCGAGCTGGTTGTGCTGGGAGGCGAAGTACGCCGCCACCGTCGTCAGGACGACCCCCTCCTCGAGGCGGTCGAGGGTCGAGTCCAGGAACGCGCCGAACTGCGTGCCCTTCCCGGACATCCGGCTGTAGCGGCCGTCGAGCGTGTCCATGATCGAGCCGACGATGAAGGCGACCCCCGCCAGGAAGAACAGCCGTCCGAGGACGAGGCCGGCGGCGGCCAGGTTGAGGGCGAACCCGGTGAGGGAGATCGCGTTCGGCGTCAGCCGCGACTCGATCAGCCGGTTGCGGACCATCTCCTGCGTCCGAAGCCGGGGGGCGGCGTCGCCACGGCGACGGGTTCGCGCGCGCGGTGGTGTGTGCTGGGTCTTGGCCATCAGCGCCAGGGCAGAGACTAGTTCATCGGCTGACGGGAGCCCCGGCTCAGGCTGACGGGCGGCTCGCCACCGGGAACGCCCACGTCTGCGGCCGGGCGCGGGCCGCGAGCCCCCGGGCGAGCACCCCCGCCCCCACCGCCGTCAGCGCGCCGAGCACCACGTCCGTCAGGTAGTGGTTGGCGGTCACCAGCACGACCACGACGATCCAGGCGGGGTACGCGCGCCAGAGCAGACGGCTCAGGCGGCGCCGGGCCAGACGGGACATCGGCCCGGCGATCATCAGGGCGACGCAGACGTGCATCGACGGGACGGCGGCGTAGGGGTTGAGGAGCAGCGCGGCGACCCCCCGCTCGGCGTCGATCCCCGTGAACTGGCGGACCGAGTCGGTGAAGCCCCACTGGGGCATCAGGCGCGGCGGGGCCGTCGGGTACACGGCGTACGCGATCAGCGCGAGCAGCATCGCGATCAGGAACATGTTGCGGACGAAGGGGAACGACTCGTTGCGGCACAGGTAGAGGAACACGAGGGCGCCCCCGGTGAGGGGCACGTGGGCGTTCAGGTAGCTCCAGTCGGCCAGGTCGAGCAGCCAGTGCGCGTGCGTGGTGACCCACCCCTGCAGGCGCGGCTCGATGAACACGTGCAGCGCTCGCTCCGCGTCGATGATCCGCGTCGCGTCGCCGAACGGGCGCGGCCCGCCGGCGGCCACGAGCCCGCGGACCACCTGATAGCCGAGGTAGGCGAGCGCGAACAGCGAGACCTGGCGGAGCGGGTCGAGCCACCCGTTCGGCGGGGGCGCGAACCGCGAAAGGGGCCGTCCTGGGCGCATCGCCGTGAGCCTAGTCACAGCGCGGTGCGCGTGAGCCGATGCGACCGATCGCCACGTCCATGCTCAGCTCCGCGCGACCGGTCCCGGCGGCCTCGATGCCCGTGAACGCTCCGGCCGGGCGCACGCAGCCGGCCACCCCGCGCAGCCGCCAGTAGGGGGACCAGCGCACCCGCACCACGACGCGGCCCGGGTGGGCGATCGTCAGGGACACCGTGTCCGCGCCGAGCGCCCGCACGCGGCCAGCGCCGGTGGCGAGCGCGGTCGGGTGGCGGACCGCGTAGACCGTCCAGTGGGGGAGCCGCGCGGCGACGCGCAGGAAGGGCAGCCCGCGGCGGATCAGCCGCCGCTCCGCCACGGCCGACGGGTCCGGCGGGACGTCGGGCACGGCGACGTAGCGCACGGCGAGCTCCGCCAGCCACGAGCGGTACCGGCCGGCCGTCAACCGCCGACCGTAGAACAGCGGATCCTCGGCGATGTCGGTCTGCCGCTCCCACCCCCGCGCGAGCGGCACCGCCGGCGCCAGCCAGTAGCTCTCCCAGTGCCCCGCGGTGAACGGCACCTCGATCCGCCAGACGCCGGGCTGCGCGTGCAGGAAGCGCAGAAGCGGGCGGTAGTAGGACGCGCTCGCCGCCGCCGAGCCGCGGAGCACGTCGGTGACGGCGCTGTGCCACTGGAGGTAGCCGAGCGGCGCCACGGCCAGGCCGAGCAGCAGCCAGGCGCGGCGCGGGACGAGCACGAGCGCCAGCAGCGGTCCGGCGAGCAGCTCCCCGAGGCGGGCGGCGTTGCTGCCCAGGGGGGTGCGGAGCAGGAAGGCGAGCAGGCAGCCGCCGAGGTACAGCACGACGCCCGCCGTCAGCGTCGCGTCCGGGATCAGCACCAGGAGCAGGGCGCCCGCCGCCAGCAGCGGCCACAGCGTTCCGACGGCGAACGGCTGGTAGCCGCCGGTCGGGAAGAGCACGGCGAGCGCCCCGACGAGGCCGAGCGTGGACAGCGCCACCGCCGCTCCCGCCCGCCACCGCCGCTCCCGCCCGCTGAGACCCCGCCAGAGGACGGTGGCGCCCGCGAGTGCCGCGAACAGTCCGGCCACCGGGCTGGTGAGGGCCGTGACGCAGGCCAGGACGGCGGCCCAGCGGGGCCGCCGTCGCTCGAGGGACAGGGCGGTGAGCACGGCGCAGCAGAGGCCGACGGCGAACGTGAGGCGGCCACTGAGGAGCTCGGTGCAGGTGGCGGCGCCGAGCCATGTGGCTCCGACCCAGGCGTCGTCGCCGTAGCGGTCGTGCGCGAGCGCCTCGGCCGCCGCGGCGGTCCCGACGCTCGCCAGCGCGGCGAGCAGGCGCGGTCCGAGCAGCCAGCCGAGTGGCGGGAAGAGCACGCTGTAGCCGAGCAGGTAGTGACCGCCGTACCACCAGTTGTCCCAGACGCCGAGGCCCTCGACGGCGAAGAGGCGCACGCGCAGGAGCTGCGCGGGCAGGTCGGCGCCCGCGGGTCGCACGATCAGGTAGCCGAGGGCGAGCGCGCCGGCGAGCACCGACGGGGCCGCTCGGCGGCTAAGGTGGGCGCCTGTGAACCTCGAGCCGCCCACCGCCGCGCGCAGCGCGAGGGTTCGGCTCGACGCCGCGGGTGTCGATCTGCCCGACCGCAACCGAGCGAGCATATGGCCCCGGCGGCCGAGCCGCTGACCCCGCGGAGCGCTGCGATGTCCCCTTTCGACACCTGGTCAGCCCCCTCCCGGCGACGCGTCAGCGCCGTCCGGGACCGGCTGCGGCAGGTCTACGGCATCCCGATCGTGCGCCCGCACGGGGATGGCATCGCTGAGCTGATCCTCACCGTCCTCTCCCAGTCGACGAACGACCGCAACCGGGACGTCGCCTATCTCGGGTTGCGCGAACGCTTCCCGGAGTGGGAGCAGGTGCGCGACGCGCCGGTCGACGAGGTCGAGGCGGCGATCCGCCCGGGCGGGATCTCGAAGGTGAAGTCGGCCCGGATCCGCGCGATCCTCGCCGCGGTGACCGACACCGGCCCGGAGCCGGGCTCGCTCGCGCTCGACTGGCTGGCGACGGTCTCGGTGCCCGAGGCGCAGGCGTATCTCTGCTCGCTGCCGGGGGTGGGGCGCAAGACCGCCGCCTGCGTGCTGCTCTTCGCCTACGGCATGCGGGACGTGCCGGTCGATACGCACGTCTCGCGGGTCGGCACCCGCCTGGGCTGGTTTCGCCCGCGAGCCGGGTTCGAGGAGCTCCACGACGCGATGCTCGAGCTGACCCCGCGCGGGCAGGAGTGGGAGCTGCACATCAACCTGCTCCGCCACGGCCGGCGGACGTGCACGGCGCAGCGTCCGCGCTGCCGCGCCTGCGCGCTGCGGCGGATGTGCCCGTCCGCCGACGCGGTCTAGTTCGCGGCCGGTTCCTGGCTCGGGCGCGCGGCCGGATCCGGGCCGTGCGCGCGGGCGAGCAGCGCGGCGCGCAGCGGCTCGTCGCAGAACGCCGCCTCGATCGCCGCGACCGTCACCTCTCGCAGATGCTGGTCGTCCCAGCCGAAGTGCTCGCGGCAGACCTCGTACTCGCCCGCGAGCGTGGCCCCGAAGTACGGCGGATCGTCGGAGCCGAGGGTGACCCGCACGCCGGCCGCGCGCAGGTGCGGGAGCGGATGGTCGGCGAAGGAGGGGAACACGCCGAGGACGACGTTGCTCGTCGGGCACGTGTTGAGGGTGATGTGCCGCTCCGCGAGCTCGCGCACGAGCGTCGGGTCCTCGATCGCCCGCACGCCGTGGTCCAGCCGGGTGACCGGCAGCCGCAGCGCCTCCCGGATGCTGTCGGGCCCCTGCCACTCGCCGGCGTGCACCGTGCAGCAGAGCCCGGCGTCGGCCGCGATGGCGAACGCCTGCGCGAACTGGCCGGGGGCGACGCGCTCGTCGCCGGCGAGCGCGAAACCGACGACGTAGGGGTGCGGCCGCTGCGCGGCGTGGCGGGCGACCCGCTCCACCGCCTCGACGCCGAAGTTCCGCACGCCGGAGATCAGGATGCGCGCCTCGATGCCGTGATCGCGCCGAGCCTCGTCGATGCCCGCCGCGATGCCGGCGTAATGCTCTGAGTCGCTCAGGCCGACGAGCGCCGCGTGGTCGGGCGACGCGGTCAGCTCGACGTAGATGCCGCCGTCCTCGGCCACCGACGCGAGGTACTCGTAGGTGATGTCGCGGTAATCCTCAGCGGTCCGGATGACGCTCGCGGCCAGGTCGTAGGTGTCAAGGAAGTGGAGGAAGTTCGTGTAATGGAAGCGCCCGTCCGCGGCGAGCATGCCGGCGGGCAGCTCCACGCCGTTGCGCCGGGCGATGCGCCCGATCAGCTCGGGCGGGGCGGTGCCCTCGAGGTGGACGTGCAGTTCGGCCGTGGCGATCATCGGCTCCACTTTCGCACATTGGCCAGGGGCCGTCGTCGGGTCGGGCGCTACCCTCGCCTGCCATGACCCGCCACGTGGCGCTGCGTGAACTGATCGCCGGAGTCGAGGGCCTCGCCCTGCT
>DAIDJO010000110.1 GCA_027451345.1 Solirubrobacterales bacterium
GTCCAGCTCGATGGCGGTCGCTTCGCCACCTCGGACCTGAACGACCTGTACCGGCGCGTCATCAACCGCAACAACCGCCTCAAGCGGCTGCTCGACCTCGGTGCGCCCGAGATCATCGTCAACAACGAGAAGCGCATGCTCCAGGAGGCGGTCGACGCGCTGTTCGACAACGGCCGCCGCGGCCGGCCCGTGACCGGCCCGGGCAACCGCCCGCTCAAGTCGCTCTCCGACATGCTGAAGGGCAAGCAGGGCCGGTTCCGCCAGAACCTGCTCGGCAAGCGCGTCGACTACTCGGGCCGCTCGGTGATCGTGTCGGGCCCGTGGCTGAAGCTGCACCAGTGCGGCCTGCCGAAGCTGATGGCGCTCGAGCTGTTCAAGCCGTTCATCATGGCGCGCCTGGTCGAGCGCAAGTCCGCGCAGAACATCAAGGCGGCCAAGAAGATGGTCGACTCGATGATCCCCGAGGTGTGGGACGTGCTCGAGGAGGGCATCCACGAGCATCCGGTGCTGCTCAACCGCGCCCCGACCCTGCACCGCCTCGGCATCCAGGCGTTCGAGCCCGTGCTCGTCGAGGGCAAGGCGATCCAGGTCCACCCGCTCGTCTGTCACGCGTTCAACGCCGACTTCGACGGCGACCAGATGGCCGTCCACCTGCCCCTCTCCGCGGAGGCGCAGGCCGAGGCCCGGATCCTGATGCTGTCGGCCAACAACATCCTGTCCCCGGCCCACGGCGCGCCCCTGGCCGTCCCGGCCCAGGACATGGTGCTCGGCGCCTACTACCTGACCTACGGTCCGGACGGCGACGAGCTGGCCAAGATCGATCCGGCCACCCACGAACCGCGCCCGCACGTGTTCCGCACCGCCCAGGAGGCGGAGTGGTCCTACGAGCACGGCGTGGTGGGCCTGCACGACATCGCCGAGTACCGCCCCCGCGAGTCCGATCGCGGGCATGTGCTGACGACCGTCGGCCGGATCATCTACAACGACAAGATCGAGCGCGCGGTCGAGGCCGCGATGGGTGACGACTTCGACCCGTCCAAGTACGAGTTCGTCAACCGCTCGATGAAGAAGAAGGACACGACCCGTCTGGTCGACGACCTCGTGCAGAACTACGGGGCCGCCTCGATCAGCCAGGTGCTCGACGCCTTCAAGGAGATCGGCTTCCACTACGCCACCCAGGCCGGGGTGACCGTCTCCAAGAACGACGTGCAGACGCCGCCGAACAAGCCGGAGATCCTGGCTCGCTACGACGAGCGCCTGGCCGAGATCGACCAGCAGTACCTGAATGGCGAGATGGATCAGGAGGAGCGCCACGAGGCGGTCACCGGCCTCTGGAACGAGGCCACCGACGAGGTCGCCAAGGCGATGGTCGACCACCTCGACGAGCTCAACCCGATCTTCATGATGGCCAACTCGGGCGCCCGCGGGTCCTTCCAGCAGATCCGTCAGCTGGCCGGCATGCGTGGCCTGATGGCCAACCCGAAGGGCGAGATCATCGAGCGTCCGATCAAGTCCAACTTCATGGAGGGGCTGGACGTCCTCGAGTACTTCATCTCGACCCACGGGGCGCGCAAGGGGCTCGCCGACACGGCGTTGCGCACGGCCGACTCCGGCTACCTGACGCGCCGTCTCGTCGACGTCGCCCAGGACGTGATCATCCGTCAGGAGGACTGCGGCACCGAGGAGTACATCCTCGCCCCGGTCCTCAAGACCGAGATCGACCCGGCGACACGGCGGCTGCGGCCGACGGCCGAGCCCAACGACAACCTGATCGGGCGCATCGCGGCCGATCAGATCAAGGCGGGCAACAAGGTCGTGGTCGAGAAGGGCGTCGAGATCGATCGGGCCGAGCTGGTGGCGCTCGTCGAGGCGTTCGCCGCCGAGAGCGAGCGCGGCGAGCTCGTCCGCGTCCCGGTGCGCTCCGTGCTGAAGTGCGAGGCGCCCACCGGGGTCTGCCAGGCCTGCTACGGCCGCTCGATGGCCACGGGCAAGACCGCCCAGATCGGCGACGCCGTCGGCATCATCGCGGCGCAGTCGATCGGCGAGCCGGGCACGCAGCTGACGATGCGGACGTTCCACACCGGCGGCGTCGCCGGGGCGGACATCACGCACGGTCTGCCGCGTGTCGTCGAGCTCTTCGAGGCGCGCAAGCCGAAGGGTCTCGCGCGCATCGCGGAGGTCTCGGGAACGGTCACCCTCGAGGAGGCGGACAAGTCGGTCACCGTCGTGATCACCGACTCGGCGGGCGAGGAGCATCGCTACACGTTCCCGCGCCGCACGCTGCTCTACGTGCGCGACGGAGAGCACGTGGAGGTCGGCAAGCCGCTGAACGAGGGCTCGCTGTACCCGCATGAGATCCTCGCCCACGGCGGCAGGACGCCCGAGGAGCGCCGGACCGAGACCGAGCTGTACCTCGTCCGCGAGGTCCAGGAGGTCTACAAGTCCCAGGGCGTCGACATCAACGACAAGCACATCGAGCTGATCGTGCGCCAGATGATGAAGAAGGTGCGGGTCGACCAGAAGGGCGACACCGAGCTCCTGCCGGGCCAGTACGTCGACCGGCACGAGTTCGCCAAGATCAACGCCAAGGTGGCCGAGGAGGGTGGCGAGACGGCGCAGGCCGAGGAGATCATCCTCGGCATCACCAAGGCGTCCCTCAACACCGACTCGTTCCTGTCGGCGGCCTCCTTCCAGGAGACGACGAAGGTGCTCACCGACGCGGCGCTCGAGGGCAAGGTCGACCGGCTGAACGGCCTGAAGGAGAACGTGATCATCGGCAAGCTGATCCCGGCGGCGACCGGCCTGAAGCGCTACCGCCGCATCGAGATCGAGCCGAGCGAGCCGCTGCCCCGCGGCATCGACGAGGTCGGGCTGCTCGATCACGACGATCTGGCGGCCGAGCTCGGTCTCTCCGACGGGGAGGCGCTCGGTGACTTCGGTGGCCTGCACGCCGACCTCTCCGACCTGGAGGAGATCGGCAACGTCGACGCCACCTTCGGGTTCGCCGATGAGTTCGCCGATCTCGGGCTCCCGACCGAGGAGCCGAGCAGCAACGGTGACCTCGGCTGATCGCTGACCCACGGAAGCTCGCGGGGTGGCTGGGTTCGGGCTGGTCCCGTTCCCAACCACCCCGCGAGTCGTTAAGGTCCCGCTGGTGACGGGACCGGTGGCATGACCCAGTTGCAGGCGCACGCCCACTCCGACGAGGGTGGCGCTCCCGCCTCGCCGCTCACCGACGCGGAGCGCCTCGCGCTGCTCGCCGCGGTCGGGGACGTGATCGACGGCGCGACGTTCCTCGGCGAGACCGTGCAGCGGCTGCTCTCGATCATCGTGCCGGGCTTTGCCGACGTCGCCACGCTCGACGCGCTGGGCCCGACCGGCGAGATGCGCCGGCTCGGGGCTCGGCTCGAGCGTCCCCCCAACCCCGAGCTGGAGGCCGCGCTGCTCGCCCGCCACCACCCGCAGAGCGAGGGGGTCGGGATCATTCGCGCGGTGGTCACCGGCGAGAGCCAGCTGATCGCCCCCGTCACCGAGGAGTGGGTCCGATCGATCTCCCGCCGCGGCGAGGACTTCGAGCTGCTGAGCGCGCTCGAGCTGCGTTCCTCGATCTTCGCCCCGCTGCGCGCCCGCGGGCGGACGATCGGCGCCCTGGCCTGCAGCACCCGGCGCGGTGGGCGGGTCTTCACGCTCGAGGATCTCCGCTTCGCCGAGGCGCTGGCCAGCCGCATCGGACTCGCGCTCGACAACACCGGGCTGTCGGCGACGGTGAGCGGCCTCGAGCGCCGGCTCGAGGCGACGCTGACGAACATCTCGACAGGCGTCATGGTGCGCGACGGCGCCGGCGCGATGGTCTTCGCCAATGCCGCCGCGGCCAGGTTGCTCGGCGTCGAGTCCGTCGAGCAGCTGTTTGCCGCGAGCGCCGACGAGCTGATGGGCCTCTTCGAGGTCCACGACGAGTCCGGACGGGAGCTCGGCTTCGCCGATCTCCCGTCCGCGCGGGCGCACCTCGGCGAGCATCCGTCCCCGCTCGTCGTCCGCAGCCGGCGGCGGGGAACGGGGACGACCCGCTGGCTCGTCCATCACGCCACGCCGGTGATCGAGGACGGCGAGATCTCGATCGTCGTCAACGTCGTCGAGGACATCACGCCGGCCAAGCGCGCGGAACTGGCGCAGCGGCTGCTCAGCACGGCGAGCCGCGAGCTCAGCTCCTCGCTGGACTATGAGCAGACGCTGCAGCGCGTGGCGCAGATGGCGGTGCCGAACCTCGCCGACTGGTGCGGGGTGTCGCTGCTCGGCTCCGGCGCGTTCCTCGAACAGGTCGCGGTGGCCCACGTCGACCCGGCGAAGGTCACGCTCGCCCGGGAGTGGGGCGAGCGCAACCCGACCCGGCTCGATCAGCCCTCCGGCGCCGCCGAGGTCATCCGCACCGGCGCCCCGCAGCTCATCCCCGAGGTGACCGAGGAGATGCTCGCCGCCATCGGGGCGACGGCCAGCCAGGTGGCGATCGTCCGCGAGATCGGGATGCGGTCGGTGATCATCGTGCCGCTGGCGCTCCCGGGCAGCGAGCCGTTCGGGACGCTCTCACTGGTGATGGCCGAGTCGGGACGGCGCTTCGACGCCGAGGACCTCGTGGTGGCCGAGGAGCTCGGCCGCCGGGCCGCGCTCGCGGTGCAGAACGCGCGCCTCTACACCGAGCGCTCGCGTGTGGCCGCCACCCTGGAACAGAGCCTTCGACAGCCGGCGCTCCCCGAGATCCCCGGCTGCGCCATGGCGAGCCTCTACCTGCCGGCCGGCGCGGGTACCGAGGTCGGCGGCGACTTCTACGACGCGTTTCCCGTCGGAGACGGCTGGATGGTCGTGATCGGCGACGTGATGGGCCACGGCGCCGAGGCGGCATCCCTCACCGCGCTCTCCCGCCACACGATCCGGACGGCGGCCCGCCTCCTCGCCGACCCGGTGCAGGTGCTCGAGCAGCTCGACCTGGCGCTCTGCGAGCGCGGCGAGCCCTCGCTGGTGACGGTCTGCTGCGCGCTGCTGCGCTGCGGCCGCGCAGAGGCGTCGGCGCAGATCGTTCTCGGGGGCCATCCTCAGCCCTACCTCGTGCGCGGGGACGAGGTGCGCGGCGTCGGCTGCCCGGCGCAGATCCTCGGCGTCGGGGGACCGGGGCGGTGGCGCTCGGAGACGATCGCCCTCGAGCCCGGCGACCAGCTCGTGTTCTTCACCGACGGGATCGTCGACACGACGGGCGAGGGAGGCGAGCGCTTCGATTACGAGCGGCTCGTCGAGACCCTCCGGAACGCGGACGGGGCCGCGGACGTCGTCGGCCGCGTGGAGCGGGCGCTCGCGGGCTTCGCGCGCGGGGTGGCGCGGGACGACGTCGCGATGCTCGTCGTCGAGCGCCGGCCCTGAGCCCCCGGCACCGCGCGGGCACTCGGTTCGAACATCCGTCGGTCGGTGGACTGCCGTCCTGGGCCTTTGCGATGATCCCGCGCGGTGACGGCATGGCGGGGATGGCGCACGCACGGGGGCGTGTTGAGGCGCGGAGCGCTCGCCGCCGCCTGCGCGCTGGCGACCCTCGTCGCCGGTGGAGTGGCCGCTGCCCCGGCAGCGGCAGCACCG
>DAIDJO010000111.1 GCA_027451345.1 Solirubrobacterales bacterium
TGCTCTGAGTTCGCGGTTGGTCTTGGTTGTTGGACTGGTAAGGGCTTGAGCCAGAGTGGTGCCGGTGGACTGACGGCGTCATGGAACTGTCCGTCTTCTTCGCCGGCACCGGCGGCTCGTTGCCGAGCCAGCGTCGCGGCCTCCCCGCCCTGCTGGTCCGCCGCGGCGGCGAGCGGATCCTGATCGACTGCGGCGAGGGCACCCAGCGACAGCTGCTGCGCTCGATCGGCCTCACCGACGTCGATGAGATCCTCATCACGCACCTGCACGCCGACCACTGGCTCGGCCTGCCGGGCATGTTGAAGACCTTCGATCTGTGCGACCGCGACCGCCCGCTCCACGTGCACGGCCCCCGCGGCCTGCGCGACCTCGTCCAGGGCGTCATGCGCTATGCCGGCGCGACCGGCTTCCCCCTCTACGTGGTGGAGCTCGAGGACGGCGAGATCCTCGAGCGCGACGGCTACGAGATCGAGGCCGTCGCGGTCTCCCACCGCGGCCCGGCGCTCGGCTATGTGCTGCACGAGCACGATCGGCCGGGCGTCTTCGATCCCGAGCGGGCCCGAGCCGCCGGGCTCGCCGAGGGGCCCGATTTCGGCCGCGTGCAGCGCGGGGAGACGGTCGACGGTGTGACCCCAGAGATGGTGATGGGCCCCACGCGCCCGGGGCGCAAGCTGACGATCTCCGGCGACACCCGCCCGTGCGAGGCGCTGCGCGGGGCGGCCCATCGCAGCGATGTGCTGATCCACGAGGCGACGTTCGCCGTCGCGGAGGCCGAGCGCGCGGCACAGACGGGACATTCGACCTCGACCCAGGCGGCCGGCGTCGCCCGCGACGCCGGCGTCACGCTGCTCGCCCTCAACCACCTGTCGATTCGCTACCCGGCCTCCGTCATCCGGGACGAGGCACGCGAGATCTTCCCCAACACCGTCCTGCCGCGCGACTTCGACACGATCGAGATCCCATTCGCCGAGCGCGGCGAACCGGAGCTGCGCCGTTGGTCGGAGCGCGACACCGGGGGCGCCCTCCCGCTGTCGGGCGCCCCGGCCCAGCCGGACCCGGAGGGCGACGGACCCCCGCTGGCCGATCCGGCTGATACGGTTCGCTGACTGTCGCCTTTAACCCGGTCCCGTGAGGCCAGGAAGGACGCAAAACATGCCTGACGCCACGGTCGTCCTCGACCGCGATGACATGCGCCGCACGCTCGTGCGCATCGCGCACGAGATCATCGAGAAGAACCCGCCGCACGAGTCCGAGCGGGGACTCGCCATCGTCGGCGTGCACCGGCGCGGCGCCATCCTCGGCCGCCGCTTGCACGGACTCCTCACCGAGCTGACCGGCGCCGAGGTCCCCTTCGGCAGCGTCGACATCAGCTTCTACCGCGACGACCTCGGGCTCCGCGACCACGGCCCAGGGGCCCCGGTGGTGCACTCGACCCAGCTCGACTTCCCGATCGACGGACGCACGATCGTGATCGTCGACGACGTTCTCTACACCGGGCGCACGGTGCGCGCGGCGATCGACGTGCTCTTCGACTACGGGCGCCCGGCCCGCGTCCAGCTCGCCGTCCTCGCCGACCGCGGCCACCGGGAGCTCCCGATCCGGCCGGACTATGTCGGCAAGAACCTGCCGACGGCGCGTGACGAGCGGGTGAACGTGCGCGTCGAGGAGGTCGACGGCGACGACGAGGTCACGATCAGCGCTCTGCACGCTGGGAGTCCCGTATGAGCCGTCACCTGATCTCGATCGACGATCTCGACCGCGCGGGGATCGAGCGCATCCTCGACCTGGCCCGCTCCTTCGCGGAGGTGTCGGGCCGGGAGATCAAGAAGGTGCCCGCGCTCAAGGGACGCACGATCGTCAACCTCTTCTACGAGGCCTCCACGCGGACGAGCTCGTCGTTCGAGCTCGCCGCCAAGCGGCTGAGCGCTGACGTCGTGAACATCCGCAGCGCCGGCTCGAGCGTCGACAAGGGCGAGTCGCTCAAGGACACGGTGCGGACGCTGAGCGCGTACGACCCGGCGGCGATCGTCATCCGCTCGCCGTGGGCGGGCGCCGCGCAGCAGATCACCGGCTGGACCGACGCCGCGGTGGTGAACGCCGGTGACGGCAAGCACGAGCACCCGACGCAGGCTCTCCTCGACGTCTTCACGCTCACCCAGGCGCTCGGCGGCCTCGAGGGCCTGCGGATCTGGATCGTCGGCGACGTTCTGCATTCGCGGGTGGCGCGATCGAACATCCTCGCCTTCCAGCGGATGGGCGCGACGGTCACCGTCTGCGGCCCGCCGACGCTGATCCCGCGCGGGATCGAGTCGCTCGGCTGCGCGGCGCAGGACACGCTCGCCAACCTCGGCGAGGCCGACGTCGTCTATGTCCTGCGCCTGCAGCAGGAGCGGATGCAGGAGGCGTACGTGCCGACGCTGCGCGAGTACGCGCAGCGCTACCAGGTCAACCGAGCCCGGCTGCGCGAGGGGCAGATCGTCATGCACCCCGGCCCGGTGAACCGCGGCGTGGAGCTGAGCGGCGAGGTGATCGACTCCGACGCCGCGCTGATCGACGCCCAGGTCAAGTCGGGGGTCGCCGTGCGGATGGCGGTCCTCTACGAACTGCTCGTCGGCGCGCCCGTCCTGCAGGTGGTGGCGTGATGGCGGAAACGAGGCTGCACCGTCGTCCGGCCCGCCCGGCCGAGCTGCTCATCCGCGGGGCGCACGTGCTCGACCCCCGGACCGGGATCGACGCGCCGCACGATGTGCTGATCCGCGCCGGCACGATCGCCGAGCTGGGCGCGCCCGGCACCCTGTCGGGGTCGAGCGAGACCCCCACGACGGAGGCCGCCGGCCGGCACCTGTTTCCCGCCTTCGTCGACCCGCACGTCCATCTGCGCACCCCCGGCCAGGAGTACAAGGAGTCAGTGGAGACGGGCACCGCTGCGGCGGCCGCCGGGGGGTTCTGCCAGGTGATCGCGATGCCGAACACCGCACCGACGGTCGACCAGGTGAGCGTCCTGGACGCGCTGATCGGGATCGCGCGGGAGCAGGCTGTCGTCCCGACGGGGTTTCTCGCCGCGATCACGGTCGGTCTGCAGGGGCGCGAGCTCACCGAGATGGCCGCGCTGGCCGAGGCGGGCGCGCTCGGCTTCACCGACGACGGCAGGCCGCTCGTCTCCGCGGGGATGCTGCGTCGCGCCCTCCAGTACCAGCGGCTCGCCGGCGGGGTGATCGCGTTGCACGAGGAGGACCCCGCCCTGTCCGGCGATGGGGTCATGCACGAGGGCGCGGTGTCCGCCCGACTCGGCGTCGCGGGGATCCCGTCGATCAGCGAGTCGACCTACGTCGCGCGCGACGCGGCGATCGCGCGCCATGAGGACGCGCGTGTCCATTTCCAGCACCTGAGCGCCGCGGAATCCGTCGAGGCGCTCGCCGCGGCGCGGGCCGCCGGGGCGCGCGTCAGCGGTGAGGCGACGCCGCACCACCTGACCCTCACCGACGAGGATGTGCGGGGACTCGACAGCAACCTGAAGATGAACCCGCCGCTGCGCGCCGAGGCCGACCGCCGGGCGGTCATCGAGGGGCTGCGCAGCGGCGTCCTGGAGTGCATCGCCACCGACCACGCGCCGCACGCCACGCACGAGAAGGAGGTTCCCTTCGAACAGGCGCCGATGGGCACCACCGGGCTCGAGACGGCGTTCGCGGCGGTCTACAGCGGGCTCGTGCAACCGGGCGTGCTGCCGCTGGCCCTGGTGGTCGAGCGGATGACCGCCGGCGGGGGGCTGTACGGGCTGCCGATCCCGCGCATCGCGGTCGGCGAGCCGGCGAACGTCGTCCTCGTCGATCTCGAGCGCGACCGGGTCGTGGGGGAGGGTGGCTACGCGAGCCGCTCGCAGAACTGCTGCTTCGACGGCCGGCGGTTGAGCGGCGTGGTCGAGCTGACGGTGGCCGCAGGAAGCGTCGTGTTCGCATCGCGCGACGCCGGAATCACGACGCTGACGGAGGTTTCATGACAGGCGACGCCTATGTGCTGCTCGAGGACGGGACCCGCTTCGACGGGGTCGCCTGCGGGGCCGACGCCCACGCGGTCGGTGAGATCGTCTTCACCACCTCGATGTCCGGCTACCAGGAGGCGATGACGGACCCGAGCTACGCGGCCCAGCTGATCACCTTCACGTACCCGCAGGTCGGCAACTACGGGGTGAACGAGCGGGCGATGGAGTCCGGCGCGATCCATGCGCGCGCCGCGATCATGCGCGCCGCGGTCGACTACACCGACGCGCCGTCCGCCCAGCAGGGTTGGCTGAGCTGGCTGACCGAGCACGGCGTGCCCGCGATCACCGAGCTCGACACGCGGGATCTCGTACGCCACATCCGCGACGAGGGGGCGATGCGCGGCGGGCTCTTCCCGGGGCGCGTCGCCGAGTCGCAGGCGCGGGAGCTGATCGCCGCCGAGCCGCCGATGGCGGGCCGCGACCTGGCCCGCCAGGTGACGCCGCCCGCCCCGGTCGCGCTCGACCGGGCGGGCGCTGGGTCGGGTGAGACCGTCCGGATCGCGATGATCGACACGGGCGTGAAGCGCTCGATCCTGCGCGAACTGACGGAGCGGGGCGTCGAGCTGACCCTGTACCCGTGCACGACCGGGCCCGAGCAGCTGCTCGCCGACGCGCCCGACGCGGTGTTCCTGGCCAACGGCCCCGGCGATCCGGCGGCGCTCGGCTACGTCGTCGAGACGGTGCGGGCGATCGTCGGCCGCCTGCCGGTGTACGGGATCTGCCTCGGCCACCAGCTGCTCTGCCGCGCCGTCGGCCTGGAGACCTACAAGCTGCCGTTCGGCCACCACGGAGCCAACCACCCGGTCAAGGACCTCGCGACCGGCCGGACCGAGATCACGAGCCAGAATCACGGGTTCGCGGTGCTCGGACCGGACGGGTCGGGCCGGATCGAGGGGGACGCGCCGGTGCGCTGGGAGACGGACTTTGGCGCCGCCGAGCTCAGCCACGTGAACCTCTATGACCGCACCGTCGAGGGCCTCCGGCTGCTCGACGTGCCGGGAGCCACGATCCAGTACCACCCGGAGGCCGGCCCCGGCCCCAACGACTCCCTGTACCTCTTCGATCGCTTCGTCAACGAGATCCGGAACGGCCGCTGAAGTCATGCCCAAACGCGAAGACATCCACAAGATCCTGCTCATCGGCTCCGGGCCGATCGTCATCGGCCAGGCGGCCGAGTTCGACTACTCCGGCACCCAGGCCGCCCGGGTGCTGATGCAGGAGGGCTATGAGGTGGTGCTCGTCAACTCGAACCCGGCCACGATCATGACCGACCCGGAGGTCGCCACGACGACGTACGTCGAGCCGCTGCTCCCCGGACCGGTCGAGAAGATCATCGAACGCGAGCGCCCCGACGCGCTGCTGGCCACCCTCGGTGGGCAGACCGCGCTCAATCTCGCCAAGGCGCTGCACGAGAACGGTGTGCTCGAGCGCTTCGGGGTCGAGCTGATCGGCGCGAAGATCGACGCGATCGAGCGGGGGGAGGACCGTGACCTCTTCCGCGAGACGATGCAGCGGGCCGGGTTGCGGGTGCCTCGCTCGGCGATCGCCCACACGCTCGAGGAGGCCCGCGCCGCCGTGCAGGAGCTCGGGTTGCCGGTGATCATCCGCCCGGCGTTCACCCTCGGCGGCGCGGGCGGCGGCGTGCTCGAGGACATGGCCGACTTCGAGCGCGTGATCGCACGCGGCCTCGACGCGTCGCCGATCAGCCAGATCCTGATCGACGAGTCGGTGCTCGGCTGGGGCGAGTTCGAGCTCGAGGTGATGCGCGACCGCACCGACAACGTGGTGATCGTCTGCTCGATCGAGAACCTCGACCCGATGGGGGTCCACACCGGGGACAGCGTGTGCGTGGCCCCGCAGCAGACCCTTCCCGACCGGCTCTACCAGCGCCTGCGCGATCAGGCGATCCAGGTGATCCGGGAGATCGGGGTGGAGACGGGCGGTTCGAACGTCCAGTTCGCCGTCAACCCCGAGACCGAGGAGATCATCGTCATCGAGATGAACCCGCGCGTGTCGCGGTCCAGCGCGCTGGCGTCGAAGGCGACCGGGTTCCCGATCGCCAAGATCGCCGCCCGACTCGCCGTCGGGTACACGCTGCAGGAGATCTCCAACGACATCACCCGGGCCACGCCGGCGAGCTTCGAGCCCGCCGTCGATTACTGCGTCGTGAAGTGGCCGCGCTTCGCCTTCGAGAAGTTCCCGGGGGCCGAGCGGGGCCTGACCACCCACATGAAGTCGGTCGGGGAGGCGATGGCGATCGGCCGGACGTTCCGCCAGGCCTTCGCCAAGGCGCTGCGCTCACGTGAGCTCGACGAGCGGCCGAGCCACCCGAGCGATCCCGCGGAGCTTCTGCGCCGTGTGGCCGAGCCCGGTGCGGAGCGGTTCGACCACCTGCTCGAGGCGCTGCGACGCGGCCACGGGATCGAGGAGCTCCACCGGCTCACGAGCATCCATCCGTGGTTCCTGCACGAGCTGCGGGCGGTCGCCACCGAACCGGAGGCGACCTTCACAGGCGCGCGCACGTTCAAGTCCGTCGACACCTGCGCGGCCGAGTTCGCCGCGAGCACGCCGTACTACTACTCCGCGTGGGAGCGTCCCCGCCCGGTGGGGCCGGACGGGACGCCGCTGCCCGCGCACGAGGTCCGGCGGGGTGAGCGGCCGAGCGTCGTCATCCTCGGCTCCGGCCCCAACCGGATCGGCCAGGGGATCGAGTTCGACTACTGCTGCGTCCACGCCGCCCAGACGGTGCGCGAGTCGGGGCGGGACGCGGTGATGATCAACTGCAACCCGGAGACCGTCTCGACCGACTACGACACCTCCGACCGGCTCTACTTCGAGCCGCTCACGCTCGAGGACGTCCTCGGCGTCTGTGAGGTCGAGCGGCCCGAGGGCGTGATCGTGCAGTTCGGCGGGCAGACGCCGCTCAAGCTCGCCGCCGGCCTGCGCGAGGCGGGCATCCCCATCCTCGGCACGACGACCGATGCGATCGACCTGGCCGAGGACCGTGCACGGTTCGGTCCGCTGCTCGACGGGCTCGGGTACAAGGCGCCCCCGTACGCGGCGGCCGGCACGCCGGAGGAGGCGCTCGAGCGCGCTCCGGGCGTCGGGTTCCCGCTGCTCGTGCGCCCAAGCTACGTGCTCGGCGGCCGGGCGATGGAGATCGTCTACAGCGTCGAGGGCCTGCAGAACTACCTGGAGCGGGTCGGGGTGATCGGCGGCGGCCAGGCGAACGGGAAGAGCCCGACGATCTACCTCGATCGCTTCCTCGAGGACTCGGTCGAGGTCGACGTCGACGCGATCTGTGACGGCGAGGACGTGTGGATCGCCGGGATCATGCAGCATGTCGAGGAGGCCGGCATCCATTCCGGTGACTCCGCCTGCGTGCTGCCGCCCCATTCGCTCGGGGAGGAGATGCTCGAGGAGATCCGTGCCCAGACCGCCGGGATCGCCCGCGCGCTCGGCGTGGTCGGCCTCCTCAACGTCCAGTTCGCGATCCACGCGGGAGAGGGCCTGCACGTGATCGAGGCGAACCCCCGTGCCTCCCGCACGGTGCCGTTCGTGTCGAAGGCGATCGGACTGCCGGTGGCCAAGCTCGCCTGCCGGGTGATGCTCGGCGAACGGCTGGCCGACCTCGCCCTGCCGACTGACGTCGCCACCGGTCATGTCTGCGTCAAGGAGGCGGTGCTGCCGTTCGACCGCATCTCGGGCACCGACGTGCTGCTCGGTCCGGAGATGCGCTCCACCGGCGAGGTCATGGGCATCGCCCGCGACTTCCCGACGGCCTTCGCCAAGGCGCAGGCGGCGGCGGGCGCCCGGCTGCCGCGCAGCGGCACCGTCTTCCTCTCGGTGGCCGATCGCGACAAGTCGGCCGCCACGGCGATCGCCACCCAGGTGCACGACATGGGCTTCCGGCTCGTCGCCACGCGCGGGACGGCCAAGGCGCTGGCGCGGATGGGGATTCCGGCCACGCCGATCAACAAGCTGAGCGAGGGCTCGCCCCACATCGTCGAGGCGATCGCCCGCGGCGACGTCGACCTCGTCATCAACACGCCGGTGGGCACCGGCGCCCGCTCCGACGGTTACGAGATCCGTGCGGCGGCGGTCGCGCGGCGGATCCCCTGCATCACCACGATGTCGGGCGGCATCGCCGCGATCCGGGCGATCGCCGCCGCGGCGCACGGCGAGCCGGACGTCGTGTCGCTGCAGGAGCTCTACGCGGAGTCCTCCTCCGTCTGAGGCGCTCCCGGAGGCTGACGCCGGCCGCCGACGGCGGCCGGCGTCAGCCTCGCGAGACGGAAATCCGCACGGCTGCGGGGTGCCTGGGGGAGACCCCGCACGAGCCTGGCCGAGGGGCCCGGCGTTCAGGGTGAACCCGAATCTCCCTCGTCCATTCGGCCAGAAAAACTGCCTGCAAACTCGGCTGATTCCCGCAACCTTCCTCGACAATGCTCAAGCTCAGGTTGAGGTCGAGACGAAATTGGGGGGAAAGGTGTGCTCGACCCCGCCCAAGATGTATAGTCGCCCGCCATGCCGCCGGTCAGTGATTCCCCCACGAAAGCCATCGCCGCGCCCGAGCGTTCGCTCGTGCAGCGGATGGAGGCGCTGCAGCGCGCCAACGACATTCGCAGCCGTCGCGCCCAGCTCAAGCGCGACCTCAAGGCGGGCCGTCAGGCCATCCACGAACTCCTCCTGGACCCGCCCGAATATTTGGAGACCGCAAAGGTGTTCGACCTGATGCTGGCCGTCCCGAAGTACGGCCGCGTGAAGGTCAACAAGATCCTCTCCACCTGCCGGATCTCGCCGTCCAAGACGATCGGCGGACTGTCGCAGCGTCAGCGCACCGAGCTGGTCGAGCTGATGCGCCGCCGCTGACGGCGCGCATCCCGAGCCGAGAGCCCGCGTCGGCGTGGCCAAGGTGTTCGTGATCACCGGTCCCTCCGGCGTCGGCAAGGGGACCCTGATCCGCTCGCTCATCGACCGCATCCCCGCGCTCGAGCTGTCCGTCTCGGCGACCACCCGCCCGCCGCGGCCGGGGGAGCGGGACGGCGTCGCCTACCACTTCCTCGGGCGCGACGAGTTCGACGCCCGCGTCGCGGCGGGTGACTTCGTCGAGTGGGCGGAGTATTCGGGGAACCGCTATGGGACGCTGCGCGCCGAGCTCGAGGAGCGCCTGAGGCGCGGCGCCCCGGTCGTCCTCGAGATCGAGGTGCAGGGGGCTCGCCAGGTGCGGGACCAGCTGCCGGACGCGGTGCAGGTCTTCATCGCCCCGCCCTCCGGCGAGACCCTTCGCACGCGCCTGATCGGCCGTGGGACCGACACCCAGGAGCAGGTTCGGCGGAGGCTGGAGACCGCGGCCGAGGAGCTCGCCGCCCAGCCGGAGTTCACCCACGTGGTGATCAACGACCGTCTCGAGGAGGCCGTCGGCTCGCTCGTGGCGATCGTCGAGCACGAGCTCGCGGCGGCCTGAGGGCGAAACGACCCGCGGCGCTGCGGGTACTCTTCTGAAGAGAACCCGCCAACAAGGAAGCGACAGATCGTGATCTCCCCCCGCATCGACAAGCTGCTCGAGCACGTTGACTCCGACTACGCGAGCGTCGTGGTCGCGGCGCGCCGCGCGCGCCAGATCAACTCGTACTACCACAACCTCGGCGAGGGGACCTTCGACGAGTTCCCGCCCCCGATGGTCGAGACCCGCTCCAAGAACTACCTGACGATCGCGCTCGAAGAGGTCGCTCAGGGTAAGCTGAAGTACCACTACCGCTAGGCGCCGCCCGCGGCCGGCCGTCAACCCTGGAGCGGAGGTCGAGGTTGAGGCTGCTGATCGGCGTCAGCGGGGGAATCGCCGCCTACAAGGCACTTGAGACGGCGCGGCTTGCCGTGAAGGCGGGTCACGCCGTCCGGGTGATTCAGACGCCGACGAGTGAACGGTTCGTCGGCCGAGCGTCGTTCGCCGCCATCACCGGTGCTCCGGTGCTCACCTCCGAGTTCGAGCCCGACCCCGCCCGGGGCGCCTACCCCGGCGAGGCCGTGCCCGTTCACGCCCCGATCAGCCACCTCGCGCTGGTGGACCGGGCGGACGCCTTCCTGATCGCCCCGGCGAGCGCCAACACGCTGGCGAAGCTCGCCGGGGGCCAGGCGGACGGTCTGCTCACCACGGCCGCGCTCGCCGCCGCGTGCCCGGTGATCCTCGCCCCGGCGATGAACGAGCGCATGTACCTCAACCCCGCGACGCAGGCGAACCTTGCCACCCTGCGGCAACGCGGCCTGACCGTGCTCGAGCCCGGCGAAGGGGACCTCGCCTCCCACGGCGAGCGGGGAATCGGGCGGCTCCCCGAGCCCGTGGACCTGCTCGCGGCGGTCCTGCGTGC
The DNA here is from genome assembly GCA_027451345.1 of Solirubrobacterales bacterium. GTDB lineage: Bacteria > Actinomycetota > Thermoleophilia > Solirubrobacterales > Solirubrobacteraceae > Palsa-465. Next base: position 10,408 of record DAIDJO010000111.1, read on the forward strand.
GCTGGAGGGACCGCTCCCGCCGGCTGCGGCCGAGGCTCCGGGCGCAATCGCCCCCGCTGGCGGCTCGGCCCGGCTCGATGGCGTGCGCGTGCTCGTCACGGCCGGCGGCACCCGCGAGCCGATCGACAGCGTTCGCTACATCGGCAACCG
>DAIDJO010000112.1 GCA_027451345.1 Solirubrobacterales bacterium
GCAGTGAGGAACAGATCGAGGTCGGCGTCCACCTGGGACCCTCCTTTGGGTCAGCGGGCTGGCACTACTTGAGCACCGCCGACTTCGACTGTTCCTCTTCCAACTCCTACTCCACGACCACCGAAGTCGTGGAATCAATCATCTAGCCCCTCGGCCTGAACGGACCCGGCGTCGCCTCGATCTTCGGGATCGAGAAGCGCGCGATCGTGCCGAAGCCGCCGGGGGCCGGCTTGCAGGCCTGAGCCACGCCCGCGTCGCAGGCGACCGAGAGGAAGATGAAGGCGTCCTCGGGCGTGAACGCCCACTCGTCGACGAGCAGGCGGGCTGCCTCCTCTGAGACGAGCTGCAGCGCCTCCTCGAACTGATCGGCGGTGGCGTGGGGCAGCCACCGGTCGGCGAGCTCGGTCACCGGCCAGGTGGCCTGCCGACCCTTGAGCAGGTCGAAGCGGACATCGACCTCGCCCGCGATCTCGATGCCGGTGAAGCAGATCTCGCCGTCGCCCATCGAGGCGTGCATGTCGCCGACGGCGAACATGCCGCCCGGCTGGCGCACGGGGAGGAAGATGCGGGCGCCGGCGCCGTGCAGGTGGTCATCGAGGTTTCCACCGTGGCGGCCCGCGAGGCCGTTGGAGAGGACCTCACCTCCGGTGGCCACGCCGACGACGCCCACCATCGGCCGCGCCGGGAACCGCACGCGGTCGTTCATGCGGATCTCCCCATCGGCGACCTCGAACCTTCTCGTGACCGGCGAGGTGACCTGCTCGATCAGCTGGCCGAAGCCGGGGATCAGCGTTGCCACCCCGAAGCGGGCCGGGCGGATGTCGAGGATCTCAGCGATCAGCGAGTCGCCCGGCTCGGCGCCACGGACCGCGACGGGGCCCGTTGCGCTGTTGATGCGGTTCAGGTCGATGTCGGTGACCAGGTCCTCCTCGGATCGGATCTGGCCGGTGAAGCAGTCGTTGGTCTCGAACGTGACCGTGTCGCCGGGCTGCACCTCGAGCACCGGCTCGAGCCGGGGGCCGAATTCCCAGATGACCTGCTCGCGTGTGAGGCGGTGATGGGTGCCCACGTCAATCAATCTCCTGGTCGAGATGGACGCGCGCGACATCCGCCACGCGCGTGCGGTCACTGTTGCAGCGGTCACTGTTCCAGAGACGCACCCATGACGCGACCGCCACGGTCTCACCCGCCTGGTGTGGGCTGCGTGAAGCGCACGTCCTGGCCCGGGCGCAACTGCGCCGCGATCGACAGGCCGGCGCTGAGGACCACCGCGATCACGGGATAGCCGCCCGTCGTCGGGTGGTCGGCGAGCAACAGGATCGGGTGGCCGTCGGGCGGAACCTGGATCGCTCCGGGCGCGAGGCCCTCCGACCGCAGCTCCCCCGACCGGCGACGCTCGAGCGTCGGCCCGCGCAGCCGCAGGCCGACACGATTGGACGCCGGGTCGACCGTGAACGGTTCGCTGAGCAGACGCGTGAGCGAGCCGGTCGTGAACCAGTCCTCCCGCGGCCCGAGCAGGACGCTGATCACGGCCTCGGATCCCGCGAGGGGCGGGTGGACGGCGGAGGGCGGGTGGACGGCCGGTGGCGTGAGGCCGCGGCCGGCGGCTCCGAGGCGGAGCACCTCGTCGCGGCGCAGCGGGGCGGGGCCAAGCCCGGTGAGCAGGTCGGTGGCGGCGCTGCCGAGCGTCAGCGCGGTGTCGATCCCTCCGGCGACCGCGAGATAGATGCGCAGGCCGGTCCGGGCGGTGCCGACGTGCAGCTCCTCGCCAGCCGCCACCGCCACCGGGGCGTCCATCGGGATCGGCCGCCCGTCCAGGCGTGCCTCGGTCGTGGCGCCGGTCAGCGCCACGACCGCGTCCCCTCGAAACCGCAGCCTCGGGCCCACGAGCGTCGCCTCGAGACCGGCGGCCCCGTCGGGGTTGCCGACGAGCCGGTTGGCTCGGATCAGCGCGTCGCGATCCGCCGCGCCGGAGCGGGGGACCCCGATGTGCGCCCAGCCGGCGCGTCCCAGGTCCTGGACGGTGGTGAGCGCTCCCGGCGTGAGAACCTCGATGCTCGTCATCTCACACCGGCTCGAACCGGACCGTCATCCCGGGTTCGAGCAGCGCGGGCGGCTCGCGGGCGGGGTCGAACAGCGTCTGGTCCGTGCGTCCGAGCAGGTTCCAGCCTCCGGGCGAGCTGCGCGGATAGATCCCGCAGTACCCCGCGGCCACGGCCACCGACCCGGCGGGCACCGCCGTCCGCGGCGTCGTGAGGCGCGGCAGCGCGAGCAGCGGCGCGACCGCGCCGGACGGATCGACCGGCAGCAGGTACGGGAATCCGGGAGCGAAGCCTGTGAAGGCGACCCGGAACTCGCTCTGCGCGTGCAGTTGTGTCACCGCCGCGGGGCTCAGAGCCAGCGCCGCCGCGGCCGCCTCCAGATCCGCCCCGTCGTAGCGGGTCGGCACGACGACCGTGGGGCGTCGGCGGACGCCCGCCCGGTCCCCGCGAGTCGGCGCGGTGCGCTCGAGGGCGAGTGCGTCCCGGGTGGGGATCGTGGATCCCTCTGACCAGAGGAGCAGCAGGGTCCGATGCCCCGGCACCACGTCGACGAGCGCCTCGCCGAGCCGCTCGCGCGCGAGGCGGGCCGCCACGTGGACGGCGGCATTGTCCGTCAGCTCGAGGAGTGCCGCATGGTCGCCGCAACGGCGCATCAGGCGGAGACGGCCGGCTGGAGTGTGCGCTCGGCGATCATCGCGTCGGCGAGGCGGATCGCGTCGCCGCTGGCGGTGACGGCGGCGATGAACAGGTTGCGGTCGATCACCAGCAGGTCGGTGTCGGTCACGCAGCGCACGGTGGCGGTTCGGGGCACGTCGCGCAGCAGGGCGATCTCCCCGAACCCGGTGCCCGGTCCCTGTCGCTGGCCGAACTCGATGATCTCGACCTCACCGCGTTCGATCGCGTAGAAGGCGTCGCCTCGGTCGCCGCTGCGGATGACCGTCGCGCCGGCCGGGAGCTGCAGCGTGCCGGCCTCCTGGACGAGCCGCTCGAGGCGCGGCAGCGGCAGGGCGCCCAGACACGGGATGCCGTGGAGAAGCGCGCGCACGGCACTCGCTCGTTCCTGATGGTCGTCGAGGTGGGCGAGCACCGGGAGCAGCAGCAGCGTGAGGATCAGGAGCCCGCCTCCGGCGAACACGAGGCTCCCGCTGAGCCCGATGAAGCGGATCAGCCCGGGGGCGAGCAACGCTCCGAATCCGGCGCCGCCGGTGTAGAGCATCTCCGTCAGCCCGTACACCCGCCCGACGATCGCGTCGTCGGCGAGCCGCGGGATCACCGCCATGATCGCGGTCTCCCCGAGCGCGAAGCCGAGCCCGGCCGGCACCATGGCGGCGAGCGCGAGCGCCGCGCCCCCCAGGCCACAGACGGCGACGCCGGCCGCGAGGATGATCCCGCCGGCGCCGAGCACGAGGCCGTATCCGCGCCGGCGCACCAGTCGAATGAGCACGATCCCGGAGAGGGCGCCGGCGAGGCCCCAGACGCCGAGCAGCGCGCCGGGCCCGCCGGTGCCGAGGTGCAACCGGCGGATGGCGAGGGTGACGAGCTGCACGTCGGTGGCGCCCTCGAGGAGGACCATGCCGACGAACAGCGCGAACGGGGCGCGCAGCAGGCGCGAGCCGGCCACCGCACGGATCCCCGTGAGCCAGTCCGAGTGCGGGTCGGCCTCGTCCTCGGGCGCGTCGGCTCGGGTGGCCGCGATCCGGGGCAGTGTCGCGGCGAGCAGTCCGGCGGCGGCCAGCGACGCCGCCGCGGCGCTCGCGATCACGCCCGGACCGACGAGGGCGATGGCCACGCCGCCGAACCCCGAGCCGATCAGCGCACCGCCGTTGTCGGCCGCCGCCCAGTGCGCCGAGGCGCGGGTGACCTCATCGGGGTGGGTGGCGAGCGCGGGGATCAGCGACTCGAGCGCCGGACGGGGCGCCGAGGCCGTCGTGCTCCCGCAGACCGTGGCCAGGGCGATCAACACGAGCGGCGCGCCGGTGAGGATCAGCAGCGCGGCGATCCCGAAGCAGATGGCCTCGATCCCGGCGCTGAGCGCCACCACACGGCTGCGGTCGACCCGGTCGAGCAACCGGCCGACCACCGGCGCCGCGACCATGGCCGGCAGCAGCCGGGCGGCCCCGAGCAGGCCGACGGCCCCGGCCCCTCCGCGCTCCTGCGCGCTCACCGCGAGGGCGACCGCGAACCCCCAGCTGCCGGTGCTGACGAGCAGCTCGGCGACGAGCAGCTTGACGAGCTCGCTTGGCACCCGCCGCCCCACGCTCACCTCCGCCCCCGGCGCGTTGGCTCGCCGGCCGGCCACCCGCGCGCGCTCACGCGAAGGGCCGGACCTCGAAGCCGGCGCCGATCAGCCGGTTGCGCAGCGCGACCGCGAGCTCGGCCGCGCCCGGCGTGTCGCTGTGCAGGCACAGTGACCGGAAGCGTCCCGTGCGGGCGAGTTCGACGCACTGGTCGAGCGCCTGCGCGGGTTCGAGCACCGCACCCGGCTCGCCGCGGGGGACGAGCGTCCCGTCGGGCCGGTACGCGCGGTCGGCGAAGCCCTCGGCGACCGCGTCGATGCCGTGCTCCTGCGCGCAGCGCAGGAGCGCCGAGTCGGGTGGGGCGAGCAGCTTGAGCCGGCGGTCGGTGGCGGCGATCGCCGCCACCACCACCACCGCCCGCTCCGGGTCGACGGCCGCCCGGTGGTACAGCGCGCCGTGCGGCTTCACATAGCCGACCCGGCCGTGCTCCATCCCGGCCTCGATGCGGAGCGCCGCGATCTGCTGCACGACGTGTTCGCGGAGCGTCTCGGGCTCCACGTCGACGTCGCGACGGCCGAAGCCCTCCCGGTCGAGGTAGGAGACGTGCGCGCCGATGCATTTGCGCCGCAGCACCGCCTCGGCGCAGACCGCCCGCATCCTCGCCGCGTCTCCGGCGTGGAAGCCGCAGGCCACGTTCACGCTCGAGACGGCGCCCACGATGGCGAGGTCGGCGGCGAGGCCGGCGGGCCCCGGGCGCTCGCCGACGTCGGCGTTGAGATCGATCGCGGGCTGGCTCATGCCTGCGGCGGCACGTCGTCCGCCCCGCGCTCGTCCGTCGGGACCGACGCGGCATCGAGGATCGCATCGCATCCGGGGCTGCGTCGGCCAGACCTCATCCCGACAAGTCTCGCGTGTTTTGACGGTGCTCGGCGGCGAGCGACCGCACTTGACGGCAAACTCACGGGGCATCCCGGCAGGGATCGAGCTCGACGAGGCTGCCGGGTCCGGCGTGACGTTCGCCTGTTCGGCGGCCGCGAAGGACCACCGGGCGGCGACGTCAGGCCGCGGGCTGTGCCCGCGCCACGTCGATCCGCAGCTCGAGTTCGTCGATCCTGACGGGCTCGAGCTGAGCCGCGCCGGCCAGCTCGCGGCGAACCTCGACCGCCAGCACCTCGCCGGCGATGTAGGCCTCGTGCTCGCGGGCGGCGGCCAGCAGCGGCGGATCGCCGTCGAGGGTCAGGATGATCCGGTCGGCGATCTCGAGGCCGGCCGCTCGGCGCGCCGCCTGGACCGCGTGCACGATCTCCCGCGCCCAGCCCTCGACCCGCAGCGAGTCGTCGATCTCGAGCTCGAGCGCGACCGCGTGGGAGCCCTCGCGCTCGACCTGGTAGCCCTCGAGCGGCTTCATCGAGACGAGCAGATCCTCGCCCGAGAGCGCGTGCTCGGTGCCGCCCACCCCGATCGCGACCGTGCCACCGTCCCGCAGCGTGGCGGCCGTGCGGGCGGCGTCGAGGCCGGCGACCGCCGCGGCGACGATCGGCATGTCCTTGCCGAAGCGCGGGCCGAGCGCGCGGTAGTTGGGCTTGACCTCGACCTCGCCGAGCTCGTCGGCCTCCGAGACGAACCGCAGCACGCGCACGTTCAGCTCCTCGCGCACGGTCTCGGCCAGGCGCTCGATCGCCTCGCGCTCGGCTCCGGCGGCGACGACCACGGCGGCGTGCAGCGGCTGGCGCAGCTTGATCTTCGCCTGGCTGCGGGCGGCCAGTCCGAGGCGGACGGTCTCCCGCGCGACGGCCATCGCGCGCTCCAGGTCGCTGTCACGCTCGCCCGCGACCGGGAAGTCGCACAGGTGCACGCTCGGCTCGCCGCCGTCGAGGTTCTCGTAGATCTCGTCGGCGATGAACGGGGTGAACGGCGCGAGCAGCTTCGCCAGCGTCACCAGCGTGTGGTGCAGGGTGGCCATCGCCGCGGGCTCGCCGTCCCAGAAGCGCCGGCGCGAGCGGCGGACGTACCAGTTGGAGAGCTCGTCGACGAACTCGGCGATCGCGCGGCCCGCCCCGGTGGCGTCGAAGCCGTCGAGCCCCGCGCGGACCGTCTGCACCGTGGCGTTCAGGCGCGAGAGCGTCCAGCGGTCGAGCTCGGTCAGCTGCGCCCGGTCGAGGGAGAGCGAGCCGGGGGACACGTCGCCCGCGTTGGCGTAGAGCACATAGAAGCCATAGGTGTTCCACAGCTGCAGCATGAACTGGCGCACCGCCTCGCCGAGGGAGTCCAGCGAGAAGCGGTAGCCGTCCCACGGGTACTTGGAGGTGAAGAAGTACCAGCGGAACGCGTCGGCGCCATAGGTGTTCAGCACGTCCCAGGGCTCGACGATGTTGCCCTTGGACTTGCTCATCTTCTGGCCCGTCTCGTCGAGGATCAGCCCGAGGCAGACGACGTTGCGGTACGAGCTCTGGTCGAACAGCAGGGTCGAGACGGCGAGCATCGAGTAGAACCAGCCGCGCGTCTGGTCGAGCGCCTCGCAGATGTAGTCGGCCGGGAAGTGCGCGGCGAACTCCGCATTGGCGTCGTCCGCCGAGCCGTCGGTGACGCCCGGGCGCGCGCCGTAGGAGGCGAACGGCATCGACCCGGAGTCGAACCACACGTCGATCACGTCCGGCACCCGTGTCATCAGCCCGTCGCAGCCGGGCTCGCGGCAGGCGAACGTCACGTCATCGACGAACGGCCGGTGCGGATCGTCGAGCGCGACGCCGGAGACCGCCTCGAGCTCGGCCAGTGAGCCGACGACGTGGAGGTGTCCAGCGTGACACCTCCACACCGGCAGCGGAGTGCCCCAGTAGCGCTCGCGCGAGAGCGCCCAATCCACGTTGCCCTCGAGCCAGTGGCCGAAGCGCCCGTGCTTGACGTGCGGCGGCTGCCAGCTGATCCCCTCGTTGGCGGCGAGCAGGCGATCCTTGATCTGGCTGGTGGCGATGTACCACGACGGCTTGGCGTAGTAGAGGAGCGCCGTGTTGCAGCGCCAGCAGTGCGGATAGGAGTGCTCGTAGGGCTCGGCCCGCAGCAGCCTGCCGCGGCGGCGCAGGTCCTCGATGATCAGCTCGTCGGCGGCCTTCACGTGCACCCCCGCCCACGGGCCGATGCGCGCGTCGTAGGTGCCGTCGGGGAGCACCGGGTTGATCGGCCGCAGGCCGTTGGCCTCGCCGAGGCGGAAGTCATCCTCACCGAAGGCGATTGCCGTGTGCACCAGGCCGGTGCCGTCCTGCGCCGTCACGAAGTCGGCCGCCAGCACGGTGTGACCCCTCTCGCCGTACTCGGAGCCCGCGATGAAGTCGAAGGGCGGCTCGTAGGCGAGGCCGACGAGCTCGGCGCCCGGGAAGCGCTCGAGGATCTCCACCTGCTCCCCGAAGAGCCGCTGGGCCAGTGTCTCGGCGACGATGTACTCCTCGGAGGTGCGCACGTAGACGAGCTCGGGGTCGACCGCGACGGCGGCGTTGGAGACGAGCGTCCACGGCGTGGTCGTCCACACGACGAGCTTGCCGCGCGCGCTCGGCAGGATCACGTAGGCCGAGGGATCGACGACGTCCTGGTAGACCCCGGGCTGTCCCAGCTCGTGGCTGGAGAGCGCGGTGCCGCACCGCGGGCAGTAGGGCACGACCTTGAGCCGTTCGAACAGCAGCCCCCGCTCGTGGATCGTCTTCAGCGCCCACCAGACCGACTCGACGTAGGTCGTGTCGAGCGTCCGGTAGGCGTCGTCGGTGTCGACCCAGAAGCCGATGCGCTCGGTCAGTCGGGTCCAGTCGTCGATGTGGCTGAGCACCACCTCGCGGCAGCGGGCGTTGAACTCGGCGATCCCGTAGCGCTCGATATCGGCCTTCTGCTGCATGCCGAGCTCCTTCTCGACGGCGAGCTCGACCGGCAGCCCGTGGCAGTCCCAGCCGCCCTTGCGATCGACGTGATACCCGCACATCGCCCGGTAGCGGGGGAAGATGTCCTTGAACACGCGCGCCAGCACATGGTGGGAGCCGGGCGCGCCGTTGGCCGTCGGCGGCCCCTCGAAGAAGCCCCAGCGTGGGCCGCCCCGGCGGCGCTCGATCGACTCGCGGAAGACGTCACGTTCGCGCCAGCGCTCGAGGACGCCTTCCTCAAGGGCCGGGAACGAGGCGCGGGGGTCGACGGGTCGGTGGGGCATGGGGACCGACGATTCTATGCGGCGCTCGCCGCCGGCCCGCTGGCCGGCGGCGGCGAGGGGCGTGCTCAGCCCTCGCGCGCCGCCAGGTAGGCGCTGGCCAGGCGCTTGGGCGCCCGCACGAGCCAGGCCTCGACGACCAGCTCCTCGAGCGCCGCAGGGTCGATGCGCTCGAGCCGGGCCAGGACCGCCGAGTAGCCGTCGAAGTGCGGGATCGTGAAGAAGGTCTCGGGAGCGGACTCGATCAGCGCGAGCTTGGCGCCCTCGTGCTCGACCCGGGCGCCGAGGATCTCCCCGTCGGGAGCCTCGAGGCCGCGATCGGCGAGCGGGGCCAGGTCGCTCGGCCGCAGCGAGCGCTCCCAGACGAAGAGCTTGTCCCGCACCCGCCAGCTCATCAAGCCGTGGAGATCCTGCTCGCGCGTCTCGGGGAGCGCGAGAGCCAGGCGGCGGACGTCATCCCAGGTTGAGATGGACCGACGATACTCCTCGTATGCGCCTGCGCCTCTATCACCATCGCGACGGAGCGCGGGTCGCCTACTGGGAGACCGGGACCGGGCAGGCGATCGTGCTGCTGCATTCGCTCGGGCTCTCGCACCGTGAGTGGGCGCCGATCGTCAGCGCGCTCTCCTCGCGGTTTCGCGTGGTGCTCCCCGACCTGCCCCTGCACGGCGACTCTGAGGACCGCCCGCGCCACCCGTACACGCCGGAGTGGCTGACCGAGGTGATGGCCGGCTTCTGCCTCGACGTCGGCGGCCCGCGTGCGGCGGTGGTCGGGCACGACCTCGGGGCCGAGCTGGCGCTGCGCACGATCGTCGACGGCGGCTACGCGCCGGCGCGGCTGGTGCTGATGGGGAACCGCCTGCACCGGCCGGCGCCGTTCGGCGGTCGTCGCGCGCTCTGGCGGTTGACGACCGGCCTGGGGGCGCTGCCGGTGATGGACCTGGCGCTCTCGCACGCCGCCCCCCTCGTGTTCCGGCCGCGCTTCGGGGAGCGGCTCAGCGCCCAGCGCAACCCCGAGAGCCGTGACGTCGTGCGCCACGCGCTGGCGGACGTGGGCGGCAACACCAATCGCGCGCGCTCATGGGCGAAGTTCGCGCGCCGGTGGCCGTTCGAGGCCCAGCGGGATCTGCTCGACGCCTACCCGTCGCTCACCCTGCCGGTGCTCCTGATGTGGGCGGAGGACGATCCCGCCGCTCCGCTGCCCTGGGCGCGCGAGGCGCTCGATCTGATCCCGGGGGCGCAGTTGCGCACGATCCCGGGCGCCGGCTTCCTCGTCGCCTACGACGACCCGGTCGCGCTGGCGCGTGAGCTGATCAGCTTCTGCGGCTGACGGGCGTATCGCCCCCGTCGCTCACGGCACCACCGCCGTCAGGCCGCGGTGCAGCGCCTCGAGCAGCCACTCGTAGGACTCGTCGACCGCCAGCGGCAGGCCGAACCCACCGCCGGTCTCGAGCGTGACGAAGCCGTACATGGCCGCGCGCAGCCCGCGCACGGCGTGGATCGCGGCGTCGCCCTCGAGCCCGTAGCCGCGCATCACCGAGACGAGCAGCGCGACGACCCGCTCCGCCGCCGGCTCGGCGCGTGCGGTCGCGGTCTGCAGCGCGGCGTGGCGACCCGGGTGCGCCAGCGCCCAGTCGCGGTAGGCGCGACCGGCGGCGCGCAGCGCGTCTCCCGCCGCCCGGCCGGCGACGGCCGGCGTGAGCGCGTCGGCCA
>DAIDJO010000113.1 GCA_027451345.1 Solirubrobacterales bacterium
GCAGTGAGGAACAGATCGAGGTCGGCGTCCACCTGGGACCCTCCTTTGGGTCAGCGGGCTGGCACTACTTGAGCACCGCCGACTTCGACTGTTCCTCTTCCAACTCCTACTCCACGACCACCGAAGTCGTGGAATCAATCAGCTAGCCCGCGGAGGAGCCGCGGCGCTTGCGGCGGCCGCGCCCGAACAGCGTGCCGAACGTGCCGCCGATCCCCCCGGCGAGCACGAATCCCGCGGCCGCCGCGGCGATCTGGAGGTTCTTCTCGTTGCGCCGCACCTGCGCGCGCCAGTTCGTCAGCTCGGTGACCTCGTCCCGCAGCCGCACCAGCGACATGCCGAGCTCCTGGCGGTTCTGCTCGATCGAGGCGCGGATCTCCTCCGGGGTGCGCGTGGCGGACATCAGCTCTTCCCCGTCGAGGTGGAGACGGTCTCACGGATGCGCTTGGCCTCGTCGATTGCCATCGTCGGGGTGGGTGCCCCGACCTTCAGCTTGCGCCAGGCGAACAGGAACGCGAAGGTGGCGAGCAGGAAGAGCGCGACGGTGACGATCGCGAAGCCGAGCCAGATGTCGCCCACGCCGTTGACGAGGATCGCGTCCAGGGCCCACCCGATGGTGATCAGGGCGAGGACGACGCCGAAGACGCCGAAGACGGCGCCGGCGGCGACCGCCCCGACGCCGCGCACGAGGCTCAGGCCCTTCTGCTTGACCTCGGCCTTGGCGAGCTCGATCTCATCGTGGACGAGCCGGCTCAGGTTCTCCGAGACCTGGGTGATCGCCGTGGCGATGCTGTCCTGGTGTCCGTTATTTGCGGCCAAGGCGCTTGAGGATCGTGGCGAGTACAAGTCCCCCGGCGAAGGCGAGCCCGAGGCCGATCTCGGGGCGACGCCGAAGCTGCGCCTTCAACTGCCCGATCGCCTCCTCGTCCACCAGCACGTCGACGCGCGGCAGGCGGCCCATCGAGATCTTGTCCGTCGGGATCCTTCCGAGGAGCGAGGGGGAAGTGGGCACGTGCCCGGAATTGCCCGTCTCCGGCGGATCGGAAACCGGCGGCGTCACCGTTGCCATGCTCGGATCCTCGGCCGGGTCGGTCACTCAGGCGGGTCCTCGTCGAACACGCGCTTCCAGATCATCGTGGCGGCACGGGTCGCCACGAGGCTCGAGAGGGCGCCGACACCGGCAAGCAGACCCGACCACATCAGACGTTTCACCAATGGACTCTCCTTCATCACAGGGGATTCAACCAGATGTGGACCCTCTACCCGCCGAGGCCGCCGCAGATCATCTCGACGACCTCCGTCTTCACGTGCTCGAACTCCTCGGCCGGCACCGGCAAGCCGCTGAAGATCCAGTGCGTGAGCACCTGCTCGATCAACCCGTAGAACGCCTGCGCGGCGAAGGCCGAGTCGATGTCGGAGCGGAACACGCCGTCCCGCTGCGCCTGGGCCACGATCCGGCCGATGGCCTCGTGCGCCTGCATGATCTTGCCGACGTGGGTGCGGCCGAAGGTGTTGGCCGCGCGCGTGACCTCGACGACGATCACCTTCATGAGGTCGGGATCGTGCCGGTAGGACTCGATGATGAACGAGGCGATCGCGCGCAGCTGCTCGCGCGGGGGACGGTCGCTGCGCTCGGCCTCGGCGATGGCCGCCAGCATCACGTCCCAGCGCTCGAGGAACAGCGTGTCGAGGATCGCCTCCTTCGATGGGAAGTAGTGGTAGACCAGCCCGTAGGCGACGCCCGCCTCGTCGGCGATGTCGGAGACCCGGCAGGTGTGGAAGCCCTGCCGCGCGAAGACGCGGACCGCGGCGTCGAGGATCACCCGGCGCTTGTCGACCGCGGCGGCGCTCACGCGGCGGGCGGGTCGGGCTGTGGTGCGTACAACTCGGGCGGCCGGCGATGCGCGAGCGCCGGCAGCCGCCGCCGGATGTCGGCGAGCAGCGCGAAGTCGAGTTCGGCGACGATCGCGCACTCACTGTCGGGGGCGGTCGCCAGGACCAGCCCCCATGGGTCGATGATCGCGCTGCGCCCGCCGGACCGGTTCCCCGGTGGATGCTCGCCGATCTGGTTGGCGGCGACGACGAAGCACTGGTTCTCGATCGCCCGCGCCCGCAGCAGCACCTCCCAGTGGTCCCGGGTGGTGGCCAGGGTGAAGGCGGCGGGCACGGCGAGGATCTCGGCGCCGCGCTGCGCGAGCGCTCGATAGAGCTCGGGAAAGCGAACGTCGTAGCAGATCGTCAGGCCGAGCCGATGGGGCTCGGGGCGGCCGACCGCGGTGGTGACGACCGCGTCCCCCGCCTGCTCCCGGGCCGATTCGGCGTACAGAGTCCCGTCGACCTCGACGTCGAACATGTGGATCTTGCGGTAGCTCGCCTCGATCGCTCCCTCCGGGCCGATGTGCAGGCTCGTGTTCGATGTCTTGGCCTGGCCGGGCCGGCGCTCGACGAACGAGCCCGCGATCAGGTCGATCCCGAGCTCGCGGGCCGTCCGCGTGGCCCAGGCCACCGCGGGCCCCTCGAGCGTCTGCGCGTGCTCCTCCATCACCTCCCCGCGGCCGAGCACCGTCCACTTCTCGGGCAGGACCACGAGCTCCGCGCCACGGCTCGCCGCCTGGCGGGTGAGTCGGTCGGCGGTCTCGAGGTTGCGCGCGACGTCCTCGGTGGCATTGAGCTGGACGGCGGCGACGCGTAACGTCCGACGGGCAGGGGTCATCCCGACAGAATACTGATTGACTCGTCAGTCAGGGAGCATTCGCTCGTCCCCACCCGGGGAGCGTGCCAACATTCCCCCTGTGGACTCAGTTCGCGGCCAGCTCCTGATCGCGGGTCCCACCCTCCTGGACCCCAATTTCTGGCGGACCGTGGTGCTCGTGGTCGAGCACAGCGAGGACGGGGCGCTCGGCCTCGTCCTGAACCGTCCGTCGGAGGCCACCGTGGCCGAGGCGGTGCCGCAGCTGACGAGCGTCGCCGACCCCGAGGACGAGGTCCTCGTGGGCGGGCCGGTGGGCCCGTCCTCCGTCATCGTCCTCGCCGACTTCGAGGATCCCGACGAGGCGGCGCTGATCGCCTTCGACACCGTCGGAGTGATGGCCGGCGGCGCCCCCGCCGAGCTGATCGGCGCGGGCATCCGCCGCGCGAGGGTCTTCGCCGGGCACTCCGGCTGGGGTCCGGGGCAGCTCGACGGCGAACTCGATCGGGGCGACTGGATCCTCGAGCCCGCTCGCTACGCGGACGCCTTCACCCCCACGCCCACCGAGCTCTGGGCCGAGGTGCTCGAGCGCAAGGGTGGGAGCTACGCCCTCGTGGCGCGCATGCCCGTCGACCCGACCCTCAACTAGTGACCGACGCGCCCGGGGCGACCGAGGAGGGGAGCTTCCGCGGCATCCGCGGGCGCCGCATCGCGTGGCGCGCCTGGACGGTGGCCGGCGAGCGGCCGCCGCGCGGCGTCGTCACCATCGCGCACGGCTACGGCGAGCACATCGGCCGCTACGAGCACGTCGCCGAGCGGCTCACCGGTGCCGGCTACGCGGTGTATGGCCCCGACCACCACGGCCACGGGCGCTCGACGGGCCGGCGCGGGCGGGTGTCGTTGCGGGCGGCCGTCGAGGACCTCGACCAGCTGCTCGTCACCGTCGTCGGGACCCGCCATCCCGACCTGCCGCGCTTCCTCCTGGGGCACAGCATGGGCGGCGCGGTCGCGC
>DAIDJO010000114.1 GCA_027451345.1 Solirubrobacterales bacterium
TCTCCTCCGGCGAGAGCTGCCGCCGGGCCCTGCGCTTGCCGTTCTCCATCATCACAACCTCCTGGTTCAAGGCCCCAACAGCCTCCCACCATTAGGTTGAAAAACGACCCGACCTCTGTCGCGAAGTCAGACGCACAGGAAGGGCGTTGGTCTTGACGTCCTGGTTCAGGCACTCGGCGGGGTTCAGCTCGGGCGCGTAGCCGGGGAGGAAGTGCAGCTCGATCAGCTCGGGGTGAGCGTCAGCCCAGTCGCGCACGAGCCGGGCGCGGTGGGCGGGGTGCCCGTCGAGGATCAGGTGGATCTTCTTGCCGTGGGCGTCGCGGGTCAGGCGCTTGAGGAAGTCCAGGAACACCGGACCGGTGAAGCGCTCTTCGAAGACCCGGAAGCGCAGCGTGCCGGTGTTGGAGATCACGGCGATCATGTTGGCCTTGAACCGCTTGCCGGTCCCCTGGGTCACCGGCGTCTGACCGACCGGCGCCCAGGTCCGCCCGGCGGTGTGATCGGAGCGCAGCCCCGACTCGTCCTCCCACAGGATCTCCGCGCTCTCCTTGCGGGCCTGCTTGACGATCTGCGGGTACTCGACCTCAAGCCAGCGGCGGACCGCCTCATCGGACTGCTCATAGGCACGGCGCATCGGCTTCTGCGGGCTGAACCCCCACGCGCGCAGATACCGTCCGACGGTGTCCAGCCCGACATCAAGATCGAACTCCCGGGCGATCAGCTCGCGCACCAACGCCCGCGTCCACAGAAACCCCGGCAACCGCAGCTGATCAGGGTTCCTGCCGGCCACCAGCTTCGCGACCTTCAACTGCTGAGCCACGGACAGCTTCGTGTGCCCAGGACGCCGACCCCGCCGACCCGCCGCCAGCACCCGATCACCACCCCGGCGGTGTGCCCGCACCCAGTTACCCACCGCATTCGCCGAGACCGCCAACAGCCTGGCGACCTCAGCCTGGGAGTACCCCTCGCCCACCAGCGCCACCGCTCGGCGACGGAGCTCTTCCTGAGCGGCCTGCGGCAGCGAACGAGCGTCCCGATCCACAACCGAAACACTACCACAACCGCCAACTATTTACTACGTCAGTGTAGTATCGTCGCCGTGCGCTGAGAGATACAGCACATCACCGAGCTCTTCGTAGGATCCGGATAGCTCGAGATCCGTGGTGGAGATATGGACGGTTGCCGTGGCCACGTCAACCTCGTTCGGGGAGAGCCGAGAACACCGTGACGATGATCGCAGGAACGTCTGCGAACTCAACCACGGCGGGCACGAGCACGGCTCTCTCCCGTCGCAGGAACCGCTCACGGCCTGGCCGTGGGTCGGGGCGTCGCTGATCGGGACGACGGATGGTGCGGTCGATCATGGGGAGGTCTGCCACCGCGGTATGCTCCTCCAGCACCTTTGCGCAGACCAGCGCATTTGCGTAGACCAGCGCAGGCAAGACGACGCGTATGCCTTCCGGTGTCTCAGTGGTGAGCACGATCTCCACGTTTGTGCACAGTACGGCCGGGGGCCGACCGAACCGAAGCTCAAAGTTCCGCTCATGCGGGCTGACGGCACGTTCGCAATCCACACTCGAAGCACGCTCGATCGTGCGCCCAAAGCGGCGCCCGCAGATCAGCCTGCCGTTGGACGACCGCAGGCGGGACCAACACGGGCATTCCCCGCCTGCCGGTCGCTGCGGTCAGGGGCGTAGACCAGCGCTGGCTGGGATGACCGGCGCGGCCTGCGCGTGGATGATGTTGATGATCCCGGGGCGTCGATCCCTTGCAGGTAGGTGCTGGGGCACCAAGATGCCCGTGCCCGAGCTGGCGTTGGATGACCGGAACCGGGATCCCCTCCCGCGTCACCTCGACGGCGTGGGCGTGCCGCAGCTGGTGGGGCGCGAAGCGGCGGCGCACTTCCGCGAGCTCCGCGAGGCGACGCCGCTCAGCCTGCGCACCGGTCTGCGACCAACACGGCCGCCTGAGGACTGGAAGGATCACCGTCGTCGCGGCTCGCCCGCCTCCCACCAGTCAGGTTCTGGCTGGTCGTGCTCTCGCGACCACTCGAGTGAGAGCGCCGCGTGCTCGCCGCCGCTGCGGAAACTCCACAGCTTCTGAGCCGACCGCTTGTAGCGGTGGATCAGGTCGTCGAGGTCGAAGGGGTCGATCTCTCCGGCGTCGAGCTGCTCGAAGCCTTGTCGTAGGTGTTCGAGCAACAGACGCAACTGCTGCTCGTGGTATTCGCCGATCATCGCCAGGGCCGTCCTCCGCCTGGTCTTGGCATCCTCGATGTCCCGAAGCCGAGCCGCTCCAGCCATGAGGCAAACCTACCGAGTGCTGTCACCCGGTATGTCCCGGTTGTCCTGCGTTTGTCCCGACATGTCCGAGGTCGATGGCGCCGAGAAGAGCGACTGGGCGCGTGGGCGTCCGCTCAGCCGCTCGCGCGGAGCACGGCGGTCAACCACCGAGTTTGCCGCGCGCGGCCTGGGTCGCTGAGGATCGAGCCCGCGGCTCGATGAAGCGCTCGCGCGCGAATGTCGGCTTGGGGGGCCCAGGCGCGACGTGGCGGCACGTTGCTCGGGCACGACGATCCAAACAACCCGGTGATGAGGGAAACCTGGCGGCAACGGCGCTCTCAACCTTCTGCGTGACGAGCAGCATGCAGGGCCGAATGCCGTCGGACCGGGTGCCAAATGTTGTACAACCGTGTCGTAGAAAGCCGAATCACCATTCAGAGACAGCTCTCCAGAAAGAGAAAAACCCCGCGATGTGCGGGGCTTCTCCGTCAAGCGGCTGAAGGGACTCGAACCCTCGGCCTTCTGCATGGCAAGCAGACGCTCTAGCCAACTGAGCTACAGCCGCATTGAGCGGACCAGTATAGCCCCGTGTCTGCGTCGGTGGAGGCCCGGCGCGGTCGCGGCATTCGTCGGGATCGCGTGCGCAGGCAATGCATAGGAAACCTCTACGCTGTCACTGCACGCGGCGGCGCCCCTCGGGCGGCATCGCGACCCGTCCACAGCCCGTTCCTCAGGAGGCCATCTCGCCAATGCCACCGCTTCGCACGCATCGCGCCCGAAGGATGATCACCGCCGCCGTCGCCCTCCTCGGGACCGGGCTGGCCGCGACCGGGCTGGTCGTGACCACGGTACCGGCGGCGCCCGCCGCGGCGAGGGCGCCGCACGCCCGCGCGACACGAGCGGCCACCGGCACCGTGCGCGTGCTCTACGCCGGCTCGCTCGAGCAGGTCATGAACAGCCGTGTCGGGCCCGCCTTCCACCGGGCGAGCGGGTACACGTTCAGCGGCTTCCCCGCCGGCTCCAAGGACCTCGCCGCCGAGATCAGGGGGAGGGTGCAGCAGGGTGACGTCTTCATCAGCGCCGCGCCGGCGGTCGACGCGACGCTCGAGGGTGCTCGCCACGGCGGCTGGGTGTCGTGGTATGCGCCGTTCGCCACCACGCGGCTGGTCCTCGGGTACAACCCCAGCTCGTCCTTCGCCGGCCGGCTGCGGCGCGGTCCGTGGTACCGGGTCATCACCCAGCCGGGGTTCCGTCTCGGCTTCACCGACCCGGCACTCGACCCCAAGGGCGCGCTCACGGTGGCGGCGCTCGACGCCGCGGCCAGACGCTTCCGCGACCCCGCCCTGCGCCGGATCGCCACCGATCAGAGCGACCTGTTCCCGGAGCAGGACCTCGTCGGTCGACTGCAGTCCGGCCAGCTCGACGCCGGTTTCTTCTACACGGTCGAGGCAACCGCCGCTCACATCAGGACGATCGCGCTCGGTCCGATCCGCGAAACGGCCGGCTTCACTGTCACCGTGCTGAACCGAGCGCCGAACCCGGCCGGGGCCGACGCCTTCGTGCGCTTCCTGCTCTCGCCCCGAGGCCTGCGCCTGCTCCGCGGAGCGGGCCTGACGACGGTCCGGCCGGTGGCCGTCGGCCGGGGCGTACCGCGTCCGTTGCGCGCGGTGGTCCAGCGCTGAGCGTCACCCCGTCACCGACCCGGGCGCCGGGCCAGCGGGC
Organism: Solirubrobacterales bacterium; assembly: GCA_027451345.1. Taxonomy (GTDB): domain Bacteria; phylum Actinomycetota; class Thermoleophilia; order Solirubrobacterales; family Solirubrobacteraceae; genus Palsa-465. The sequence continues at coordinate 4,005 of DAIDJO010000114.1, forward strand.
CCGGCGCCACCCCTGGCCACGGACGCTGCCGCTCCTCGCCGGGCTGCTCGCGCTCTATCTGACCGCCCCGGTCGTCGTGCTGCTCGTTCACCTCGCGCAGGGCGCGGGAGGCGGAGCGTCGAGCGGCGGATTGCTCGCCGCGCTGTGGATGTCCCTGTTGACCGCGAGCGTGGCGACGTCGATCATCGCGGTCCTCGGGGTCCCGCTGGCGTGGGTGCTCGCCCAGGGGCGCGGCCGCGGGTGGTCGCTGCTCGGGGTGCTCGTCCAGCTCCCGCTCGCGCTCCCGCCGCTGATGAGCGGCATCGTCCTGATCGAGGTCGTGGGACCGTACACGGCGATCGGCCGGCTGTTCGGCGGCGCGCTCACCGACACCCCGGCGGGCATCGTGATCGCCCAGACGTTCGTCGCCGCGCCCTTTCTCGTCATCGCCGCCCGCTCCGCCTTCGCCACGGTGCCGACGGAGCTGCTCGATGTCGCCGCCACGCTCGGACACGGCCGGTGGTCCCGGTTCACGCGGGTCGCGCTGCCGGTGGCGGCGGAGGGCATCCGCGCCGGCCTGCTGCTCTCGTGGCTGCGAGCCTTCGGCGAGTTCGGCGCGACGATCATCCTCGCCTACCACCCGTACTCACTGCCGATCTTCGCGTGGGTGCAGTTCAGCTCCACCGGGCTGCCGAGCGCGCTCCCCCCGGCGGGCCTCGCCGTCGCCGCGGCCGCCCTCGTCCTCGTCCTGGCGAACGTGCCGCGCCCGGCGATGGGCCGGTTGCTGCGCCGCTGCTTCGCAACCGGGCCACCCCGGCTCGCACCCCCGGCTCGCGCGGCGGCGCCGGCCCCGGTCGTCGCACCCGCGGTGGGCCGCCTCGAGTTCCGTCTCAGGGACCGCCTCGGCGCCTTCGAGCTCGATGTCGCCCACGCCTCCCGCACGCCGCACCTCGCCATCCTCGGGACCTCGGGGGCGGGGAAGTCCCTGACGCTGCGCGGGCTGGCGGGGTTGCGCGCAGGCGCCTGGGGGATCGCCCGCCTGGGAGACAGGGATCTCGGGAGCCTGCCGCCGGAGGCGCGCCGTGTCGGCTACGTGCCGCAGGGGCAGGCCCTGCTGCCCGGGCTCGACGTGTGGCGCCAGGTCACCTTCGGGGTGGACACCGACCCCACGCTCGCCCGCCACTGGATCGAGCGTCTCGGCCTCGGCGCGCTGCTCGACCGGACGCCGGATCAGCTCTCCGGCGGTCAGCGCCAGCGCGTCGCGCTCGCCCGAGCCCTCGCGGCGGCGCCCGACCTGCTGCTGCTCGACGAGCCGCTCTCGGCGCTCGACCGGCCGGTGCGGGAGGAGCTCCGTCTCGAACTTCGCCGGCTGCAGGACGAGATCGGCGTGGCGACGGTGATCGTCACCCACGATCGCGACGAGGCGGCGCTGCTCGGAGAGGACGTGGTCATCCTCGAGGAGGGGCGGGTCGTGCAGTCCGGCTCCCGTGCGGAGGTGTTCGGCGCCCCGGCCTCGGCCTCCGTCGCGCGCCTGCTCGGCGTGACCTCGCACCCCGCCGAGGTGGTCGGCCTGCCCGTGCTCGCTGGGCGCGCCCACGTGTCGGTGCGGCTGCGCACCGGGGCCGAGGTCACGGTACTCGCCCCGGGCGGGGAGAGCTTCGAGGTCGGTGACCGCTGCCTGGTGGCGCTCGATCCGGTGGCGGTCACGCTCCGGCCCGACCCGGCGGCGGGATAGCCGCCGGGTCGGGCCGCCGCCTACTTCCAGACCCGAACGTAGTCGACGAGCATGCGTCCGGACGGGCCGAAGGTGAGCGTGTTGGCCGCGCCCATGGTGAGGATCAGGTTCTCCGGCTGGTGGTTGTCGTTGGTCGGGTAGCTCTTGACGAGCTTCCCGTCCCAGTAGACGTCGCTGTAGTCCGCACCGCGGTAGATGCCGTAGGTGTGGAAGCCGGAGGTCCATGTCCCCGGAACCGTGCCCTGGTTGTGGGCGCCCGTCCAGGAGTGGTAGTTGACCGTCAGGGTCCCGAGCCCTTCGGCGATGTCGTTCTCGCCGGCGGCCGGCCAGTTCGGTCCCGACGCCCACCAGGCGGGCCAGTTGTCGACGGTGGCTCCGGACCCGGCGAAGTCGATGCGCGCCTCGGCGAAGTCGCCGACGCCGAGCGTCGCGGTGGTG
>DAIDJO010000115.1 GCA_027451345.1 Solirubrobacterales bacterium
GAGCGCGCCGATCAGCTTCAGCGCGTCGTAGACGGTCGCGGAGCTCCGCAGGATCGCGGCGACCCCGAGCGCGGTGGCCAGCGTCCAGACGCCGAGCCCGATATTGACCCCGATCGCGCTCCCGAGCGCCGCGTCACGACCGTGGACGAGCGCGTTGCGTGTGACGACCGCGGTGTCGGGGCCGGGCAGCAGGGCGATCGCCACCACGACTCCGACGTAGACGAGCAGGTGAGCCGGCACCGGGCAAGTATCCCACCGCGACGCGGGGGTCGGGCGGCGGGCCAGCGGCGCCCGCCGCCCGATGGATGCCACTCAGGCGGCGGACTGAGGCTCCGGCGCGTCGGCGAGCGCCCGCTCGATCGCCGCGGTGATCTTCTCCCCGTCGGGCTTGATCATCGGCCCCCAGTGATCGATCAGACGGCCGTCGGCTCCGACCAGGTACTTGGTGAAGTTCCACTTCGGCGGTGCCGAGTTCGGTTGGGTCGTCAGATCGCGCCAGAGCGGGTCGGGGTCCTCCCGCACCGACGTGCGGGCCGTCAGCGGGAACGAGACGCCGTAGTTGCGCTGGCAGAAGCCCGCGATCTCCTCGGCCTCGTCGAACTCCTGGTCGGCGAAGTCCCCCGACGGTGAGGCGAGGATGTTCAGGCCGCGGTCGCGGTAGCGGTCATACACCGCCTGGAGCCCCTCGTACTGTGGCGTGAAGCCGCATTTGCTGGCCGTGTTGACGAACAGGGTCGGATGGCCCCGCCACTGCGCGAGGTCGAGCTCGCCGCCGTCCAGCAGGGTCACCCGGTGCGCGTAGAGGTCCGTCGGCTCTTCCTGATGAGACGGACGCTGCAGGTACATCTTCAACGTCGAGAGCTTGGTCATGACCACATAGGTAGCAGGCCCGGACGCGCCCGGCCCGATTTTCGGATCGTCGGGGCGGGTGGCCGGCCGTGGGCGGCCGGCCACCCCTCCCGTCAGCTGTGGGGCGACGCCGACCCGAGGCGCTCGGCCGCGCTCGGCTCGAGCTCGTCGTGCAGGTGCTGGCGCAGCGCCCGGTCCGGCCGGCCGATCATGTAGTAGCACCCGCCGACGAGGGCGATCACGACCATGACCATCAGCGTGATCCAGTCGATGTTGAAGTAGGAGCGCGCGCTCGTCAGGCCACTGGGCAGCACCACGTTGATGAACATGAGCGCGAGGTAGAGCGCAGCGATGATCGACACCGTCCAGCCCCAGCGCCCGAGCCGGAAGGCGCCCTCGGGAACCCACCCGCGGGCCCGGGCGATCATCGAGCCGATCACCGTCATCAGGAACGACAGGTAGATGCCGCTGACGCCGAAGGAGACGAGCGAGACGAGCGCGCTCGTGTTCGCCGGGTAGGTGAACCACAGGATGCTGACGTTGTGCTTGGGCGAGACGAACACGAGCAGCATGAACAGCACCGTCACGCCCGCGCCGCCGAGCAGCGCGTTCACCGGGATCCGGTGGCGGTCGCTCACCTTCGCGATCCAGCGCGAGGCCGGGAGCGCGCCGTCGCGCGCGTAGGAGAAGGCCAGGCGCGAGCCCGCGCCCTGCACCGACGTCCCGCAGGAGAAGAAGGCGTAGATGATGAGCAGCAGGGCGATGTCCTGCAGCCACTGCGGCAGCTGGGCGAGGATCGAGGAGACGCCACCGGTGACCGTCGTGGCGATCGCCCCGTGCGTGGAGGGGATGGCCAGCAGCAGGCCGCCGGTGAGGATCAGTGACGCGATCCCGCCCCAGATGAGCGCGAGGCGCATCGCCCGCGGGATCATCCGACTCGCGTCCTTGGTCTCCTCGGCGATGTCCCCGGCGGACTCGAAGCCGTAGAAGATGTAGACGGGGGCGAGCACCGCGACGAGGGCGGCGCCGGTCAGCCAGTTGCCGTGGAAGTTGAACCCGTAGGCGTTCGTCTTCAGGTGGGTGGCCCCCTGGCTGGAGAAGAGGTAGCCGAGGCCGTGGTGGAAGCCGTTGATCCCGAGCACGATGGCGATGCCGAACGTGCCGACGAGCTCGACGTAGACGCCGAAGCGGGCGACGGTGGCCATCACCGAGGTGCCGGTGATGTTCAGGAAGGTCTGGATGGCGACGAGCGCGAGCGTGACCCAGAGGATCGTGCCGTGGGCGGCCGGATTGAGGTTCCAGCCGAACCAGTTGTGCGTCAGCGCGGCGAAGTACTGGACCACCCCGGTGTCGACGGAGGCCACGGTGACGAGCAGGGCGACGCCGTAGAACCACCCGACGAACCAGCCGTAGCCCGCGCCGACGGAGAACTTGCCGTAGTTGTAGAGCGCGCCCGCGACCGGGTAGTGACTGGCGAGCTCACCGAAGACGAGTGCGACGAACAGCATCCCGGCGACGGGCAGCAGCGTCAGCCAGATGTAGGAGGGCCCGGCCATGCCGAGGCCGAGCGCGAACAGCGAGTAGATGCCGACCATCGGCGACAGATAGGTGAACGCCACCGAGAAGTTCGAGAAGAGCCCGAGCACGCGCGTGAGCTGCGGCGCGTATCCGAGCTGGACGAGCCGCTCGTCGTCGGTCATCGTCGCGCGGCTGGCCGCGCCCGCGGGTCGATTCACTTCTGTCGCCACTTCACCCTCCTCCGTGCAAGCCGATACCAGGCGTCGCGTCGGGGCGGGCCCACCGCACCCTCCCGGCCGCTGTCACGCCCGCCTCCCATGGTCGGGCGCGCTGGCGAAGAGTATCTCGCGGGCCGGATCGCCGCACTGGCAGATCCAGGGCGGGGTGGCGCACCGCTTTGGCCAGCGGCCGGCGTCCTCAGGCGGGGGCCCAGACGCGGACGTAGTCCACGACGAGCGCGCCGGCCGGGCCGGTGACGACATGGTCACCCGCGCCGAGGGTCAGGAGGATCGTCTCGGGCGCGCCGTTGTCCGCCGTGCTGTAGGTCCGCACGAGGCGACCGTCCCAGTAGACGCGGGAGAACGTGCGTCCGCGGTAGATCCCGTAGACGTGGAAGTGGCCCGCCCAGTCGCCGCGCACCCGTCCGGTGAGGTGCACCACCGTCGGCGAGTGGTAGTTGACGGTGAGCGCCCCGAACCCCTCCGCCACGTCGTTCTCTCCCCCCGCCGGCCAGTCGGGCCCCGAGGTCCAGAAGGCGGGCCAGTTGTCGATCGTGGCACCCCTGCCCGGGAACTCGATGCGCGCCTGCGCGAACTCGCCGACGGCGAGACCGAAGGTCTGCGTTCCGATCTCCGCCCCGGAGCTCGGCGAGGCGAGCGTCAGGATGGCGTGCCCGCCGCTCACGGTGACGTTCGCGGCGGAGTCGGTGACGCCGTTCTGGTTCGTCCACCCGTCGTGGGTGTTCCAGACGCTCGTGTTGAGCGCGTCGCCGTTGAACTCGTCGTCGAACACGAGCGTCCAACGGCCACCCAGACCCAGGGGACCGGCGAGGGACCCGACCGGTGCGGGCGACGGGCGCGGGGAGGGCGCCGGTTGCGCGGGCGATGACTGCGTCGGTGCGGTCGCCGGCGGTGGGGCGGGCGATGACTGCGTCGGTGTGGCCGTCGGCGTCGACTGCGTCGGAGCCGTGTGCCGGGCGCCACGTGACGGCGAGCCCGGGCCGGCCGCGGCGAGCAGGGCGACGGTCGCGCCGGCGCACGCCAGCACGACCCCCACCACGAGCATCAGTCTGGCCGCCCTGCGGCGTCTGTTCTTGACCATGATCGGCTCCGGCGCGTGCCCGCGCCAGGGCGGGACTACCCAGAAACGGCGGCGAAACCGCGCGCCGCGCGGAGCCGATCAGCCCGGGACGGGACTCAGGCCGGCGCCCAGGCCCGCACGTAATCAACGACCATCTGACCGGCCGCGCCGAAGCGAAGGATGTTCGACGCGCCCATCGTGAGGATCAGGTTCTGGGGGGCACCGTTGTCGTGCGTGGCGTAGGTCCGGACCAACCGGCCATCCCAGTAGACCCGCGAGAACGTGCGTCCGCGATAGATCCCATAGACGTGGAAGCGCCGCGACCAGGTGCCGTTCACCGTTCCGGTCTCGAACGCGCCCGCCGGCGAGTGGTAGTTGACGGTCAGGCTCCCGAGCCCCTCGGCGATGTCGTTCTCCCCCGCCGCGGGCCAGTTCGGGCCCGAAATCCACCAGGCCGGCCAGTTGAAGATCGTTCGCCCGTCGCCGGCGAACCTGATGCGGGCCTCGGCATACTCGCCGACCCTGAGGCTGAACCGGGTGGTCTCGATCGCCGCGCCGGAGGTGGCGGAGGCGAGCCGAAGGATCGCGTGACCATCCTGGACGGAGATGTTGCTCAGGTGATCGGTGACGTCGTTCTGGTTCGTCCAGCCCTCGTGCGGGTTCCACGCCGAGAGGTTGAGCGATCGCCCGTTGAACTCATCGTCGAAGATGAGCCGCCAGTGCCCGGCGATCCCGACGGGGGCGCGGGGCGGGGCCGCCGCCGCGGTGCTCCCCACGGTGGCGAGGACGGCGAGAACGGCGAGAACGGCGCGCAGTGACTTGACCATGTGGATGGACCCCTTCGATTCGCGGGCCGGAGCGGAGGTGGCCCGTGTGACTGGCGGCCTCGTGGGTAGAGGACCGTTGACGAGCCGCCCATCTGGGAGGCGGCCCGCTGTCTCTCATCGACCCCTGAGCCGTGAGCGTGAGCGAAGGTAACGAGAGTCGCGGCGGCAGGTCGGCCCGAGACGGGCAGGCACCGGCTGCGGCGGGGCCGGGTCTACGTCGGCAGGTTTGGGGGAGCCGTCCGATAGGTCGGCGGGGTCAAGGAAAGCCCGATCGGGTTCTTGGCCAGGCGCACGCTGATTTCTCCCTGATCCGGTAGATCGACGAGCGGCCCCAACCCGAGCGACTCGGCGAGGGCGAAGGCACCGGCGATGTCGTTCACCACGCCGGCCGGCACCCGTGCGTCAAGCAGACGAGACGCCCACTCGGTCGCGGGTCGCGCGGCGAGCCGCTGTTCGAGGTCGGCGCGGAGGGCCGCGCGGTGGTCCACCCGCTGCGGATTGGTGGCATAGCGCGGATCGCGCGTCAGCTCGGGCGCCTCGAGCACCTCGCAGAGCGAGGCGAACTGGCGGTCGTTGCCGACGGCGAGGACGAGCTCTCCCCGGGCGGTCGGAAACACGGCGTACGGCGCGATGCTCGGGTGCTCGTTCCCCATGCGCCCGGGCACCACTCCGCCGACCGTGTAGCTCGACGCCTGGTTGACGAGCGCCGCGAGCAGCGAGGAGAACAGATCGACGTCGATCCGCTGGCCCCTCCCGCTGCGCTCCCGATGGTTGAGGGCGGCGAGGACGCCGACGGTGGCGAACAGCCCCGCGAGGACGTCGACGAGGGCGACGCCGACCTTCTGCGGCTCCCCGTCCGCCTCCCCCGTGATGCTCATCAGTCCGCCGAGCGCCTGGACGAGCAGGTCGTACCCGGGCAGCGCGGCCGCACGCTCACCCCGGCCAAAGCCGGTGATCGAGCAGTAGATGAGGCGCGGATTGGCCCGGCTGAGCGCCTCGTAGCCGAGGCCCATGCCGTCGAGCAGGCCGGGCCGGAAGTTCTCCACCAGGACGTCGGCCTCGGCGGCGAGCGCCCGCGCCCGGGCGAGCCCGGCGGGGGTCGCCAGATCCAGGACGACGGAGCGCTTGTTGCGGTTGACGGCGTCGAAGTACGTCGAGCGGCCGCTCGCGTCGTACGGGGGCCCCCAGGCGCGCGTGTCGTCGCCGCTGCCCGGGCGCTCGATCTTCAGCACCTCCGCGCCGAGGTCGGCGAGCATCATCGTGGCGAACGGGCCGGCCAGGACCCGCGAGAAGTCGAGGATGCGCACGCCCGGGAGGGCGCTCGCCTCGGCCTCATCGGCTCCCGTCCAGGCGGGCGCGAGGGTCTCGCCCGCGGCGGCTCGGGGCGCCGCGGCGCCCGCTCCTGCGGCGGGGTCCGGCTCCGGCTTGCCATCGTGGTCATCCATGTGGCAGGATCCTAGATATTCGAAGATCTAGGATCAAGGAGCTGCTCGCATGACGATCCGGCCCAATGACTTTCTCGACATCGATTCGCTGCTCTCCGACGAGGAGCGGGCGATCCGTGACGTGGTGCGGGCGTTCGTCAACGACCGGGTCATTCCCGCGATCGGGGACTGGTTCGAGGCCGGCACGATCCCGCGTGAGCTCGCCGGCGAGCTCGGGGCGCTCGGGGTGCTCGGCATGCACCTCGAGGGCTACGGCTGCGCCGGAGCCAGCGCCACGGCTTACGGGCTCACCTGCCTCGAGCTCGAGGCGGCGGACAGTGGCGTGCGCAGTCTCGTCTCGGTGCAGGGTTCGCTGGCCATGTACGCGATCCACCGCTGGGGCTCCGAGGAGCAGAAGCAGGAGTGGCTTCCGCGCCTGGCGAGCGGCGAGGCGATCGGGTGCTTCGGCCTGACGGAGCCGGATGCCGGATCGGACCCGGGCGCGATGCGGACCCGGGCGCGACGGGACGGCCCGGACTGGATCCTGCACGGCCAGAAGATGTGGATCACCAACGGCGGGGTCGCCGACGTCGCGATCGTCTGGGCCCGGACCGACGACGGCATCCGGGGCTTCCTGGTCCCGCGGGACACGCCGGGCTTCACCACCCAGGACATCCACAAGAAGCTCTCGCTGCGCGCCTCGGTCACCTCCGAGCTGCTCCTCGACGATGTCCGCCTGCCGGCCGACGCGCTCCTGCCCGAGGCGACCTCCCTGCGCGGTCCCCTCTCCTGCCTGAATGAGGCGCGGTACGGGATCGTCTGGGGCGCGATGGGCGCGGCGCGCGCCTGCCTGGAGGCGGCGCTCGCCTACAGCCAGGAGCGGATCGCCTTCGGCCGGCCGATCGCGGCCACCCAGCTGCAGCAGGCCAAGCTCGCCGACATGGCCGTCGAGGTGAACCGCGGGACCCTGCTCGCGCTGCACCTCGGCCGCCTGAAGGACCAGGGGCGGCTGGCCCCGGAACAGGTCAGCCTGGGGAAGCTGGCCAACGTCAACGCGGCGCTGCACGTCGCCCGCACCGCACGGCAGATCCTCGGCGCCAACGGCATCACGCTCGAATATCCCGTGATCCGCCACATGAACAACCTCGAGTCGGTGGTGACCTACGAGGGCACCGCGGACGTGCATGCGCTCGTCGTGGGCGGCGCGCTGACCGGCACGCAGGCGTTCCGCTGAGGCCCGCACGAAGAGGATGAGGCCGAGCCGATGAGCGCCGCCGGTGGCGGGCCGAGCACCACCGCGCAACACGCGCTCGACGCGCTGCGCCGCGCGATCGTGGCGGGAAGCCTGCGCCCGGGGGCGCGCGTCGGCCAGGACGAGTTCGCCCAGCAGCTCGGCGTCAGCATCGCGCCGGTTCGAGAGGCGCTGCGGATCCTCGAGCAGGAGGGACAGGTCACCTACCTGCCGCGGCGCGGGTATTTCGTGACGGCCCTGGAGATGGCCGACCTCGAGGAGATCTACGGGCTGCGGGCGGTGCTCGAGGATCGCGCGGCGCGCCACGCGCTCGTCAGCCTGGACGGGCCGGAGCTCGAGCGCATCACGCTCGCGGCGCGGGACTTCGTCGACGCGGTCGACGCCGGGGACGTCGTGGCCGAGCTCACCGCCAACCGGCGCTTCCACCTGGCGATCCTCGACGCCCCCGACCGGCCGCACACCGTGCGACTGATTCGCCAGCTGTGGGATTCGACCGAGGCCTACCGCGCGCTCTACTACAACCTCGAGGAGGAGCGCCGCGACGCCGTCGCGGCGCACGACCGGATCCTCGCCGCGCTCCACGCCCGCGACGCCGAAGGACTCGTGAGGGAGCTCGCCACGCACCGGGAGCGAGCGCTCACCGTGCTCCGCCATGTGCTCGCCGCCGACTCGTGAGCCGGCCCGCGCGTCGCCCGGCGACGCGCGCTCTAGCGGTCCCGGCGGAGACTCGGGTCCGCGGCGAGCAGCAGCAGGAGGGCGACGAGCCCGATCGCGACGCCCGCCAGCGGCGTGGCGCGCAGGCCCCACGTCTGCAGGGCCACGCCCCCGACGATCGGGCCCGCTCCGATGCCGACATTGTACGCCGTCGAATACCAGGCGCTGCCGTTGGAGGGCTTGACCTGGATCACGGCATTCATCCCCGCCACCGTGAAGACACTCTGACCGAGCCCGGCCAGCGCGACACAGACCACCGCGAGCAGCGTGATGCGCGCGAACAGGAACAGGCCGAGCAGCGCGAGCAGCATGCAGGCGAAGGAGAGCGGGATCGTCGCGCGCCGGTGGCGCGCGTACAGCGTCGTCGCCGTGCTCAGCCCGACGGTCGACACGAGCCCGGCCGCCAGCAGGACGACGGCGACGGAGCTGCGCGGCAGGCCGCTCACCTCGACCAGGAACGCCGTCGTGTACGTGAACATCGCGAAGTTGGCAGCGACGGCCAGGCCGGTGAAGGCGATCAGTACGCGGTACCTCCGACGGTCCGACGCGCCCTCCGCGTCGGCGTGCAGCGGCCGCGGCGGCCGCGTCGGCAGCGCGCCGAGAATTGCGACGAGCAGCACGACCGCAGCCGCAGCCAGGGCCAGGAAGGCGACCCGCCACCCGGCCGCATGGCCGATCGCCGTCGCCGCCGGCAGCCCGAGCACCTGGCCGGCCGCGCTCCCGCCGAACACCGCGGTGAGCGCGCGACCGCGCCGCTCGGGCCGGACGAGGCTGGCCGCCTCGAGCGGCCCGGTGGCCCAGAAGATGGCCTGTGCGGTGGCGGTGCAGATGCGTGCGGCGACGAGCACGCCGAAGTCCGGCGCGACGGCGGACCCGACCGATCCGACGGCCAGGCCGGCGGCCACCCCCGCGAGCAGGAACCGGCGCGGCACGAGGCGGGTGAGACGGGTGAGCGGGATCGTCGTCGTGACGACGAGTAGGGCGTAGATCGTGACGAGCAGGCCGGCGGCGGAGAGCGAGGTGCCCATGCTCGCGGCGACCTGCGGCAGCAGGCCGATCGGCAGGCTCTCCGCGGTCAGGAAGCAGGAGGCCGAGGCGGCCAGCGCGACGAGCGCGACCGCCGCCCGCCGTCCGGACAGGAAGCCCACCGGCCCCGAGAGCACCTGGTCAGCGACCCGCCGAGCGGCATCAGCCGGCAGGGCGTGAACCGGGTCGCGGGGAGGGTCGGCGGGTACGCGCGGCAACGGTCTGCAACCGTAGCCGAACCCTGCGGGTCAGCCGCGTCCTGACGCTGCGGGTGATCGCGGCGTGCTCCAGACGGACACCGCGTGCCCGCAGACTCGACCGGCGTTCCGACCCCGGCGGGCCCCGGCGGGGGATGGGTGGCGGCCCCGGACGCCACCCTCTCCCGTCACGGCCCCGTCGGTGTGTGGGCCAGAACCAGCGTGCGCTTCGGCCCGGTGACGACGGTCGCCCGCTGGCCCACCGCGACCTGATCGAGGCTCGCGGGCGTCCGGTCGACGCGCACCTTCACGTCGGTCGGCAGCGTCAGCGTGACGGTCCGATAGGCCTGGCTGCGCGTTCCCTCGACGAGGGTCAGCGTGCGTGCCTGGGGGTCGACCGCCTGGACCCGGCCGCGGGCGACGGTGAGATCGACGAAGCCGGACTTCGTCGCCACCACGAAGCTCCCCGCCACCGTTCTCCGGAGCAGGGCACGCAGCGGTCGCCCGTGTGTGCCGGGGCGAGCGGCTGTGTTGTTGGCGCTGGCCGTGGTGACGGCGCTCGCACCCGCCCCGATCCCGAGGCAGGTGATCGCGACCGCCACCAGCTGGACGCGCCGATTGATGAGTGAATGCATGAGAGCAGCATGACCCACCCCTTCAAGCCGAGGGTCAGGCGAAGGTCAGCGGCGTGTAAGTCCGCTGGATCAGCCCACGATGCCCGGACTAGGATGGGCGCCAGATGGCGGAGACGATCCTCGTTGCCGAAGACGATCCGAACATCGGGCGGCTGGTGCGGACCTACCTGGAGCGGGACGGGTTCACGGCGATCTGGGTGCGCGACGGTGAGGCGGCGCTCGCCGAATTCCCGCGGCACCCCGTCGGGCTGGTCGTGCTCGACATCGGCCTCCCCGGGATCGATGGGCTCGAGGTGTGCCGTCGCCTGGGCGGCCGCGCGCCCGTGATCATGCTGACCGCCCGGGACGAGATCGCCGATCGCGTGGCGGGCCTGGAGCTGGGCGCCGACGACTATCTGACCAAGCCCTTCTCCCCGCGGGAGCTGACGGCTCGCATCCGTGCCGTGCTGCGACGGGCCCACGGTGACCGGGGCCCGGAGGCGGCGCTCACCCTTGGCGCCCTGACCATCTCGACCACCGGCCGCGAGGTCCGAGTGGACGGCCGTGAGGTGGAGCTCACCCGACGCGAGTACGACCTGCTCGAATACCTCGTACGCCACCGGGGGCAGGTCGTCAGCCGGGACGAGCTCCTCGCCGCCGTCTGGGGCTTCGTGGTGCCGGGCGACACCAGGACGCTCGACGTGCACGTGGCGCAGCTGCGCCGAAAGCTCGGGGCCGCGGCGACGATCAGGACGGTGCGCGGGGTCGGGTACAAGGCCGTCGCGTGACCCTCCGACGTCGCGTCTTTCTCCATGTCCTCGCGGCCGCGGGCATCTCGTGTGCGCTCACCGTCGGGGTGGCCGTGGTGCTCGTCCGCCGCGAGGTCGCCAGGCAGCGGCTCGGGGCGCTCGAACGCCAGGCCGAGCTGGTATCGGTGCTCGGTCGCGCGCCGGGGTCACGTCAACCGGGAGAGCATGTCTACCTGGTGACCGGGGGCAGGCCGCGCCGCGTCACCGGCGAGCGCCGCAACCTGATCGTCGCCCGCGTCCAGAGCAGCGACCGGGCGGAGGGCCAACTCACCATCGCCGGCTCCACGCTCCTCTACGCGGCGCGCGGCACCGCCAACGGCGAGGTCGTGCTCGTTCGACCGGACCGGCTGGCCTTTGCCGAGTGGCGCCCCTTCCTGAGCCTCCTGCTCCTGGCCGGCGCCGGCGGCGCGCTGATCGCCGGGATCGTGTCCTGGCTGTTGGCCAGACGCCTGACCGGCCCGATCCGCGCGCTCGCGGAGGCGACGCGTCGGCTCAGCGCGGGCGACTCAGACGTCGCGGTCCCGGCCGCGGGCGAGGACGAGCTCTCCGAGCTCGGGCGCTCGTTCAATCGAATGGCCTCCGACCTGGCGAGCGCCCGGGAGGCCCAGCGCCGCTTCCTCGAATCGGTCAGCCACGAGCTGAAGACGCCGCTGACCTCGATCCGCGGCTACGCCGAGGGGCTGGCGGACGGCGCCATCGGGCAGGCACAGGCGGCGAGCGTCATCGGCGAGGAGGCGGGCCGGCTCGAGCGCCTGGTCAACGACCTGCTCGACCTCGCCAGGCTGCAGCGGGCGGGCTTCAGGATCGAACCGGTCGACGTCGACCTCTGCGAGATCGTCGCGCTCGTGCGCCGACGCTACGCGGCGCGGGCCGCCGCGCTGGGGATCTCGCTCGAGGCGGCGGGGGACGCTCCGGCGCCGGCCGTCGCCGACCCGGACCGGCTCGTGCAGGCGCTCTCCAACCTGGTCGAGAACGCGCTGCGGGTGACCCCGAGCGGGGGCCGCGTGACCCTCGCCGCCAGCCCGGGGACCGTGGTCGTCAGCGACACCGGGCCGGGGATCGCCGAGGAGGATCTGCCCTCGGCCTTCGAGCGCTTCTACCTGTACGAGCGTCACCGCAGCGAGCGGCCGGTGGGATCCGGGCTCGGGTTGGCGATCGTGCGGGAGCTCGCCCACCAGATGGGCGGCGGGATCCGGGTCGCGAGCGAGCCACAGGCCGGCACGGCGTTCACCCTCACGCTGGCGATGCGAGCACCGTCCCCGGGCGCGTCCGCGGACCGCGGCTCCGCGGCCCGCGAGTGACCGCGTGCCGAGGGCGCGGCGCGCCACCGAACCCCCACCCCAGGCGTTAGGGCGAGCGGGCGACGGCGCGCGCCTCGGTTGGCCACCGGCTGTCACGTTCACCTCCGCTCCCGCCAGGGGGAAACGTGAACGCGATGCGGCGCCCGGGGAGCGCGCGGAGGACGTCGCGCGCGCCGGCCGAGCCGGTCAGGCGTCGAGCTCGTCGAGCAGCTGCGCGACCCGCCGCGCGATCTCGTCCCGCGTCGCGCGGACGGCGTCGGCCGGCTGTCCGGAGGGGTCCGGGAGCTCCCAATCCACGTAGCGCTTGCCCGGGATGAACGGGCACTCGTCGCCGCAGCCCATCGTCACCACCACATCGGCCTGCTCGGCCAGCTCCCGGGTGAGGAGTCTCGGAATGCGGCCGCTGAGGTCGATACCGAGCTCGCGCATCACCTTGACCACCTCTGGGTGGACGCGCTCGGCGGGGGTGGTTCCCGCGGACAGCGCGACGTGACGGTCCCCGGCCGCGCGGGCGAACAGGGCCTGGCTCATCTGTGAGCGCCCGGCGTTCTGGCGACAGACGAAAAGAACCGTGCTCATGAGGTCTGCGGCACGACGACCGCGGCCGCGTCGTGCGCGCTCAGCTGCGGATAGAGGACGCGGAGGGCCAACAGGGCGACGAGCCCACCGACCACCTGCGCCGCGATGAAGCCGGGGGCCGAGGCTGGAGCGATTCCGGCGAAGGTATCGGAGAACATCCGCCCGACCGTTATGGCCGGGTTGGCGAAGCTCGTCGAGCTCGTGAACCAGTAGGCCGCGCCGATGTAGGCTCCGACGGCGGCCGGAGCCTGGCCGCCGCGGTGAGTCCGCGCGAGGGCGAAGATGACGAGGACGAGCCCGGCCGTGGCGATCACCTCCGCCAACAGGTGCGCCGGAGCCGCCCGGTGGTGGGTCGAGAGGCTGATGGCGGCGCGAGCGAACATCGTGTTGGCGGCGACCGCGCCGAGGATGCAGCCGCCGATCTGTGTCGGGACGTAGGCGAGCAGGTCGCGCGGGGACAGTCCGCCGAAGCCGGCGTCGACGAGCGAGACGATCGGGTTGAAGTGCCCGCCGGAGACCGGCCCGAACATGAGGATGATGGCGTACAGACCGCCGGCCGTGGCGAGCGAGTTCTCGAGCAGCGCCAGGCCGGTGTCGTGGGGCGAGAGCGTGCGGGCGGCGATGCCCGAACCGATCACGACCGCGGCCAGGAGGGCCGAGCCGAGCAGCTCGGCGAGGAGTCGGCGGGGGAGCGGGGGCGACGGACCCATGACGGCGCCAGTCTACGTATTGACAGACATCACTTCAATTGATATCCGTAAATCGATGAATGTCGATCCGCCGAGCCTCGAGCTCGCCCCGAAGGCGAAGCGGCCGGCGGGCGAGCCGTGCTGTGAGCCGGTCGTCTATCCGGACATCGAGCGCGACCAGGCGCGCCGCATGGCAGCGATCGCCAAGGCGCTCGGGGACCCGGTGCGCCTGCAACTGGTCGATGTGCTGAGGACACACGCCGGGAAGGTCTGCGTCTGCGAGCTCGTGCCGCTCTTCGACCTCGCCCAGCCGACGGTCTCCCACCACCTGAAAGTGCTGCGCGACGCGGGCATCGTCGGGTCCGAACGGCAGGGGCTGTGGGCGTATTACTTCGTCATCCCGGACGCGCTGGCGGAGCTGGCCGGCTGGCTGGGGTAGGCCAAGCGGCCCCGCCGAGCGCGTGCTCGGACTCGCTCAGCGGTCCGCACGCCACCGGGCGGGCGAGGTCGCGCAGACCTGGGGAAGGCGACGTCGAGCGCAACGTCGGGGCCAGGATGGTGATGCTCCACTCCGGCTCACGCTCGATAACGTCGATGCCCATACGCGGCGCGGCGAGCGCGTCGCGCTCAGTCCCGCGAACCGCCACCGATGACCAGAATCCTCACCCCACGCTCGCCTCTCGCTCGCAGATCGAACCGCCTCCACACCTCGAGTCCGACTCCTGATGCGGCCTCAGATCTGACGACACCACCACCGGTCGGCGTCGGTGCGCCGGGAGCCCGGCGCCGGGTCGTCCGGGCCGGTCGATCTGGGAAACGAGGGTGCTCATGACGGTTGTGCGGACGCGGGTTGGGATCGTTGGGGCCGGCCCGGCGGGGCTGCTGCTCTCGCATCTGCTGGCGGCGGCGGGCATCGAGTCGGTCGTCCTGGACAGCCGCACGCGCGAGCAGATCGAGACCACCGTGCGCGCGGGCATCCTCGAGAGCTGGCTGATCGAACTCCTGCGACAGACCGGCGCGTCGGACCGGGTCGACCGGGACGCGCAGCCCCACCAGGGGATCGAGCTGCGCTTCGACGGCGCGGGCCACCGGATCGACTTCCGCCGTCTCGTCGGGCGCGACGTGTGGCTCTACCCCCAGCACGAGGTGCTGAGGGACCTGATCGCCGCCCGTGTGGCCGCCGGGCAGGACCTTCGCTTCGGGGTGGTCGCGACCGGCGCGCAGGACGACGGCGAGCGGGTCACGGTGCACGCGACCGGGCTGGACGGCGAGCCCCTGACGGTCGAGGCGGAGTTCGTCGTCGGCGCCGACGGATCACGCAGCGTGGTGCGCGAGGCGGTCGCGGGATCGCAGCAGGCCGGGTATTTCCGCGAGTACCCGTTCGCCTGGTTCGGGATCCTCTGCGAGGCGCCGCCGAGCGCCGAGGAGCTGATCTACAGCAACTCACCGCACGGGTTCGCGCTGATCAGCCAGCGCAGTGCCGCGGTGCAGCGCATGTACCTTCAGTGCGACCCGGAGCTCGATCCGCAGGCGATGAGCGACGAGGCGATCTGGGCGTCGCTGCGCGAGCGGGTCGCCCCGCACCCGCTCATCGAGGGACCGATCGTCCAGCGCGACGTCCTGCGCTTCCGGAGCTTCGTGGCCAGCCACCTGCGGCGCGGCCGCCTCGCCCTTGTCGGAGACGCGGCGCACACGGTCCCGCCCACGGGAGCCAAGGGCCTCAACCTCGCCGCCGCGGACGTCGTGATCCTCGCGCGGGCGCTCGAGGCCCTGCTGCTCCGCGGCGACGGCTCGGAGGTGGATCGCTACCCGGAGGTGGCGCTGCGCCGGATCTGGAAGGCACAGCAGTTCTCCTGGTGGATGACGAGCATGCTCCACACGGTTCCGGGCGCGAGTGAGTTCGATCGGCTTCGCCAGCTCGGCGAGCTCTACTCGGTCGTCGAGTCCGAGGCGGGGATGCGGTTCCTCGCCGAGGCCTACACCGGCTGGCCGCTTGGTTAGGGAGGGGTGACCGGGGTGCTGCTCGCGGTCGCCGTGGCGCTCGCCGCGTGCGTGCAGGCCACGGCCGGAATGGGGTTCGCGCTCGTCCTCTCCCCCGTGGTGCTGGTCGCGCTCGCGCCGATGACGGCGATCGTGCTGCTGACCGGCCTCGGTCTGGGCCTCAACGTGCTCGTCCTGCTCGAGCGCCACGAGCGCCGCCCACAGCTCGCCCGCGAGGAGGTCTCCGGGCTGCTCGTGGCGGCGATCCCCGGCAGCGTCGGCGGGCTCCTGCTGCTCCGTTCGCTCCCCAAGCCCGCGCTGGAGGTGGGCGTCGGCGTGATCGTGGTGGCGCTCGCCCTGCCCCGCCTCGCGCGCCGCGAGCCGGGCCGGGCGCGGCGGCGGCCGGCGCGTC
>DAIDJO010000116.1 GCA_027451345.1 Solirubrobacterales bacterium
GCGCAGGAGCCGAGCTGCGGGACGATCCCGGCGGCGAGGAGCAGCTTCAGGCGGAAGGCGAGGGCGTTCCCCGCCCGGGCCGCCCCCGGCCCGGCGGCCAGCAGCGTCAGCTCGTTGGCCAGCAGGGCGAACACCTCCGGGTGCGGCTCGTCGGTCTCGAACAGCCGCGCCACCGCGTCGCAGGCGCGGGCGGCCGCGTCGAGTGCCGCGGCGCTCTCCCGCAGCCCCGCGTGCGCCTCCACCGTGTCCACCGCGGTCACCGTGTGCAGGTCACCACGCCCCTCGTGCAGGATCATCCGGATGTGGAAGAACGGCTCGAGCCGAGCCCCGAAGCGGCTGCGAGCCCGCCTCGCGCCCTTGGCGATCGCGCCGACACGCCCGTGCCCGGGCGTGTAGAGATGCAGGATGCGGTCCGCCTCGCCGTAACGGATCGACCGCAGGACGATCGCCTCCGTCCTCAGCGAGCCGGGCATCCGGGAGCCTCGAGGGGGCTAGCTATATTTTCTGAAGCCATGAAGCCCGTCACCGTCTACACCACCGATTTCTGTCCATATTGCCGCAGTGCGAAGACCCTCCTCGAGAAGCGGGGGATCTCCTATGAGGAGATCAACCTCGCCCGCGACGCGCAGGCCCGGATGAAGCTGCAGGAGATCACCGGGATGGTCACCTTCCCCCAGATCGTCATCGGCGAGCAGCCGATCGGCGGCTTCGACCAGCTGCTCGCGGCCGACCGGGCGGGTCGCCTGCCCGAACTGCTCGAGGCCTGAGGTCGCTCGCGGCCGGCCCGTCCCATGCGCCCGCTCCGCCTTCTGAGTGTCCTCCTCTCCCTCGTGGCGGTCGGCCTGGCGGCGGGCGGCGCGCAGGCTCGCGCGGTGCACCCGCTCACCCGGGCCGAGTTCCAACAGCTGACGCTCGCCCAGCGGCGCATCCGGTCGCTTGAGTCCTCGGACGCGCGGAGCCTGAACCGGGCCAGCCGCGTCTGCACCCGGATCCAGGGGGTGAGCCCCCTCGTCTCGGCCGTGCGCACCGGCTGCCTGGACCTCATCCGGCTCGGGGGCGACAACGCGCGGCTGAACGCCCGCGCCATCCGGTGCGGGATCGATCCCGGATCGGCGACGGCCCTCCTCGGCTGCCTGGTGCCGGCGGTGGAGCGCTACCAGCGGGACGCCACGGCGTTCTACCGGCAGGAGGTCCTCGTTGACCGGCTGGCGCAGGCCCGCGGCTTCGGCGCCACGTGTGTGGCCGTGATCGGCGACACGCCCGCGAACATCGCCGCCGAGGGCCGCCTCGCCGCCGCTCTCGGGGCCGCGGCGCGCGCCCTGCGGGCGCAGAACCCGCAGGCGCTGCAGACGCTCACCGGCGAGATCCAGTCGGTGGTGAGGTCGATCCGACCCGGACCGACCTCGCTCTCGCTCTGCCCGCACGCCTGACCGTCGGGGCCCGTTGCGCCGGACGGCCGGTGCCGCTACGGTGCGGATGGTGCTTCGCCGCCGCGCGCTTCGCGCGCTCACCCTCGCCGTCCTCACCTGCGCCATGGTCGCGGGCCCAGCGGCCGCGGCCGGCGGCGGACGGCTCAGCGTGATCGAGTACCAGCAGCTCTCCTCCGCCCGCGCCCGAGTCAGGTCCGCCAAGAGCCTGAGCGCGGCCATCGTCGACTGTCAGCAGATCCAGATGCGCAGCCCGCTGCTGACCAGCGAGCGGGCCGATTGCGTCTCCCAGGTGCAGCTCGGCGGCTTCGGCGTGCAGATGCGCTCGTATGCGGCGCGCTGCGTGGCCGAGCGGGCGGTCGCCGCGCGGCTGCGATGCCTGCTCCCGCCCTACCTGCGGTTCTCCCGGACCGACGCGTCCTTCGACGCGGCGGAGGCCACGATCCACCGGATCGCGCTGGCGCGCGGCCTCGGCGAGCGCTGTGCGAACCTGCTCTCGGACCCGCCGGCGGTGCTCGCCCGGGAGCGGGCTGCCCAGCACGCCATCGAGTCGATCATCCGGGCCATCCGGGCGGCCAACCTGCTCGACTTCGAGGCCGCGTCCGGCCAGGCGATGACGGCGCTCGTCGATGTCGCCAAGGGCCAGCGGACCAACCGCGGGTCGCTGGCGATCTGTCCCCACCAGTGAACCGACGCTCCCGACCGGTCGCGGCGCCTCAGGCCCGGGCGCGTCGCGGGCGGGCTCGCGGCCTCGGCTGGCAGACCTCGCAGACGTAGGTTCCCCGTCCGCCCACGACGAGCTTGCGGATCGTCGCCCCACAGGCGGCGCACGGCTCGCCGGCGCGCAGGTGGACGAGGAAGCGGTCCTGGAAGCTGCCGCGGGCGCCGTCGACGTGACGAAAGTCGTCGATCGATGCCCCCTTGGCGTCGATGCCGGCCGCCAGAGCCTCCTCGATCGCGGCCTTCAGGTCGCGCCACTGCGCGGCGGTCAGGGAGCCCACCGGCCGCAGGGGGTGAACGCGGGCCCGGTGCAGCGCCTCGTCGGCGTAGATGTTCCCGACCCCGGCGATGCGGCGCTGGTCGTGCAGGAACGCCTTCACCGGCGCGGTGCGGCCCCGGGCCTGGTGGCGCAGGTGCTCGACGGTGAAGGCGGGCGTGAAGGGCTCGGGGCCGAGCCGCGCAGCGAGGTACTCGTCGCGCGCCCGGGGTGAGAGCATCAGATGCGCGGTCCCGAACCGGCGCGGGTCGACATAGGAGACGACGCTCCCGTCGTCGAGCTCGAGCCGGGCGCGCAGGTGGGGTGGCGGCGGGTCGGCGTTCATGAGCAGCGAGCCCGTCATGCGCAGGTGAACGAGCAGGCTGCGGTCGCCGTCGAGCTCCCAGATGAGGTACTTGCCGCGCCGGGCGAGGCGCCGCACCCGGGCTCCGGTGAGCTCGGCGGCGATGAGCTCGGGCGGCGCCGGCAGCGTCCAGCGGTGGTCCCGGATGTCCACGTCGGTGAGGACCCGACCCTCGAGGTGGGGTGCCAACTGCCGCCGGATCGTCTCGACCTCGGGAAGCTCGGGCATGCGCCCGATCATAGGCGCGCGCCGCGACGGGCCGGCGCCGCCGGCCCCTACAGCTTCGCCCGGGGGTGGGCGTCGAAGTACACGTCCCGGAGCCGCTCGGTCGACAGGTGCGTGTAGACCTGGGTCGTGCCGATGTCCGCGTGCCCGAGCATCTCCTGCAGCGAGCGGAGGTCGCAGCCGCCCGCGAGCAGATGCGTCGCGAACGTGTGCCGCAGCGTGTGCGGACTCATCCTGGAGTCCAGTCCCGCGCTGCGGGCATGGCGCTGGACGATCTTGTAGAGGCCCTGGCGCGAGAGCGGCCGCCCGCGCAGGTTGACGAAGACGTGCGGCTCGTCGCGCAGCCCGACCAGCGCGGGGCGGGCCCGCTGCAGATACTCGCCCAGCGCCTCCCGGGCGGTGGAGCCGATCGGGACGATGCGCTCCTTGGCCCCCTTGCCTCGAGCGATCAGCACGCCCGTCTCCATGTCGAGCTCCCCGAGCTGCAGCGACGTCGCCTCCGAAGCGCGCAGCCCACAGGCGTACATCGTCTCGAGCAGGGCCCGGTCGCGCCGGTCCGCGTGGCTGGTGCCGCGGGGCTGGTCGAGCAGGTGGTTGACCTGATCTCGGCTCAGCACCCGCGGGAGTCGGGCGCTCGAACGCGGAGGGCGGACATCCCGCGTGGGGTCGCCCTCGAGCAGCCCCTCCCGGCGCAGGTGCCGGTAGAACGAGCGCAGGCAGGCCACCTTGCGCTGGAGCGTGCTGGCGGCGGCGGGCCGGCGGTCCTCGCGTCCCTCGGCGAGCTCGCTGACGAAGGCGGAGAGCAGCGCCGTGTCGACCTCGAGCGGGTCGACGCCGTGGCGGTCGAGGAACGCGCCGAGCTGCTGCAGGTCGGAGCGATACGCCTCGAGCGTGTTGCGGGAGAGGCCCCGCTCGAGCTCGAGGTAGGCAAGGAAGTCGAGCGTCAGCGCGCTCAGGCGCCGGGCGGGGGTGGCGATCGCCGTGGACATCGCCCCCCGTTCTTCGCCTCCGCGGGAGACAGTCCTGCGCGGCCCGGCCCTCACCGGGCCCGCCAACCCGGCGCAAGGCGCCGGACGTGGCGGTCAGCCGCGCCGCAGCTCGCGCGCGAGCCAGAGCAGGCCGATCAGCGTCTTCCCGTCGACGGTGGCGTCGATCGCGCCGGCGAGGTCCTCGAGCGGCCATGGGACGACCTCGAGGTATTCGTCGTCATCCGGCGTCGCACCACCGTCCACGTCCCGCAGGCCGGTGGCGGCGAAGAGCGTGATGTGCTCGTCGCAGAAGCCCGGCGTCGTGTAGAAGCTCGTCACCACGCGCCACTCGTCGGCCTCCTTGCCGATCTCCTCCGCGAGCTCGCGCTTGGCCAGGTCGAGCAGTGCCTCGTCGGCGCGGTCCCGCTTCCCCGCCGGAATCTCCAGGCAGGAGGTGAGGCCGGAGGCCGGGCGGGGCTGACGCACCAGCCAGACGTGGCGGTCGTCATAGGGCACGACGGTGATGGCCCCGGGATGCCACACCTTGTCGTGGATGTGCACGCTGTCGTCCTCGTAGCGGTGGGCCTCCTGGCCCGCCCGCAGCAGCCGGCCCTGCCACTGCACGTCACTGGATTCCGTTCGAAACGCGGTCACACCGCCTCCTTGGGTCGAGCGCCGGCTCGCGTGGGCGATCCGCGCGGGGCCGGCATCGGGCGTTTTAGGCCGACGCCTCGTCGAGCAGCGCCAGCATCAGGTCGAGATTGCCCTCGAGCGAGGCGAAGCTCACCCGCTCGGTCCGCTCGTGGGCGTGCTCGGTGCCGTTGGCGAGGTTGACGCACGGCAGGCCGGACACGCGCAGCGCGTTCACGTCCGAGCCACCGCCGCTCGAGCGGTACGTCGGCTCGTAGCCGAGACGACGCAGGGCACGCGCCGCGAGCGCCACGGGCGCCTCGCGGGTGCCGAGGCGGTACCCGGTGAACAGCTGCTGCAGCTGGACGTCCAGGTCGCAGCCGGCGGTATCGGCGGCGTCCTGGAGGGCGTCGATCGCCTCGGTGACATAGCGGTCGAGCTGGGCCGGCTCCACCGCGCGCACCTCGGCGCTGATCGCGCACCGGTCGGGCACGACGTTGGTGGCCGTTCCGCCCGTGACGATCCCGACGTTCGCCGTCGTCTCGTCGTCGAGCCGGCCCTGGGGCATCTGGATGATCGCGCGAGCGGCCGCGACGATCGCGCTCACCCCGAGCTCGGGCATCAGCCCCGCGTGCGCCGCGCGTCCGCGGACCTCGGCGTCGATGCGCATCTGGGTGGGTGAGGCGGTGATCACCTCGCCGATCGGCGAGGCGTGGTCAAACACGTAGCCGAAGCGGCTCGTCAGCCGGGTGGCGTCGAACTCGCGGGCGCCCTGCAACCCGGTCTCCTCCGCGACCGTGAAGAGGAACTCAACGCCGATGGGCGGCCGGCCGCCCCGCTCGGTGAGGATGCGGGCGAGCTCGATCATCGCGGCCACGGCGGCCTTGTTGTCGGCGCCGAGGATGCCGTCGCCGGCGTTCTCCCAGCCGTCGTCGTGCCGGACCGGGTCCACCGGCGCGGTCAGCGGCACCGTGTCCATGTGCGCGCAGAGGAGCACGGTGCGGTCATCGGACCCGGGGAGGCGGGCGAGGAGGTTGCCGCTCGTGGACCCGATGGCGTGGCCCGCGTCGTCCTCGTCGACCTCGAGCCCGAGCCCGGCGAGCGCCTGAGTGATGCGATCGGCGACCGCCCGCTCCTGGCCCGTCGGACTGGGGATGCGGCAGAGGGCTTCGAACGTGCCGTGCAGCCGCTGCCGCTCGGCGTCGCTGGCGCGGTCCACTATCCGAGTCGCGTCGCCGTCACCTCGCCGTCCTCGGCGAGGGATGCGCGTAACGATGCGCGGCGACGGTGCTGGTGCGCGGCGCCGACGAACTCGCGGAACAGCGGGGAGGGCCGGTCAGGACGGGACTTGAACTCCGGGTGGAACTGGGAGGCGACGTAGAACGGATGCACGTCGCGCGGCAGTTCGGTGATCTCGACGAGCCGCTCGTCCGGGGTGGTGCCGGAGAAGACGAGCCCGGCCGCCTCGAGCTGACGCCGCAGGTGGTTGTTGACCTCGTAGCGGTGGCGGTGGCGTTCATAGACGACGCTCTCCCCGTAGGCCGCATGGGCCCAGGTGCCGGGGTGGAGCTTGACCGGGTCCGCGCCGAGGCGCATCGTGCCGCCCATGTCGGCGATCTCCCGCTGCTCGGGCAGCAGGTCGATCACCGGATAGGGCGTCTCCGGATCCATCTCCGTGGAATTGGCGCCGGGCATGCCGGCGACGTGGCGGGCGAACTCGCTCACGGCCACGTGCATCCCGAGGCAGACGCCGAGGTACGGGGTGCCGGACTCGCGAGCGAGCTTCGCGGCGGCGATCTTGCCCTCGAACCCGCGCCCGCCGAACCCGCCGGGGATCAGGATGCCGTCGACCGCGCCGAGCAGCGCGTCGACCTCCGGCTCGCCGACCGTCTCTGAGTCGACCCACTCGATCCGCACCCGGCAGTCATGGTGGATGCCGCTGTGCCGCAGGGCCTCGACGACGGAGAGATAGGCGTCCTCGAGCTGGACGTACTTGCCGACGAGCGCGATCCGCACCTCGTCGTGCAGGGAGGCGGCCCGGTCGACGAACGCCTGCCAGGCGACGAGGTCGGGCGCCGGCGCGTCGATGCCGAAGTGGTCGTGGAGGATGAAGTCGTCGACCCCCTGCTCGTGGAAGGTGAGCGGGCAGCGGTAGACGTCGGGGACGTCGTAGGCGCTGACGATCGCGTTGACCGGCAGGCTCGCGAAGAGCGCGATCTTCTTGCGGATCTCGGTGGAGAGCACCGACTCGGACCGGCAGAGGACCATGTCCGGGTTGATGCCGATCCGGCGCAGCTCGTTCACCGAATGCTGGGTCGGCTTCGTCTTCAGCTCCCCCGCGTGCCCGATGTAGGGCACGAGCGTGAGGTGGATGAACATGCAGCGGCGGCGTCCGACCTCGACGGGGAACTGCCGGATCGCCTCGAGGAACGGCAGTGACTCGATGTCGCCGACCGTGCCGCCGATCTCCGTGATGACGAAGTCCACGTCGGAGGATTCGGCGACGACGCGGATGCGCTGCTTGATCTCATCGGTGATGTGCGGGACGACCTGGACCGTCGCGCCGAGATAGTCGCCGCGCCGCTCCCGGCGGATGACGGTGTTGTAGATCCCGCCCGCCGTGACGTTCGAGGCGCGGCTCGTGTTGGCGTCGGTGAAGCGCTCGTAGTGGCCGAGGTCGAGGTCGGTCTCGGCGCCATCCTCGGTGACGAACACCTCGCCGTGCTGGTACGGCGACATCGTCCCGGGATCGACGTTGATGTAGGGATCGAACTTCTGGATCTGGACCGAGAGGCCGCGCGAGCGCAGCAGGCGGCCGATCGAAGCGGCGGCGATTCCCTTGCCCAGCGAGGAGACCACGCCCCCCGTGATGAAGATGAATCGCGTCTCGCCCTGGCTCATGCTCGTTCCTTGCTCCCGTACTGACCGTTGACGAAGGTACCGTCCGGGGCGGACGCACACGACGCCGACCGGCGTGCGACGCCCTCGTTCAATGTAGCGGCCGTGGGTGGCCGTTTCGGGCCGCCGGCGGGACGCCGGCCGGGTCCCGCCCGACGTTCTGACCCAAATTGCGGGATGCGCCGTCCGCTCCCCGACGCGGGTCCCTCAGGCGGCCCGCAGCAGCTCCCGCGCATGCCCGCGAGCGGCCCGGTCGTCCTCGTCGGCGCCGAGCATCCGCACGAGCTCGCCCACCACGCCGTCCCCCTCGAGCGCCGCCACCGTCGTCACCGCGGGCGACCGCGACCCGTCCTTGACGATCGTGAAGTGGCGGTTGCCCATCGCGGCGACCTGTGGCAGGTGGGTGATGCAGAGGATCTGTCGCCCCGCGGCCAGCTCGCGCAGGTGCGCCCCGACGGCGCGGGCCGTGTGCCCGCCGATGCCGGCGTCGATCTCATCGAAGACGAGCAGTGAGCCGTCGCCGTCACCGCCGATCGCCGCCGCTGCCGTCTCCGCTCCCCCGCTCCGGCGCCGCCCCTCCCCCCGGCCGCGGCCGGCCGTCTGCGGCCACTCGGCCGCGCCCGCGAGGACGCCGCCGTGGGCGGCGCTCAGCAGCGCGAGCATCACCCGCGAGAGCTCGCCGCCGGAGGCGACCTCCCGCAGCGGGCCGAACGGCAGGCCCGGGTTCGGCGCGATCAGGAACTCGACGGCGTCCTGGCCACGTGGGCCGTACCCCCCATCGCGGTCGCGCAGCGCCACCTCGAACCGCGCGTCGCCCATGGCGAGCTCCCCGAGGCGCTCGAGCACCGCCTCGGCGAGCCGGGGCGCCGCCGCGCGCCGCGCCGCGGAGAGCTCCGCCCCCACCTCCGCGCGCGCCTCGCGGGCGGCGGCGAGCTCGGCCGACAGCGACTCGAACGTCACGTCGGCATCCTGCAGCGCGTCCCGCCGGGCGCGGCAGGCGTCGGCGTGCGCGATGACCTCGGCGATCCCGCCGCCGTGCTTGCGCGACAACCGGGCAAAGGCGGCGAGCCGCTCCTCGACGACCTCGAGCCGGCCCGGCTCCCCGTCGAGGCGGTCCAGATACGAGCGCAGCTCCACGGCGACGTCCTCGGCCTCGTAGCGCAGCGCCGCGAGCCGTTCGGCGAGCGGCGCGAGCGCCGGGTCGATGCCCGCGACCGACTCGAGCTCCGAGGCCGCGCTCGCCAGCCGCGCCGCCGCCCCCTCGCCGTCCTCGGGGAGCACCGCGTCGGCACCCGCGCACGCGGCGTGGCGCAGCGCGGCCTGATGACGCAGGCGGTCCCGCTCCGCCGTCAGCTCGAGCTCCTCCTCGACGCTCGGGGCGATGGCCTCGATCTCCCGCAGCTCGTAGGCGATCAGATCGAGCTCGCGCTCGCGGGCCCCCACGAGGCCCTCGAGCTCTGCGAGCTCGGCCTCGAGCGCCCGCACACGGTCGTGCGCCTCCGACATCGCCACCCGGCGCGCGGCCTGCTCGCCGCCGCAGAACGCGTCGAGGACGTCGAGCTGCGCGGCCGTCAGCATCAGCTTGCGATGCTCGTGCTGCCCGTAGAACGAGAGCAGGCGGCTGCCGAGCTCCCGCAGGTCGGCCACCGTCGCCGCCCGCCCACACACGTAGGCCCGCGTTCGCCCGTCGGGCCACACCCGACGGGCGAGCACCAGCTCCTGCGCGTCGGCGGGGATCCGGTCGTCCCCACCGCCATCGGGCTGGCCCGGGGCCAACTCCGGCGGCAGCGCGAACACGCCCTCCACGTACGCCTCAGCCGCGCCGTCCCGGACGATGCCGGAACGGGCCTTGCCTCCCAGCAAGAGGTCGAGCGCGTGGGCGAGCAGGGTCTTCCCCGCGCCGGTCTCCCCCGTCAGCACGTTCAGGCCCGGGGCGAGCCGAAGCTCGGCCCGCTCCATCAGCAGCAGGTTCTCGACGCGAAGCTCGTACAGCACGTGTTCAGTTCTACGCCGCCCCCCGGACGGAACGGTGCGAACACCCGTTCGTCCCTCAGCGCAGGGTGGCGAGACGCCCGAACTTCTGATGCAGCCGCCGGTAGAAGCTCACCCCGGCGAGCTGGGCCAGCGCCCCCTGCCGGTCCCTGAAGCGGGTCTCGAGCCGTCCCCCCGCGGGCAGGATCGCCACCGGCCGGCCGTCGACGACGACGTCGAGGGGCTCGTCGTCTGACCCGTTCTCGATCGCGAGGGTGTCGCCGGGAGCGACCACCAGCGCCCGGGCGGTCAGGGAATGCGGGGCGATGAACGAGACGACCATCCCCTCGACGCCCCAGGCCATCACCGGCCCGCCGTTGGCGAGGTTGTAGCCCGTGGAGCCGGCCGGCGTGGCGACGACCAGACCGTCGCAGCGGACGCTGCCGATCTCATCCGCCCCGACCGAGTAGGCGAGCGTCGCCACGCGCTGTCCGTGCTGGCGCTCGACCGAGACGTCGTTGATGGCGATCCAGTCGCCGTCGCCGGCGCGCACCTCGATGCCCGGCAGGGCCAGGACGTCGAACTCCCGGGCGAACGCGCACTCGAAGGCGGCCCGCGCGTCCTCGCGCTCGACCGTGGCCAGGAAACCGACCTCGCCGTAGTTGACGCCAAAGACCGGGACCCCCGTCCCGGCGTAGCGCCGCAGACCGCGCAGGATCGTGCCGTCGCCGCCGAGCGCGAAGCAGAGGTCGACGCCGTCCGGCTCGGCGTCGGCGAGCTCCACCCCCTCCGCGGCGCGCAGCCCGTGCTTGGCCGCCTCGTCGGGGCCGAAGACGAGGCGTGCGCCGGCGCGCCGACCGACCTCGATCAGCTCCTCCACCCCGGGGTGCGTCTCCTCCGGCCGGCGGTGGGTCACGACGGTGGCGAGCAGGCCGCTCACGACGGCACCGCCACGGGCTCGATCGCCGCGGCCGCGACCTCGAGATCGCCCAGGGCGCCGGAGCGAGACGGCTCGGCCAGCCAGACGAACGTCTCCCGGTTGCCCTTCGGGCCGGGGAGCCCGGAGCTGGCGTAGCCCATCACGGCGGCGCCCGTCGCCGCGGCCGCGCGCCCAACCGCCAGGAGCGCCTCGCGGCGGTGGGCCGGGTCACGCACGACGCCGCCCTTGCCCACGCGCTCGCGGCCGACCTCGAACTGAGGCTTGACCATCGCCAGGCAGTCGTAGCGGTCGGCCGCGCAGCCGAGCACCGCCGGCAGGACCTTCGTCAGCGAGATGAAGGACACGTCGATCACGATCAATCCGGGAGCGTACGGGAGGTCGGCCGCCTGCAGGGCGCGTGCATTGCACCGTTCACGCACCGTCACCCGCTCGTCCTCGCGCAGCCGCCAGCTCAGCTCGCCGTAGGCGACGTCAAGCGCCACCACGTGCGCCGCGCCGCGCTGCAGCAGGCAGTCGGTGAACCCGCCGGTTGAGGCGCCCACGTCGAGCGCACGGGCGTCCGTGACGTCGATCCCGAACGTCTCGAGCGCGTTGGCGAGCTTCACCCCCCCGCGCGAGACGTACGGCAGGCGCTCGGTGATCTCGACCTCGAGGTCGACATGCACCATCTGCCCGGGTTTGGCCGCGCGCTCCCGGCCCGGGAGCAGCAGCACGTCGCCGGCCAGCACGGCGGCGGCGGCGCGCGCCCGCGAGTCGAACAGCCCCCGCTCTACGAGGAGGACGTCGAGCCGGCGCCGGGACGATTCACGGCTGGGCAACCTGGTGGCGCTCACCGACCGCGGCGAGAACCCGCTCGGCGATCCGCTCGGGCGTGAACTCGACCTCGGCGTGCAGCAGCTTCGGCGCGCCGTGCGTCACGAAGCGGTCGGGAAGGCCGACGCGCAGGATGCGGGCGTTGATACCGGCATCCGAGAGGGTCTCCCACACCCCGGATCCGAAGCCGCCGCTGAGGACGCCCTCCTCGACCGTGACGAGCAGCTCGTGCTCCGCCGCCAGCTGCGCGACCAGCCCGGCGTCGATCGGCTTGGCGAAGCGGGCGTCGGCGACCGTCACCGCGATCCCGTGTTCGGCGAGGAGGTCGGCGGCGCCGAGGGCGCGGCCGACGCCGGTGCCGTAGCCGAGCAGCGCGACCCGGGGCCCGCCGGTGGAGGCGGAGGCCTCACGCAGGATCTCCCCGGTGCCGACCGGGATCAGCGACGGCTCGGCCGGCACCGGGACACCCACCGCCTCGCCGCGGGGGTAGCGGATCGCCACCGGGCCGTCCTCGTGGGCGAGCGCGGTGTGCAGCATGTTGACGAGCATCGCCTCGTCGCGCGGGGCCATCAGCACGATGTTCGGCAGGCAGCGCAGGTACGGGATGTCGAAGACGCCGTGGTGCGTGGGACCGTCGTCACCGACCAGTCCGGCGCGGTCCATGGCAAAGACCATCGGCAGCTTCTGCAGGCAGACGTCGTGCACGATCTGGTCGTAGGCGCGCTGCAGGAACGTCGAGTAGATCGCCACCACCGGCTTGCACCCCTGCAGGGACAGGCCGCAGGCGAGCAGCACCGCCTGCTGCTCGGCGATCCCGACATCGAAATACCGGTCCGGCAGCTCCCGCTGCAGCACGTTGAGGCCGGTGCCCGAATTCATCGCGGCGGTGATGCCGAGGACCCGGTCGTCGCGTCGTGCCTCGCGCACGAGCGCGTCGCCGAAGACCTGCGTGTACTGCGGGGCGGGGGCCGCCGCTCCAGCGGGAGCGGCGGCGGCGGGAGCCGGGGCGCCGTTGGCGATCGACTTCGGCTTCGCGGCATGCCACTTCTCCATGCCCTCGAGCCCGCCCTCCTCGGCGGGGGCGAAGCCCTTGCCCTTGACCGTCGCGCAGTGCACCACCACGGGGCGCTGCGCGGCCAGGGCGTCCTTCACCGCCCGGCGGACGGCGCGCACGTCGTGGCCGTCCACGACGCCCACGTAGGCCCAGTCGAGCTCCTCCCACCACATGCCGGGCGACCAGAACGCCTTCAGCGACTCCTTGACGTGCGGGCCGAAGCGCTCGAAGGTGTGGCCGAGCGCGGGGAGCTTCGTCAGGCTCGACTCGACGTCCTCGCGGGCGTGCCACAGCTTCGGGTTCAGGCGAACGCGGTTGAAGTACCGGGAGAGGGCGCCGACGTTCGGCGCGATCGACATCCCGTTGTCGTTGAGGACGACGACGATCGGGGTTCCGAGGCCGCCCGCCTGGGTGACCGCCTCGAAGGCGACACCACCGGTCATCGCGCCATCGCCGACGACGGCGACGACGTTGCCGTCCGGCCCGTGACCCCGGCGCATCGCCTCCTTCAGGCCGACGGCGTAGCCGATCGCGGTCGAGGCGTGCCCGGCGCCCATGATGTCGTGCTCGGACTCGAAGATCGAGCAGAACGGGGCGAGGCCCTCATACTTGCGGATGGTCGGCAGCTGATCCCGGCGCCCGGTGAGGATCTTGTGCGGGTAGGCCTGGTGGCCGACGTCCCAGAGGATCTTGTCGCGGGGGGAATCGAGCAGCGAGTGGAGCGCGACGGTGATCTCGACGGCGCCGAGGTTGGCTCCGAAATGGCCGCCGATCTCGCCGACCGTGTCGATGATGTAGGCGCGAACCTCCTCGGCCACCTGCACCAGCTGATCCTCGGTGAGGCTGTGGAGGTCCTGAGGCCTGTTGATCTTCTTGAGCAGTTCGGACATCTGTTCGAAGGCAGCTTAGAAGCTGCGGCGCGCGATGAAGTCGGTGATCTGCTGCAGCTGCGCCGTGTCGGAGTCCGCCCGGCCCGTGTTCGCCAGCGCGGCGCGCGCGTTTCGGTGGGCGTCCTGGGCCAGTTGGCGAGCGCCCTGGAGGCCGAACTCGGTCACGTACGTGCGCTTGCCCAGGCGCTCGTCACTGCCGCTCGGCTTCCCGAGCGCCTCGTCGGACCCCGTGACATCGAGGATGTCGTCGACGATCTGAAAGAGCACGCCAAGCTCACCCGCGAAGGTTTCGAACTGCTCGATGGTGGCTGGTTCCTGCCTACCCTCGATGAGCAGCACGCACTCGACGCTCGCGCGGATCAACCGTCCGGTCTTCAGCTCATGCACGTGGCGCAGGCCGTCGGGCCCCGGGGCCGCCGCGGCCGCCACATCGAGGAACTGCCCGCCCACCATGCCGTTGACCCCGGTGGCGGCGGCGAGCTCGGCCGCGGCGCGCAGCAGGTTGGCCGGCTCACCCGGTTGACGGGTGAGCAGGTGGAGAAAGGCCTCGGCGTAGAGGCCGTCGCCGGCGAGGATCGCGGTGTCCTCACCGTAGGCGACGTGGCAGGTGGGGCGCCCGCGGCGCAGGTCGTCGTCGTCCATCGCCGGAAGGTCGTCGTGAATGAGCGAGTAGGTGTGGATCAGCTCGAGCGCGGCGGCCAGGGGCATCACATCCTCGTGCGCCATCCCGATCGCGGAGGCGGTGGCGAGCGCCAGCACGGGGCGGATCCGCTTGCCCCCGGCGAGCAGCGAGTAGCGCATCGCCTCGTCGAGGCCGGCGATGCCAGGGTCGGTCGAGAAGCGGATCTCCACCAGGTACGCGTCGACGAGCTCGCGCAGCTCGTCCGGGAAGGCGGGGACGACGACGTCTGCTGCCTCGTCGGTCATGCCATCCACTCGATCCGCAGCGCCGTCCGCCGCCGGGGTGTTCACGCCTGCGTCGCCGCCAGCGGCAGCTGGCCCGGCAGGTCCGGCAGCGGCTCGAGCGCGGCCCGCACCTGGACATCCACCTGTGAGGCGGCCTCGGTCGCCAGGCGGGCGCACTCCTCGATCATGGCGAGCGTCTCGGCGGGCTCCACATCCCCGGCCCGAAGCTCGGAGACGGCCGCGTGCAGACGCAGGCGGAGCTCTTCAAGCACGTCGGTCACAGACATCAGCCTACCGATCGAGCGCCTCGTTGACGAGCGAGTCGGCCCGCGCGTTCTCCGCACGGGGAACCGACTCGATGCTCCAGCGGTCGAACCCCTCCAGCCGCGCCACCGCCTCGCGGTGCAGCTCGCGCATCGCCGGGTGCTTGACCCGGTAGGCGCCGGTGACCTGACGGGCGATCAGCTCCGAGTCGTTGACGACGTGCACCTCACGGGCGCCGTGCTCGGCCGCGAGCTCGAGGCCGCGCAGCAGGGCCCGGTACTCCGCGACGTTGTTGGTCGCCTCGCCGATCCGGTCGCTCACCGTGGCGACGAGCGCACCATCGGGATCGGAGAGCACCACCCCGATCGCGGCGGGTCCCGGGTTGCCGCGCGCGCCCCCGTCGATGTGCAGCACGAGCCTGCGGTGGTCTGTCGCCATCGGCGTTCCGGCGGCCGTCCGCGCTCAGAGCAGGATCAGAGCGCCGCTCTCGTCGGAGCTCGCGTTGCCGAGCGCCTCGTGCTCGGCCAGCTCGGAGAGCTCGTAGCCCTGGCCGTCGAGCCGTGCCTGCCCCTGCGGGTCGGAGAGGTCGACCTCATACCGGTACCAGCAGAGCTCCCAGGAGACGACGATCCACACGATGCTCGGATGGGTCGGATCCGGCGTGAGGTTGACCGTGGGCGCTCCCAGCGAGCGGGCGACCCCGGCCACGGTGCGACGGTGGGTGCTGGCGTCGAAGACCTCCACGGCGACCGCGATCTTGTGGTCGCCGCTGGTCGGGACGGCGTGGACGTGACGGGGCTCGCGGTGCCGGCCGCTCGCCGCATAGGGTTCGGGGCTCGCTCCGGCGGACGGCGACGCCCAGCCGACGCCGTAGGAGAGCTCGTCGTCGAGGGTGCGCGGCTCGGACGGCTGCTGCAGCTCGATCTCGCGCTCGGGGCGGCGCCGGCGACCGAACAGCGAGCGGCGGCGGCCGGCGCGATCACCCGCGGCCTGGAAGTCGGGAATGGCGCCCTCGCGCATCCAGCCCTCGTGGAGGGCGTGCGGCTTGCAGAGCTCGCAGACGTTGTACCGGCGGCCGCCGTTCAGGAAGACCTCGGTCTTCTCGCCGCGCAGCAGCGTGCGCGTGCAGATGTCACAGACGTCGATGTCGTGACTGGTCCTGATGCTCAGCGGCTGGCTCATGCGGAGGCGATCCTGCGGGCGGCCACGTCGATCGCGGCGCCTGGACGAGCGTAGCGGACCGACGCCTCCCCGTTGCGGAGTTGTGACCGCTGCAGCATCCGTCCCAGGCCCGGTCTCGGCGCGCCGCGGGCGCCGGCGTCGGCTCCGGTGGTGGCCCAGCGGGGCCACCACCGGAGGGACCCGCGTACTAGGCCTTCACCGCCTCGTGCTCCGCCTGCGCGATCACCTTTCCGGCCAGGTGCGCGGGAACCTCGTCGTAGCGCAGGAACTCCATCGTGTACTCCCCCTGGCCCCCGGTGATGCCGCGCAGGTCCGGCGCATAGGAGAGCATCTCGGCCATCGGCACCTCGGCCCGGACGTCGGTCATCCCACCGCCGACGGGCTCCATCCCGTGCGGATGGCCGCGGCGGGAGTTCAGGTCGCCGATGACGTCGCCGACGCAGTCCTCCGGCACGCTCACGGTGACGAGCATGATCGGCTCAAGAAGCACGGGCCGGGCCTGCTCCATCGCCTCACGCATCGCCTGCCCGGCGGCGAGCTTGAAGGCCATCTCGGAGGAGTCGACCGAGTGGTAGGAGCCGTCGAACAGCGTCACCTTGACGTCCTTGACCGGGTAACCGGCGACGACGCCGGCCTGCATCGCCTCGAGCACCCCCTTCTCGACGGCCGGGATGAACCCGCCCGGAATGACGCCGCCCTTGATGGCGTCGACGAACTCAAACCCGCCCCCCGCGGGCAGCGGCTCGATCGCGATGTGACAGTCGCCGAACTGGCCGCGGCCGCCGGTCTGCTTCTTGTGGCGGCCGTGCGCCTTCGCGCTCCCGCGGATCGTCTCCTGGTAGGGGACCCGGGGCGGCTGCAGGTTGAGCTCGACGCCGAAGCGGTCGCGCAGGCGGTCGACGATCACCTCGACGTGCATCTGCGAGAGGCCGGCCACGATCTGCTCCCCGGTTTGCGGGTCGCGGTGCAGGTCGATCGTCGGATCCTCCTCCTGCAACCGGCGCAGGGCGGCGAACATCTTCTCCTCATCGCCCTTGGCTCGGGGTTCGACGGCGAAGGCCATCACGGCGGCGGGAAGCTTGATCGTCGGCAGCTCGATCGGCTCGTCGCGGGCGGCCAGCCAGTCCCCCGCCCGGGTCTCCTTCAGCTTGGCCACGGCGCCGATGTCACCCGGGCCGAACTCCTCGACGTGGCCGCTCTGGGACCCATCGAAGGAGAGCAGCTGTCCGATCCGCTCCCGGCAGTGCGCGCGGGTGTTCAGCAGCTGCGAGTCGTGCCGGATGACCCCCTGGTAGACACGGAAGAGGTTGATTCGGCCGGCGAACGGGTCGGCGCGGGTCTTGAAGACGTAGGCGAACAGCTCCTTGCTCTCATCGGGCTCCAGCAGATGGCCGTCGGCGTCGACGGCGCCGTGCTTGACCGGCGAGGGGAGGTCCTCGACGATCGCGTCGAGCAGGCGATTGGTTCCGAGGTTCGCGGTCGCGATCCCGCAGGTGACGGGGAAGAGCGACCCGTGGTTGGTGCCGTCCTTGAGGGCCGTGACGATCTCCTCGTGCGAGATCTCCTCGCCCTCGAGGTAGCGCTCCATCAGCGCGTCGGAGTTCTCGGCCACCTCGTCCATCAGCTTCTCCCGGTACTCCTGGGCCTGGGCGAGCTGCTCCTCCGGGATCGGGACCTCGGTGCAGTTCTCCCGCGAGTTGCCGACGTACTGGTAGGCGCGCATGTCGATCAGGTCGATCACGCCGGAGACCTCGTGCTCGGAGCCGATCGGGATCTCCGTCGCCACCACGTGCGGCCCAAAGGCGCTCTTGAGGGCCTCGAGCGTGCGGTAGAAGTCGGCGCGCTCGCGGTCGAGCATGTTGACGAAGACGAGCCGGGCGAGGTCGAGCTCGGCGGCGCGCTTCCACAGCCGCGCGGTCTGCACCTCGACGCCCATCACCGCGTTCACCACGAAGATGGCCGACTCGCACACGCGCAGGGCGGCGAGCGCGTCGGCGACGAAGCTCGGGTCCCCCGGCGTGTCGATGAGGTTGACCCTCCGCTCCTGCCACTCGAACGAGTGGAGCGCCGCCTGAAGTGACATCTGGCGCGCCTTCTCATCCGGTTCGGAGTCGGAGGCGGTGGTGCCGTCGGCGACTGAGCCGAGGCGCTTCAAGGCGCCTGCCTGGAACAGCAGGGCCTCATGCAGCGAGGTCTTACCGCTTCCGCGATGGCCGACCAGTGCCACGTTGCGAATGCGGTCCGCGGCCTTGTGCATGGTGCCTCCCTTCGGTTGTGTCAGTTGACACTAGCCCGCGTGGAGGCGGCGTTCAAGCCGGAACCGTCCGGCCCGTGGCTACTCGATCTCGCCGCCGAGCTTGGAGCGCAGCCGCAGCACCGCCTTGGTGTGCAGCTGCGACACGCGCGACTCCGTCACGCCGAGCACCTCTCCCACCTCGCGCAGCGTGAGGTTCTCGTAGTAATAGAGCGCGATGACGAGCTTCTCGCGCTCGGGCAGCGCGGCGATCGCGTCGGCGATCCGGTCGCGGAGCTCCCCCTGGTCGACGACCGCCTGCGGATCGGGCGCGCCGCGGTCGGGGATCGTGTCGAGCAGGGAGACCTGGTCGCCGCTTGCGTCGTTCGTGTTCCAGAGCTCGTCGAGGGCGACGAGCGTCGAGGTCGAGATCTGCACGAGCGCCTCGTTGAACTCGGCCACGGTGATGCCGAGCTCCGCGGCCATCTCGTCATCGTTGGGCGCGCGCTGGAGCTTCGCCTCGAGGCGCTGATTGGCCCGCTCGATCTCGCGCGCCCGCGCACGAACCGAGCGGGGCACCCAGTCGAGGGTGCGGAGCTCGTCGATGATGGCGCCGCGGATGCGCGTGATCGCGTAGGTCTCGAACTTGATCTCGCGCGCGAGGTCGAAGCGCTCGATCGCGGAGATCAGGCCGGTCAGCCCGTACGAGATGAGATCGGCCTCGTCGACGTGCCCGGGCAGGTTCGTGCCCATCCGGCCGGCGACGTATTTCACCAGCGGTGAGTACGCCACGACCAGGCGCTCGCGCGCCCGCTCGTCGCCGGACGACTTGTAGCGCTTCCAGAGGTCCTTCAGCTCGATCGCTTTTACGTTCGTATCCATTCCAACCGCTGCGGGTCCGTCACGCCCGCGGATGCGCGCGAGCATAGGCCGCCTTGAGGCGGACTGACTCTACGCGAGTGTAAACCTGCGTGGTCGAGATCGTGGCATGCCCGAGGAGCTCCTGGATCGAGCGCAGATCGGCGCCACCCTCGAGCAGATGGGTCGCGAAGGTGTGTCGCAGCGTGTGGGGATGCGCCTGGGCGAGGGCGGGAGCGCCGGAGCGGGACATCCGCGTCCAGGTGCGCAGTCGCCGGCGGATGTCCGAGGTGCTGAGCCGCCGCCCCGTCTTGGAGAGGAACATCGGCTCGCGCTGCGCACCGGGTCCGTCCCCCCGCTCGGTTCTCAGGGCGGGCCGCGCCCGCTCCAGGTAGCGGGTGATGGCGGCGAGCGCGTGCTCCCCGACGGGCACCAGCCGCGTCTTTCCACCCTTGCCCTCGACCCGGACCGTCTCGGCGTCGAAGTCGACGGCACCGACCTCGAGGTTGACGAGCTCCTCCGCGCGCAGCCCGGAGGAATACGCGAGCTCGAGGAGCGCCCGATCCCGCTGCTGCAGCGGCGTGTCCGCCGGGATGCGGTCCAGCAGCAGCTCCACCTCCTCGCGCTTGAGCACCCGCGGCAGGTTTCGCGGGCGCTTGGGCGCCACCACGAGATCGGCCGGGTTGTGCGTCATGCGGCCGAGCTGCAGCTGCACGCGGAAGAGCGCTCGGACCGCCGCGAGCTTGCGGGCGACGGTGCTCGGCGCCTGGCCGCGCGCCGACAGACCGGCGACGTAGCGGCGCAGGGACCGGTGATCGACCCCGTCGGGCGTGAGCCCGGCGGCGCTCGCCCAGGTGGCGAGCTGCCGCGCGTCGTTCATGTAGGCCGTCAACGTGTTCTGTGACACGGCGCGACGCCTCAGGTCGGCGGCGAGATCGTCGAGCGCGAGCGACCAGGCGGCGGAGGCGGGGTCGTCGGAGCTTGACGCGGCGGTCACGGCAGCAACATTCGCCGTCGCGGGCGCGTGCCCTTCCCGCGGGCGGACGGCTCAGGGGATGAGGCTCAGGCGACGAGGCTCAGGCGACGATGTTGACGATCGTGCCGATCGGCGTGTACGGATACACCGCACCCGCTTCGGAGAACGGCATCTCGACGCAGCCGAGGCTCTGCGGGAACCCGTAGGAGGCGCGGATGAACCCGTGCAGGGCATCGCCGCCGTTGAAGTAGCTGATCCACGGGATGCCCGTGTCGTGGTAGGGCGTGCCGTTGGGGTTGGTCCCGCTCATCGTGCCGACCGTGATGTGCTCGTAGACGGCGTAGGTGCCGAGCGCCGTCGGCGAGGCGGGGATCCCCGTGTTGGCCAGGCCGTGAACGACGATGCGCCCGTCGTGCCAGACACGGATCGTCTCCGGCGACTGCTCGCTCACCATCACGAACGTGTAGCCGAACGTCGACCTCTCCCCCTTCACCGCCGCATTGATCAGCGCTCGCCAGACCTGCACGCCGGCCACACCATCGGCGGCCAGGCCCTGGTTCTGCTCGAACGCCATCACGGCGCCCTTCGTGATCTCGTTGTAGGAGCCCGCGGAGAACAGCGCGCGCAGCCGCGCGGGGGTGTTCGGGTAGCGCCAGCTGAAGTGGCCCTGCGGTGGATGGACGATCGCGGCCTCCTCGGCCGCGGGGGTGGTCGCCACGGCGCCTGCGCCGGATTGCGGCGTGAAGCGGACCGGCAGGTAGCCGAGACGGGCGAGGAGCTCCTGAAGCGCGAGCGTCGAGCCACCCGGCACCGTCCACTGCGCGGCGGACCCCGCGGTCGCGCCGCCCACCCGCACGCCCGCGGGGAGCGAGACGCGCACGCTGGCGCCCAGGCCATAGCCGTACCCCTGCGGCACGAACTGGATCGTGTGCGAGTTGAGCACCCGCCAGGCGCCGGCGGTCGCCGGGGAGATGAGCGGCAGGTGGGCGCCGAGGACGGCGCTCACCGGCTTGGAGAAGGTCAGGGTGAGGCGGGTGGCGGGGGTGATGCGGGTGCCCGGCGTCGGGCTCGCGACGGCGGTCGCCGCGCTCCCGGCGGGGAACCAGGAGACGGTGGTCCGCGTCGGAGTCTCCCATCGGCGGGCGGCGAGCAGGACCTCGGCGGTGCCGGCGGTGCTCGACACGGGGAGGTCGTAGCGGCTGACCGGCTGGCCGAGCCGCCGCGCCTGCGGATGGCTGCCGACGGGCCCGGACCCGAGGACGGCGACGGGACGGGTGAAGGCGAGGGTCACGGGGCGCCCGGCGCGGCGGGTGACGAAGTCCGAGGCGAGCCGCGCGACCGGTGTCGTCTCGCGGACCTGCACCCGCTCCTGGCTGCCGGTGAGCCACGAGATCCAGCTCGGACGCCGGACGGTCGCCTGGATCGTCAGAGCCTCCCCGGGTGGGAGCGCGCCGGTGGGCACGACCTGGTCGCCGACGAGCCGGACCGGCACGACGTGCTGCTCAGGCCCCCCGACGGCCACCACACGCACGATCTGGCCGCTGCCGAACGGCAGCCGGATCGTGGCGAGACTCGGATCCCCCACGCGGATCGACGGATGCGACGAGGCCACCGCCACGAATCCGGCCGCGATGGCCGCGAACGGCAGCGCAACGATGACCGGCACCACGTAGCGAAGCCGAGAGGGGCGCGACGGTGCATACCTGTGCGGAAGTTCCTGCAGCAATCCCGTTTCACTCCGTCCTGATGGGATTCTGACCACCGTTGGGTGGCGCTCCTGCCCTCAAGGGTATCGCGGCCCGCGCACCGATCCCGCAACTCGTCGCTCAGGCCCGTGCCGTCGCGGTCACGGGACCCGTCGTTCAGGCCGGTGACGCCGCGGTCACGACGGCGGGCTCAGGGTCGGCGGGCGTCGAGAGCCGAGGTGACGTCGCGCAGTCTCGCCTGTTCCCAACGGGAGAGCCTCCACAGGTCCCGCTGCACCTGGGAGGCGTCGACCTGGCGCCCGGGCAGGTGGAGGTTCGCGTTCGCCAGCAGGCGCCGCTCATCGCCGGTGAGGGCCATCCACTTCGCCAGCACGTCGTCGGAGTCGGGCAGGCGGGAGCTGCCGTACGGACGGGTGAGGTCGGGGAACTCGACGCAGTATTCCCCGAGCAGTCGGCCCGTCTGGGGCGCGTAGGCGATGATCGGCCGGTGCGGATAGATGAGGTAGGCGTGCTCGGCCCCGCCGCTCCGTGTCGTCGGGTGCGCGCCCCAGACGCGGATGAAGCCGAGCTCGCGGTACATCGACCACTCCTCCTCGCCCACGCAGGAGCGGAGCAGCTCGCGAGCGGTCTGCTCCGCCCGGCGCTCCTGTCCCGGGTCGAGGATCGGCTCGACGAACTGGCGTCGCGCGCGGTGCTGCGCCCACAGCTCCCGCAGGCGTGGGGCGATCAGGTCGAAGACGAGGGCGAGCGCGACCAGGGCGGAGACGAGCAGCGCGAGAACCATCTCCGACCCGCCTCAGCCACCCGCGGCGCGGGGAAAGAAGATGACGCGCTCGGCGTCGCGCGGGATCTGTTCGAACGCGCGCACCATCACCGCCTCGCGACGCCCATCCTCCTGCGCGAGCGGTACCGCGGCCCAGAGGCCGGCGTCGAGCTGGCGACGAAACTCCGCCACCAGCCGCGACTCATCCTGGGGGATGTCGACGTCACCCTCCGCGATGAGCACCTCTCCGTGCCCGGGCTTCATCCGCAGAAACCGCACCGGCGGAGTATGCCAGACGTGAGCGGCCCGCTCGACGGGCGGCGCCGACCTCGCCCCCGCTCACCCTGTGACGGCGTACCGGCCGCCGGGGTGACGGCGCAGGCAGCCCGCGAGCTCGAGCTCGGCGAGGAGCGCGAGCAGCTCCTCCCCGCCCACGCCCCGGCCGTCGAGCGCCGCGATCGTGTCGGCACCCGACCGGATCGCGTCGAGCACCGCGCGCTCCGCCCGACCCAGCCCCACCCCCACCGGCGGCGGGGGGACGCGGACGCCCGCGCCGCAGACCGCGTCGAGAACGTCCCGGGCGCTGTGGATGAGGGTCGCGCCGCCGCGCAGCAGCTCATGCGGTCCCTCGGACTGCGGGACGAGCACCGAGCCGGGGACGGCGCCGACGCGACCGCCGACCGCCCGGGCGAACTCGGCCGTGCGCAGCGACCCCGACCGGGTACCTCCCTGGACCACAACGGTGAGCTCGCTGAGGGCCGCGATGAGCCGGTTGCGGGCGATGAGCGTCCAGCGACGCACGGGCGCCCCGGGGCCGAGCTCGCTGACGGCGGCCCCGGCGCTCACGACCTGGCGGTGGAGCTGCCGATGGGCGCTCGGATACGGCTCCGCGGCGCACCCGGGCAGAACCGCGAGGACCCGGCCGCCACCCCCCAGCGCACCACGATGGGCGGCGGCGTCGACGCCGGTGGCCAGCCCGCTGACCACCGTCAGCCCGCTCACGCTGACATCGCGCCCGAGCCGCTGCGCGACGTCGCTTCCGTAGAGCGTCGGCCGCCGTGTGCCGACGATCGCGACCGGGTCGCCGGCGAGCAACTCGAGGAACCGCCCGAGCCCCCCGGCGACGTGGAGCACCGCCGGGGGCGCGTCCAGCCGACGGAGCCGCGCGGGATAGTGGGGCTCGCAGCGACAGACGAGGTCGAGCCCGGCGGCCCGAGCCGCCTCCCGCCGGGCGTCGGCCGCTGCCGCGCCGAACCGCTCAAGCGCGGAGCGGAGGTCGACGGCTTCCGGGCCGACCGGTCCGCGGCGCCGACGGCCGCGCCGCGCCTGCACCTCGAGCCAGCCGTCGATCAGCGCCTCGGTCGGGGCGGCGAGCGCCAGGTCGATCCGTTCGGCACGGTATTCGAGGTGCCCGCCGAGCTGCTCGAGCAGCCACGTGCGACGCAGACAACCGTCACAGGCGCCCATCTCAGGCCGGCGCCGCCTGCGCCACGCCGATCCGCTGACGCAGCGTCAGCGCCTCAAGGACATCCGCGCGAGTCACCACCTCGCGTCCGGCCAGATCCGCGATCGTGCGCGCGACCCGCAGAACGCGATGACGTCCCCGCGCCGAGAGCGCGCCGCCGCGGTAGGCGTCGCCCAGGCTCGCGTGCGCCGCCTCGTCGAGGCGAACGAGCTTCTGGAGCAGGCCGGCATCGAGCTCGGCGTTGCAGGCGGCCCTCGTTCCCCGGAGCCGATGCAGCTGACGTTGACGGGCAAGGATCACCCGGTCTCTCACGGTCGCCGAATCCGTCAGCGGCGCGGCGCGGAGCTCGGCCTCGGAGGGTCCGGCGACGTCGACGAGCAGGTCGATGCGATCGAGCAGCGGACCGCTCAGGCGCCGCTCGTACCGCCGGATGTCCGGTTCCGAGCAGCTGCAGCGGTCACCCACCCCGGCGAAGCCGCAGGGACATGGGTTGGTGGCCGCCACGAGCATGAAGCGGGTCGGGAACACGAGCGCTCGCTGGCCGCGCACGATCGTCACACGCCCGTCCTCGAGCGGCTGGCGGAGCGCCTCGATGGCCGGCCGCTGAAACTCCGACAGCTCGTCGAGAAAGAGCACGCCTCGATGGGCCAGCGACGCCTCGCCCGGGCGGGGCGGGCTCCCGCCGCCGACCAGCCCGGCGGCGGAGATGGTGTGGTGGGGCGCCCGGAACGGCCGGGTCGCGATCAGCCCGGCGGTGTGCAGGCCCGCCACGCTGTGCACGCGCGTGACCTCGATCGCGTCCTCGCGCCGCAGCGGCGGCAGGATCGAGGGCAGGCGGCGTGCGAGCATCGTCTTCCCCGTCCCGGGTGGCCCGGAGAGCAGGAGGTTGTGCCCGCCCGCGGCGGCCACCTCCATCGCGTGCAGGGCGAAGCCCTGGCCTCGAACCTCCGCCAGGTCCGGCTCGATCGTCCCGGCACCCCCGAGCACCGACGGTCCGGTGACCGGCGGGAGGGCGCGGCCGGTCACCGCGTCGACGGCGCCCCTCAGGCTGCTCACCCCGAGCACCCGGATCCCGTCGATCAGCGACGCCTCCGGAGCCTGCACCGCCGGCACGACGAGCGCGGGGATCCGGTGCCGACGGGCGCCCTCGGCCACCGCCAGCGTCCCCGCGGCCGGACGCAGCTCGCCCCCGAGCGAGAGCTCCCCGTACACCGCCACGTCGCGGAGACGGGCGGGGTCGAACTGTCCACTGGCGGCGAGCACGGCGAGCGCGAGCGCGGCGTCGAAGCCGGGACCGACCTTCCGCAGTGAGGCGGGAGCGAGGTTCGCGGTGATCCGGCGCTGCGGAAACTCGTAGCCGGAATTCTGGATGGCGGCTCGCACCCGCTCCCGGGACTCCCGGACGGCGGTGTCGGCGAGCCCGACGATGGTGAAGGCGGGAAGGCCCGGGCGGATGTCGACCTCGACGACGATGCGGCGGGGCTCCACCCCATCGATGGCGAAGGTGGTGACGCGAGCAAGCATGGCGCCGAGGCTAGGCATGGCTCTGTGACGCAACTGTCACGTCGGCTGAGGACTTTGTGACTTCTCCCCCGCGGCGACCGCGGAAGC
Organism: Solirubrobacterales bacterium; assembly: GCA_027451345.1. Taxonomy (GTDB): domain Bacteria; phylum Actinomycetota; class Thermoleophilia; order Solirubrobacterales; family Solirubrobacteraceae; genus Palsa-465. Next base: position 25,121 of record DAIDJO010000116.1, read on the forward strand.
CACAGAGTCGTCACACCTCGACACGGCGACGGCACATTCCTCGCCGTACGGTCGCCGCATGCCCGACCCCCGACGCCACCTCGGCGAGACCGGTGAGCGGCTCGCCGCCGAGCACCTGAGCCGCCTGGGCTTTCGCATTCTCGACCGCAACTACCGCACCCGGTGGGGCGAGCTCGACATCGTCGCGGCCGACCGCCGGCGGATCGTCTTCTGTGAGGTGAAGTGCCGCATCGCCACTGCGGATGGACGCGACCCGCTCGAGTCGCTTCACGCGGCAAAGCGAGCCCAGGTCCGGCGCATGGCCGCTCGATGGCTGGTCGAGCGGGCCCACCCCACCGTCGCGGAGCTGCGCTTCGACGCCATCGGCGTGACGCTCTCAGCCCGGGGGGAGCTGCTGCGCCTCGATCACCTCGAGGCGGCGTTCTGACGAGCGTCAGCCGAACGAGAGCTGCTGGTAGGCCGTCGACTGAAAGGAGAGCCGATGCAGCGGCGTCACCCCGAGGCGCTCGATCGCGCTGCGGTGCTCCTGGGACGCGTACCCCACGTGCTGGGCGAACCCCCAGCCGGGGTTGCGCTCGTCCACCCGGCGCATGTAGCGGTCGCGCGTCTCCTTGGCGAGCACCGAGGCCGCGGCGATGGCCGCACTGGTGGCGTCGCCCCTGATCACGGCCCGGTGCTCGTAGCCGATGTCACCGAGGCTGAAGCCGTCGCTCAGGCAGATCGCCCCCTCGCAGGCGACCTTCGTCAGCGCCTCCCGCAGGGCGGCCAGGTTCGTGCGGTGCAACCCCCGCGCGTCGATCCCCGGCGCGCACCGGGAGACGATCGCGACGCGCGCGGCAACGCGCAGGATCAACGGATACAGGGCGGCACGGACCGCGGCCGTCTGACGCTTGGAATCGTTCAGAGCCGCCAGCGCGCGGATATCGGAGCGGGTGATCCGCCGCTGGTCGAAGAGGACGGCCGCGACGACGAGCGGTCCGGCGAGGCACCCGCGGCCCGCCTCATCGGCCCCGGCCACGTACCTCGCGCCGAGGGCGCGATCATGCGCGAACAGTCGGGGACCCGGTGGTGTGCGCTTCATCCCCGCGCAACGGTATCCGGGTGGCGCACCGTCCGCGACCCGGACGGCCGCGGCCCGCCGCGCTCAGAAGAAGCCGATGCGGTTGATCGGCCAGTAGGTCGCGAAGGCGACCCCGATGATCCACTTCTGCGGCTCCGGGCCCCAATAGCGGCTGTCGAGCGAGTCACCACGGTTGTCGCCCATCATGTAGTACTCGCCGGCCGGAACGACGATCGTCCGCCGGAAGGTGCAGTCGGCCCCGGTGCTGGCCAGGCAGTGCTGGATGTAGGCGCCGGTCTCCTTCTTGCCGTTGCGCCAGACGTAGCCGTTGATGATCTGCAGATGGTCGTGCGGCAGCCCGACGACCCGCTTGACGAACGTCTGGTTCGACTCGGTCGGCAGGTTCCGGTCGCACGCCTGCGGGTGCGGCGTGCCGTTCTGGCTGACGCCCTGGGCGGGATCGCCGCAGACCCCGTTACCGGTCACCGCGCCGATGGGCGGGTGGAAGACGACGACGTCCCCGAGTCCCGGATGCGTATCGAGCCGGTTGACGAGGATCCGCTGGCCGATCGCGAGGGTCGGTTCCATCGACCCGCTCGGGATGCGGTAGGGCTTGACGAGGAACGCCTGGATCAGCAGCGCCAATCCGACCGCCACGGCGACGGTGAGGATCAGCTCGATGATGTTGGCGACTGGGCCCTTTGCCTTCTTGGTCGTGGCGGCCACGAGAACCCCGCCCGGTGCGCTGGCGTCCGCTAGCCCTGTTCGGCCGGGGCGGCCTCGGCCTCAGGCTCCGCGGCCTCGGGCTCGGCGGCGGCCT
>DAIDJO010000117.1 GCA_027451345.1 Solirubrobacterales bacterium
CAGAAAGCAGACGTTCGACGCGCGTGTGAGCGTGATGCCCTGGGCGGCGGCGCGGGTCGCGCAGACGATCAGCGCCGGCCCGTCCGGCCGCTGAAAGGCGTCCACCGCAGCCTGGCGGGCACCCACGGCATCGTCGCCAAACAGGTGCAGCGCCCATGGAAAACGCTCCATCACCGCCTGCTGCACCTCGCGATGGCGGCAGAAGACGACCAGTGGCTCCCCGGAGGCAAGGAAGTCGTGGATCCACGCCAGCGCCGCCGCGAGCTTGCCGCGCGCCGCCAGCCGTTGCAGCGCCGTCAGCTGTGCGAGGCGCTCGGCGCGCAGCGCCGCCGCGATCTTTGCGTCGAGCACCTTCAGGTCAAGCGGCTGGCTGCGCAGCCACTTGACCACATCCTCCTCGGCCAGCCGGTACTCCGCCAGGTTGTTGAGCGCCACCGGCACAACCACCTGGCGCTTGGCCGGCAGCTGCGGCAGCACCTCGGACTTCAGGCGCCGAACGAAGGAGTGCCGGCGCAGGTGCCAGTGCAGTCGCTCCTCCGAGAGCTCGCCCTCGAACTGGCGGCTGAAGCTCGCCCCGGAGCCGAACTCGCCGAGCCGGCCGATCACCCGCAGCTGCGCGATCAGCTCGTCGGCGTGGTTCATCACCGGGGTGCCGGTGAGGGCGAGACGCAGGCCGTTGCCCGGCAGTGCGTCCGCGAGCCGCCGCACCGCCCGGGTTCGCTTCGCCTGCGGGTTCTTGCAGTAGTGGGACTCATCGGCCACCAGCGCTCGTGGCCCGCTGGCCACGAGCGCCGCCAGACGCGCCTGGACGATCTCGTAGTTGAGGATCGTGAGGTCGGCGGCGGGCACCGGCTCCTCGCCACGGCCGCTCAGCACCTGCCGGGAGCGGTGAGGCAGCCAGCGGGCTGCCTCACGCGACCAGGTGAGCTTCATCGACGCCGGGCAGATGATGATCGCCGGGAACGCCTCATCGGCCTCGAGCGTGGCGAGGGCCTCGACCGTCTTGCCGAGCCCCTGCTCGTCGGAGAGGAAGGTGCGCCGCGCCCGCAGGGCGTAGTGCACCGCCGCCCACTGGAACGGCGCGAGCTCCCCGCCCAGGCGCGCCGCGACCTCCGGGAGCGGGTCGGCGCGGGTCGCCCGGGAGGCGGCGACGGCGCGCTGGGCGGCCCGGTGCTGGGCGGCCATCAGCTCGAGCGCCTCCGCGGCGGCGGGGGCGACCTGCACCCCGTGCAGGGCGATGAACGCGTCGAGCCGGTCGACGATCCACGCGTCGAGCTTCAGCTCGTTGGCGGCGGCGCCGGGCAGCCCCTCGAACGCCTCCTGCGCGTCCGGATCCCAGAAGGTCTCGAGCGTCAGGCGCTCGCCGGCGACGCCGCGGGTCAGGATCAGCCGTGCGCCCGGTGGCTGCTCCCCGCACTCGAGCGCCTCGATGCAGCGCCGTGCGCCGAGGCTGAGGCGCGGGTCCCGCAGCTCGGCGATCGCGGCGGCGTTGACCGCGGTGAGCGGCACCAGCCAGCGCCCGGCGAGCTCGAGCGCGTCGGCGCGCAACTGCTCGGGGGGCGTGCCGACGAGCGTGTCGAGGGCGAACCAGCCGTGGCCGTCGTAGCGGGTGGTCCGCACGTGCCCGACCCAGCGGCGCTCGGTGGCCGCGAGCCACTCGTCGAACTCCTCGGTGCGCCGCAGCTCGGGGCGCTGCCGGAGGATCTCGGTGAGCTTGGCGGCGACCCAGCCGTCGGCCGGGGCGGACCACTCCCGGCGGTCCCAGTCGAAGCGGCGGCCCGGCAGGGTGCGCACCGCGGCAACGAGGTTGCCGTCGTAGGGGAAGGCGAGGACGACCTCCTGGCCCTCGCCGTCGGGGGCCGGGCGCAGGGCGACGTTCGGCTCGTCAGGTACCGCTCGCACGGGCGATCCGTTCGATCAGCTGCGCGCGAACCGTCGGCCACTCATCGTCGATCACAGAGTAGAACGCGGAGGCGACCTTGCTGCCGTCCGCCGCGCGGATCGAGTAGTTGCGCCAGATCCCCTCGAAGGTCGCGCCGAGGCGCGCGAGCGCGGCGCGCGAGCGGGCGTTCTGCGCGTAGGTGTCCCAGTCGACCCGAATGCAGCCGAGCGTCTCGAACGCGTACCGCAGCTGCAGGAACTTCGCCTCGGTGTTGACACCGGTGCCCCAGACCGACGGCGTCAACCAGGTCCAGCCGATCTCGATGCCGCGATCCTCCTCCCGGACGGTGCAGAAGCTGGTGCTGCCCACCGGCTCACCGCTCGCGCGCAGGACGGTGGCGAAGTGCCCGCCTGCGCCCGCCGCGGCGGTGCTCAGGCAGCTCTGCAACCAGGCGTCGAACGCCGCGTCGCTCGCCCCGGGCGCGTCGGACCAGTGCTCCCAGATCTCCGGCGGCCTCGCCGCCTCGCGCAGCGCATCGCGGTGGTGGGGGGCGAGGGGCTCGAGTCGCACGATCCGGCCCTCGAGGGTGGGCTGGAGGTTCCACATGCCTGCGCTGGAGGGTACGTGGTGAGGCCTCCGGGTCGGCGACCATAGAATCCGGAGCAGTGAGCGGCGCTGACGTCGATCAGACCCGCTGGTCCTCGCCGCAGGGCAACGTGACCGGCCTCGGAATCGTCGCGTCCTACAGCCTCCGATTCTGGAGTTTGGTGATCGGCTTAGGTCTGGTGGCCGGTGTGAGCGCCGGCCTGCTCGTCCTGCTGCTGCGCTGGGTGGAGCGCGTGACCTACGGCGGCCACAGCGATTCCGTCGTCCGCATGGCGACGGCCGACCCGGGCTGGCAGCGGCTGCTGGCGCTCCTGGGCGCCGCGATCATCGTCGTCGCCGGCGTGGCGCTGCTCGGGCGGCTGCGGCCGTCCGGCGGGACCGAGGTCTCCGACGGGCTCTGGGTGCACTCCGGGAAGCTCGCGGTGGTGCCGAGCCTGGCCCGCGGGGTCATTTCGATCGTGACCGTGGGGATGGGCGTCTCGCTCGGCCGCGAGGGAGCCCCGCAGCTGTTCGGTGCCGTCGCCGCCAGCCGGGCCTCGGACCGCGCCGGCCTGCCGCTCTGGCAGCGCCGGCTGCTCGTCACCGCGGGTGCGGGCGCGGGGTTCAGCGCCGTCTACAACGTGCCCCTCGGCGGGACGTTGTTCGCGCTCGAGGTGCTGCTGGGGACCGTGGCGCTGCCGCTCGCGCTGCCGGCGCTGCTGATGTCGCTGACGGCCACCGCCATCGCGTGGCCCCTGCTCGGCAACCAGCCGCTTTACCACGTCGGGGTGGTCCACTTCCAGCTCTCCCAGCTCGTCTTCGCCGCCGTCATGGGGCCGATCATCGGCGTGGTCGCCACCGGGTGGACCCGCGTGATCGGCCTGATGGCCCGCCACCGGCCCCGCGGCCGCTGGCGGTTCGTCGCTCCGTTCGCCGCCTTCACCGCGCTCGGCCTGCTCTCGATCCGCTACCCGCAGCTCCTCGGCAACGGCCGCGGCATCGTGCAGCTCGCGATCATCGGCAACCTCAGCGTCGGCCTGCTCGTGGTCCTGCTGCTGCTCAAGCCGCTCGTCACCTCGCTCTGCCTCGCCTCCGGCGCGCCGGGCGGGCTGTTCACGCCGAGCTTCGCCGTCGGGGTGCTGCTCGCCGGCGCGGCGGGCGCGGTCTGGGGGGACATCTGGCCGGGCTCCCTGCCCGGCGCCTACGCGCTCATCGGCGGGGGCGCGTTCCTGGCCGCCGCGATGCAGGGGCCCCTGTCAGGGGTCGTCCTCGTCGTCGAGCTGACGGGCCACCTCGACTCGCTCGTGGTCCCGACGCTGCTCGCCGTCGTGGTGGCCACGGTCATCTCCCGGCGTCTCGGGGCCGCGTCGATCTACTCCGCGCGCGTCGACACCGGCGCGCTCACCGCGGATCGCGCCGCCGGGGACGCGGCCTCCCTGGCGGCGATCGACGAGCTCGACCGTCGGGCGGTCGGGCTGGAGCCCCGGCCCGCGCCGGGGGATCCGGCCTGACGCACGGGATCAGCCGTCGCTCGAGCCCGTTGTGCTCGTCGGCGCGGTGGTGATCGGGGAGCTGGCCGACGCCGAGGTCGTCGCCGAGGTCGTGTCCGTCGGCGTCGTGGCGTCCGAGCTGGGCGCGGTCGTCGTCGGGGTGGTCGAGGTCGGTGTCGTGGAGGTCGTGGTCGATTGATCGCTCGCGGGGGTGCCACCGTCCGAGCTCGTGGCACCCGACGTGCGCGAGGGTGCGTCGCTGCTCGAGGTGCCGCCGGAGGTGTCCGCCTCGGCCGTGGTGGCTCGCTCCGGGCGCTTCGGCTTGGTGATGTCGACCGACGTGGCGGGGTGGAGCGTCGGCCGCGGCGTCGCCTCGGCGGTCGCCTCGTGCTGCGTCGGCTCCGGAGCGGGCGTCGCCTCCGCGCTGGTGGAGGCCGTGGGTTGCGCCGGCGGGATCGCCGTCGGCCGGGTGGACGGCCGCCTCGGGCGGGCCGGACGGGCCGCGTGGGCCGGGCGATGGTTCGTGACACGGATTGTGGCGTCCACGGGCGGGGCGGGCGTGGCGGGGTGCGGCCGTCGAGTGGCGTGGTGGACGCGGGTGGCCGACCCGGCGTGCGCCGGCGGGATCGGTGGGGCGGGGTGCCCCCCGCCGACGTGGAGCACCGCGGCGCCACCGATCGCCCCGACCACGAGGGTGACCGTCGCCGCCTTCCCCCCGCCGGCGATGAGGCCCGAGCCGCCCGCCGCCTGGACCGGGCCGGGCAGATGGTCGGCGGCGTCCGCGGCGCGCGCCCACGCCCGCCCGGCGCGCAGGAGGAAGGGGAACGGGATGAGCACGGCGAGGCCCGCTCTCATCCGCTGGCGGGCGCGGTAGACGAGCTGGCGCACGGCCCCCTCGCTGAGGCCGAGCTCGTCGGCGAGCTGCTGGCGGCTCCGGCCGTCGAGCTCGGATCCGAGCAGTGCGAGACGCTCCCGATCGGGGAGGCCCGCCAGCCCGTGCAGCATCTGGCGCAGCTCGTCGCGCTGCTCGACGACCGATGCGACCGAGTCGACACCCGCGACGTCCGTGTCGAGCGCCTCGGCGTGATGCGGCTGCCGTTCGATCTCGGTCAGCGCCGAGTTGTGGACGATGCGGTGCAGCCACGCCTGGGCGTTGCGCACCTCCCGCCCGTCCTGCAGCGAGCGCCAGGCGTTCAGCAGGGCCTGCTGGAGCACGTCCTCGCCGCGGCTGGACCCGACCATCCGGCACGCGTGCCCGAGCAGCGCCCGGCGGTGGCGGTCGACGAGGATGCCGAACGCGGGCGTGTGTCCCTCGCGACAGAGGGCCATCAGGCGCTCATCGGTCTGCGCCTTCAGGAACAGCTCTGAGCCGAGGAGATGGTGGAGCACGATCAGCCGTTCGAACGCGGGGTGGCGGAGAGGGCTCCGGGTGGATGACCCGCCCGGAGCCCTCCATTCTGCCGCCGTGGGATCAGTTGTCCGTCGAGCCACTCGTGGTCGTGCTCGGCGGGGTCAGGTTCACGCCCTGGCTGCTCCCGCCGGTCGTGGTCGTGGTCCCGGTGAACTGACCGTCATCGCCGGAGGACGAGCCGCTGCCGTCGCTGGACTGGCCGCTGCCGTCGCCGGACTGGCTGGTGGCGTCACCGGAGCCGGGGTTCTCCCCCTGCGAGTCGGCCTGGTTGTTGGCCACCTGCGCGTTGCCGTCCTCGGCGGACCCGAGCAGCGTCGCCGGCCCGGACGCGGATGGCTGGACGGTCAGCTCGACCTCCTGATTGGGCGCGAACTGCGTGACCGAGAACGGAGCCGGCACGGACACGGTGACCGACGAGCCGGACTGGTTGTCATCGTCGGCCGAGACGGTGATCGTCTGGGTGGTCGGGTCGACCGACAGGACGGTCCCCTCGAGCGTGATGGGCCCGGTGCTCTGGCCGACCGTCTGCACGCTCTGTTCGCTGAGGTCGCCCTGGCCGTCCACGCTCCCGGTGGCGACGACATCCTCGCCGACGGTGGGAGTGGTGCCGGGGGCGGATCCCGCGGCGTGCGCGAGGCGGCCGGAGTGGCGAACCACGAGCAGGGAGACGCCCGGTGCGGAGACCGTGAACGAGCCGGTCGCCGGATCCGCCCAGCTCACCACGCCACGGACGTGCACGCGGCTCGCGGCCGCGGCGTGCAGGGCGTGCTGGCGGACGAGACGGTAGGTGCCGTCACGCAGACGCTGCGCGGACACGGCGACCTCGGTGCCGACGCGCGGCGCCCGCGCCGCGTGGATCGCGAACAGGTGGCCGGCGGCGTTCGCCACGACGAACGAGTGCGCGCGCTGGTTGTGGTGGATGACGACGCCCCTGAGCGTGGCGGCGCCTGCGGCACCCGCGGTGCCCGCCAGCGCGGCGGCGGTGACGGTCGCGGCGATCGTGCCCCGATGGATGATGTTGGTCATGGGATGAATGCCTCCGTGGACGGGTGGTGCGGATCCTGTTCGGCGAGTCCCGAACGCTGTCAACGAAGCAAGACGCGAACCGTCGACAAACGTCACACCTCAAGTTCGGCAGGCCTCGACGTTTGTTCGAGCGATTGCTCAGGATGGTCGACGGGTGTTGCGCCGACGACCGGCGGGGGGCCGCCGGCGGTCGCCCGTCTAGTCGCGGGAGGCAGCCAGGGAGAGATCGAGCGCACCCGGGGCGACCGGATGGCCGTCCGCGCAGCGCAGCGCCACCTGCACGGGTTGGCCGCACTCCCGGTGCGTGAGTTCGACCCGCGCGCCCTCGGGGAACAGCCAGCGGTTGCCCCACCGCATCAACGCGGCGAGGGTGGGCAGGAGATCCTCGCCCTGTTCGGTGAGCCGGTAGCCCTGCCGTGTGCGCTGGGCCGGCTCGCGGTATGGGAACCGCTCGACGATCCCGGCCCGCGCGAGCTCCCGCAGCCGTGCGGAGACGACCGGCTCGCTCAGGCCCGTCCGGGCGACGAACTCCTCGAAGCGGGAGGCGCCGTAGAAGGCCTCGCGCAGGATGAGAAAGCCCGAGCGGGTGCCGACGGCATCCAGGGCACGCGCCATGGGGCAACCGTCACCGGGTGGTCCCCAGCCGGATCGGGGCTCGAGTTCGCCCGTCATGTGGATCGGCGTGGTCATGCCCACCAGCATATCTGACATAGAGATACCTGAGTCAGCTGTGGTACGGTCTGGCTATGCCAAGACTAAGTCAGCTTCGCCGCCGGGACGCTCCCCCCGCCATCGTCCTGCTCATCGTGTGCGCGGGGGTCGTGCTCGCCAGCCTCGACCTGTTCATCGTCAACCTGGCGATGCCGAGCATGGCCCGGGATCTGCACGAGCGCAGCCTCGGGACGCTGGCCTGGGTGCTGAACGGCTACGCGATCGTCTACGCGTCCCTGCTCGTGCTCTTCGGCCGGCTCGCCGAGACCCGCCCCCGCCAGGACGCGTTCCTCGCGGGGGCGCTCGTGTTCACGCTCGCCTCCGCGGCCTGCGGGGCGGCGACGAGCCTCGGCGTGCTGATCGCCTTCCGCGTGGTCCAGGCCATGGGTGCGGCCCTGCTCACCCCCGCGTCGCTCAGCCTCGTGCTGGCCACCGCCCCGCCGCAGCGCCGGCCCTCGGCGGTTCGCGCCTGGACCGCGGTGGGTGGCGCCGCCGCAGCGCTGGGCCCGGTCGTCGGGGGGCCGCTCGTGGCCCTCAGCTGGCGTTGGATCTTCCTGGTCAACGTCCCGATCGGTCTCGCCGCGGTGGTGATCGGGTGGATCCGACTGCCGCACGTTCCGGGCCATGTCGCCAGGTCGCCCGGTGTGCTCGGCGCAACACTCGTCACGGGGGGGATCGGGTTGCTCAGCCTCGGACTGACGCAGGGCAACGCCTGGGGCTGGGGCTCCACGCGGGTCATCGCCGCCCTGGTCGTCGCCGTGGCGCTGCTGGCCGGCCTGGTCGTGCACCTGCGCACCAGCGCGAACCCGCTGTTCGACCCTGGCCTGTTCAGGGTGCGGGCGTTCCGGGGCTCGGCCCTGGTCGCCACGGTCTGGTCGGTGGCCTTCGGCGCCATGCTCCTCTCCATCGTCCTGTGGATGCAGGACGTCTGGGGGTGGTCGGCGCTGCACACGGGGCTCGCCTTCGCCCCCGGCCCGTTGATGGTCCCACTCTTCGGCCTGCTGATCACCGGCCGGCTGATCGCTCGGTTCGGGCCGGGTCGGGTGACGGGTGTCGGCGCAGGCGTCTACGCGGCCGGCATCGCGTGGTGGGCGCTGAGGGCCGGGCTGCGCCCGGACTACGTCGGTCAGGTGCTCCCCGGCACGCTGCTCACCGGCGCCGGCGTCGGGCTGACGATGCCGACCTTCATGGCGACCGGGGCGGGCGCGCTCCCTGCCGCCGCCTTCGCCACCGGGTCGGCCGTGCTCAACATGCTCCGACAGGTCGGCCTGGCCGTCGGGGTGGCCGTGTTCGTGGCCGTGGTCGGCGCCCCGGTCACCCCGTCCGCCTCGTTGGGCGCCTTCCGGGCCGGCTGGGAGGTGATCGCGGGAGTCGCCGCCGCCTCGGCGGTGGTGGGCGCCGTCACGCTGCGCCGGCCACGGGCCGTGACGGGCGCCGAGCCGATCGGCGCCCCGCCGCCCACGCCGGTGCTCCTCGGGGACTGAGGCGAGGCCGACCGGCTCGGAGATCATCCGGCCCGGCCGCCGAGGGCCGCAGAGCGCTTAATTCCGAGCGCCGCGGTCGGATCCGTCACAATGATTGGCCAGTTCGGCTTCTGGATAGCGCTCCCGCAACCCGGGCAGGAGGTGCAGTGACGTGGCAGGACCTGGTGCAGTGGTCGGCATCTGGCTGATCGTGACGGTCGCACGGATCTGGCCGGCGCCCAAGGCGCAGTACGCGGTGGCCCGCCGGGTCTCGGTCGGGCAGGCGCGGCGCTGGCGCGCGCTCAGCGAGCGGGCACGGATCAAGCAGGCGAGGTTCACGATCTGATGAGCTCGGCGCTGGACCACGACGCGAGCTCCGCGACGGGCACGGCCACACGGGGCGACGCGTCGACCGCGCTCGAGCTCGAGCTGCGCCACGTCCAGAAGGCCTACCCGGGGAGCCGTCAACCGGCGATCCCCGATCTCAGCCTCACCGTGCCGGCGGGTGAGGTCTGCATCCTCGTCGGGCCGTCGGGCTCGGGCAAGACGACGGCGATGCGGCTGATCAACCGCATGATCCCGCTCACCGGCGGCGACATCCTGCTCGGGGGCCGCAGCGTCCTGGAACGGCCGGAGACGGAGCTGCGTCGAGAGATCGGCTACGTCATCCAGCAGGTCGGGCTCTTTCCGCACCAGACGGTGCGGGACAACATCGCGACGGTTCCGCGGCTGCTCGGGTGGCCGAAGGACCGCATCGAACATCGCGTGCGCGAGCTCCTCGAGCTGATCTCGCTCGACCCCGATGAGGTCGGCGACCGCTACCCGCACCAGCTCTCGGGGGGGCAGCGCCAGCGCGTGGGGGTGGCCCGTGCCCTGGCGGCCGACCCGCCGCTGCTGCTCATGGACGAGCCCTTCGGCGCGATCGACCCGATCAACCGCGCCAGCCTGCAGGACGGGTTCCTCGCCCTCCAGGAGCGGGTGCGCAAGACCGTCGTGTTCGTCACGCACGACATCGACGAGGCGATCAAGATGGGCGACCGGATCGCGATCCTGCGGGAGGGCGGCACGCTCGCTCAGTACGCCACGCCCGCCGAGATCCTCGACCATCCGGCCGACGCGTTCGTGGCCGACTTCATCGGGGCCGATCGGGCCCTGAAGCGCCTCGGGCTCGCCAGCCTGGCCGACGTGACCCTCCGCCCGTTGAACGGCGACCAACCGGCCGGGGACCTCCCGGTCTCCACGAGCGTGCGCGACGCGCTGGCGGCGGTCCTCGCCGCCGGCGGTCGTCCGCTGCGCGTGCTGGAGCCCGACGGCGGGGTGCGGGGCCTGGCCACGCTCGAGGCGATCGGCCACGTCCTGGGCGGCGCCGGCGAGCTCGACGGCACCGGCCGTCCACCGGCCCGGGGCCAGCCGTGAACCCCCCCGTCCTGATCGCGGCCGGGGGCGGCGGTCCCATCATCCCCAACTTCGGCGGGAACGGGCACGCCTACGCCTGCGAGCAGGCGAACCGGTTGTTCTGCTGGGGCTGGTTCAGTCACAACTGGTCGGGGACGCTGTGGCCGGCGCTGCGCCAGCACGTCGTGCTCGTCCTGATCGCCGTCGCCATCGGCTTCGCGATCTCGATGCTGCTCGCGCTGCTCGCGCACCGCTTCCGCCCGGTCGAGCAGCCGGTGATCGCCTTCACGTCGTTCCTCTACACGATCCCGTCGCTGGCGCTCTTCGAGCTGCTCATTCCCGTCCCCGGGCTCGGGCTCAGCCGGGCGACGGCCGAGGTCGCGCTGGTCGCCTACACGCTGCTGATCCTGTTCCGCAACATCCTCGCGGGCCTGCGCAACGTCCCGGCCGACGTCCTGGACGCGGCTCGCGGGATGGGCATGAGCCACCGTCAGATGCTCTGGCGAGTCGAGCTCCCGCTCGCGCTGCCGGCGATCATCGCCGGGCTGCGGATCGCCACGGTGAGCACGGTCGCGCTGGCGACGATCGCCGCGCTCGTCGACAACGAGGGACTCGGAGTGCCGATCCTCAGTGGCATCAACGACTACTACTTCAAGACCGAGCTGATCGCCGCGGGGGCGCTCACCGTCCTTTTGGCGGTGGCGGCCGACGGGATGCTCGTCGGCGTGCAGCGCCTGCTCACCCCCTGGTCGCGAGGACGGGCGGCGTAGCCATGCACAACTTCGTCGACGCCATCCGCTTCATCCTGCGCAACGGCCAGATTCCCGGCCAGCCGCACTTCACGACGCTCACCTACTACGCGCTCGGCACGCTGAAGATCACGGTGCTCGCGATGGCCATCTCGGTGGCGATCGGACTGCCGGTCGGCCTCTGGCTCGGCCATCTGCACCGCGGCTCGTTCGTGGCGATCAACCTCGGCAACGTCTGGCGCGCGCTCCCGAGCCTCGTCGTGCTCGCCATCGGCTCGGCCTTCCTCGGCATCGGCCTGCGGGAGGTGCTCCTCGCCCTCGTCGTCCTGGCGGTGCCTCCGATCATCACGAACGCCTACGTCGGCGTGGACGAGGTCGACCGGGACCTGTCCGACGCGGCGCGGGGGATGGGGATGACCGGCTGGCAGGTGCTGACGCGGGTGGAGCTGCCGCTCGCCGTCCCGCTCGTGATGGCGGGCGTGCGGACGGCGGCGCTGTTCGTCGTCTCGACGACGACGCTCGCCGCCTACGCCGGGTTCGGGGACAGCCTGGGGGAGATCGTCAGCAACGAGGCGAGCTACCACCTCTACGGGATCCTCGGCGCGGCGATCTGCATCGCGCTGCTCGCGATGGCGATCGAGGTGGGGCTCGCGCTCGTGCAGCGCGCGCTGACGCCGCGGCCGCTGCGGCGAGCCGAGCGACTCGCCCGGCCGGACGAGCTGCTCGTGCCGCAACTGGAAGGCGTGTAACGCCCGATGCCGCTTCTGGGACATACCTACGAAACCAAACAGGAGGAAGCATGAGGTTCAGTGACCTGCGACCGGCACGCCTGACCGTGACCGCCCTGGCGGCGGCCTCGTTCGGGAGCGCGCTCGTCGCCACCGCGAGCGCTCGCAGCGCCCGCCTGCCCGGGACGGGCAAGCCGACGTTCATCCTCGGCGACAAGAACTTCCCGGAGGAGTACATCCTCGGCGACCTGTACCAGCAGGCGCTCGAGGCGAAGGGCTACAAGGTGACGCTGAAGCCGAACCTCGGATCGACCGAGATCGCCTTCAAGGCGCTGCAGTCCGGGCAGATCCAGGGCTATCCCGAATACGACGGCACGCTGCTGGCCGGTCCGGCCGGGATCAGCAAGAACCCGCCGAGCAAGGCTGCGGCGGCGGCCGAGACCCGCAACTGGGCCAAGAAGCACGGGCTCACCTTCACGAACATCACCCCGTTCTCCGACTCGGACGCGATCGCGACCCTGACCTCGTACGCGGTCGCACACCACCTGAAGACGATCGGCGACCTCCGGAAGCTCGGCACGGCCGTCAAGCTCGGCGGCGCGGCGGAGTTCCAGACGCGCTTCCCCGACGGGCTGCTCGGGCTCAACCGGATCTACAAGGCGCACCCGACGTTCGTCCCGCTCACGATCCCGAGCTTCTACACGGCGCTCGACAACAAGCAGGTGAACGCGGCCGTCGTCTTCACCACGGACCCGCCGCTGAAGAGCCACAAGTACACCGTGCTGAAGGACACGAAGTTCATCTTCGGCTTCCAGAACGTCGGCATGATCCTCAAGTCGAGCGTGGCGAAGGCCGAGGGTCCGGCCTTCATCGCGACGATCAACAAGGTGAGCGGCCTGCTCACGCAGAAGGCGATCATCGCCCTCAATGCCGCGGTCGAGGTGCAGAAGCAGTCCCCGGCGGCGGTGGCCAAGGAGTTCCTGAAGGCCAACCACCTGGCGTAGCGCGCTCGGCTCGGTGGGTGTCGCGCCGACCGGTGCGGCGCCCACCGCGGCCGTCGTGGCCGCGGCAGGCAGCGGGGGCCGGCGGGAAGGTCGGGATCAGCGTCCGCGGACCCGGACCGACTCGCTCGGCCCCTTCTGGCCGAGCGCGTTCACAGCGGTGACGAGCGCCCGCACCGCCAAGGTGGCGGTGCGGCCCCGCAGCAGCAGACGCGGTCGCGGCACCGCGTGCAGGATCCGTGCGCCGTTGCGCTGGGTGACGAGCACCAGCCAGCGCTGCGGGTGCTGGCCCGGCTGCCGCCAGCGGATCGTCACCCGCCCGCGGGTCCGGCGGGCGCTCACCTTCAGCGGCCGCGCCGGGCGCCGGATGAGCGGACCGCGGTAGCCGGCGACGTGCACGACACGCTGCAGCTTGCCCGATTCGAGCACCTGCACGATCACGGAGCGGCGTCCGCGCAACCCCGGGCGCAGCCGGTAGCGCAGGCGGCCGCGGGTGCGGGTGGTGGAGAGGAGCAGACGGTCGCCCCCCGCGCCGACCTCGCGGAACACGAGCCGCTGTGCCGGGCGGGCCCTCGCGCTCCAGCGCAGGATGCGCCAGGCGCCGCGTCCGGTGACCCGGGCGTGGATGCTCGGGGCGGGGAGGCCGGCCGAGTAGCTGACGTGCGTGACCGGCGCGGAGCCACCGACGGCGGAGAGCCGGTAGTCGCCGGCCGCCGGCCGGGAGAGCTCCACGTAGGTGGTGTCGTTGTACGGGTCGGGGATCACGAGGTACCCCCGCCGCGACTCGAGCGAGCCGGCGCCCGGGCGCATCGAGAAGGACAGACCGTGAGGACCGCGCAGCGCGATCATCGGGGCGCCACCCCGGCCCCGGAAGCGCAGGACGTCGAAGGGCAGGCCGCGCGGCACGCGCAGCGTCGCGAGCTTCGTCGTCACCCCGGCCGCTGCGGCTCGGGCGATCCCCGGTGGCAGTGGGATCGTCGCCTCGTACGGGCTCACGTCGCAGGTGCCGCTGCTGTAGAGCTGCAGGCCGGAGAGCAGCTTCGACGGGTCGGTCGGCAGTGAGCTGAAGCTCGACCAGTCGACGCCGTAGCCGAGCACACCGACGCGGGGGATGGAGGCACAGATGTCAAACCCGACGTTGGAGATCGCCGTGGCGCCCTGGACGCCGAAATCGCCGAGACCACAGAGGTAGACGAGGTCCGAGCCAGACCCGACCAGGTTGAAGTCGCTCGTCGTCGCATCGCCGGCGATGTTGATCTGGCTGTCGAAGCCGAACTGGCCCCCACCGAGGATCGTCGGGCAGCTCGCCAGCAGCGGTTGCCCGAACTGGGCGGTGGCCGTGACGAGCGGGTCGCCGGGGATCGCGTAGATCGACGCCTGCGCCTGCGCGAGCGTGATGAAGCCGAGCAGCTGCAGGTTGCCCGAGACGGTGATGGTGACCGGCACGTCGGGCAGCGTGTAGCCATCGGGGATTCCAGGCAGCCCGTTCAGCTGCTGCGATGAGTCGTAGGCGACGAGCAGATTGACGTTGCCCTCGAGCAGGCTCGTGCCGAGGACCTGCGGGCCGAGGCCGATGCCGACGCCGCCACCGAGCGAGAACGGATCGAACGTCGCGCTCACGTTGACGGCGTTCAACTCGAGTCCCGTGTCCCCGAGGGGGATGCCCGGGCCGCTGTAGGCGGCGCTGAGCGCGGTGAGCTTCCCGTTGCTCACGGTGACCGAGCCGGAGACGCCGTACTTCGCCAGTGGGAACATCAGGTCCGCGTTGGCGGTCCACGTGTTGGTCGCCGCCGTGTAGGAGAAGGAGATCTCGGGCAGCGAGAGCGGGCCGATCGTCGAGTCGCCGAGCTGCGCGCTGACGTCGCTCACCGCACCGGTCCCGTCGACGCTCGCGCTGCCCTGTGCGGTGACGCCGCCGAACAGGGCGGGCAGTCCGAGCGCGGCCACCGAGACCGTCGCGCCACCCGGTTCGCTCGTCGCGTCCGGGCCGTTGGCCGTGATCGTGACCGACCCGAGCATCGGGAAGCCGAAGAACGCCGTGCTTGGATCGGGGATCACCGTCAGGACCGAGTCGCAGGCGCTGGCGCCCGGCGTCGAGCAGGCGGAGCTGTCGGTGTAGCTGAAGGTCAGCGCGGCCGATCCGGCAACCGTGAGGGGAATGTCCCCGAGCGCCAGCGAGAACCCGTCACTGAGCGTCAGCGTCGTAGCGCCGAGCGTCACCGTCTGCGTGATCGGTCCGGTGAGCGAGAGGCCGTTGATCGTCACCGTGCCGTGCCCGACCCACGGCGAGGCGGCCGTCGGAGGGCCCGAGCCGGTGGCGAAGCACCCTGAGACGACGAAGCCGGTGCCCGGGACGGGCGTGTCGGTCTGCTGCGTGGCGCCGGTGGGGCAGGCGGCGCCGGCCGTGGTGAAGCTGAGGATGGCGCCCACGATCGTCGCGTTCGTCGCCTGGTCGGAGGCGACGAGCTGGACGTAGTAGCTCGTGCCGGGAGACAGGCCACCGACGGTCGTGCTGACCACCTGGTCCTGGCCGAACATCACGCTGCCGCTGCCGATGCTCGTGCCCTGCAGGACGCCGCCGCTCACCGTGTTGGCGGTCGAATACACCCAGTGGTAGGAGAGCGGGTCGTCGCCGGAGATGACCTCGCCGTTCAGCGTCGCCGAGGTGCTGGCGAGCTGGGTCGCCTGGTCGGTGACGACCCGGCCGCCGGTCGCGAAGGAGAGCGTCTGGCCGTCGGTGACATACCCGCCGGCCGTCCCAGTCACCTCGGGGGAGAGGACGAGGACGACGCGGTAGTAGTACGTCGTGCCGGAGGTGAGGCCGGTGAGCTGGGTGCTCACCGGCACGACCGAGCTCGTGTTCGCGGCCGAGAGCGTCTGGGTGGGTGTTTGCGCCGAGGCGGCGAAGGTCGAGTCGGTGGAGTACTGGAAGTACCAGCTCACGTTGCTCGAGTCCAGCCCGCTCTGGGCGGCCGTGAGGTCCTGGATGTCGAGTGTCCCGTTCAGCGTCGCGCTCGAGCCCAGGACGGCGGTGGCCGCGTCGGTGGTGGCGGTTGGCTCGGAGGTGGTGAGCGTCGGGCAGGTGTGGAGGGCTCCGCAAGGGTCGGGGAGCGAGACTCCTTGTGCTGGATCGCAGTAGGTGATCCCGTTGCTCGTGATGGTGCCGCCGCAGACGACCGCGAAGTACGTGTACGTCCCGCCTGCCACAAGGCCGTCCACCTTCACCGAGTAGCTGCTGCCGCACGGCGCCGCCGGCTCATTCGTGTCCAGTTGCACGCCACCGACCGCGGGTGAGTACTCCTGCGTGTCGAAGCTGCAGTAGCTGCCCGCCAGGCCGCTCGCCGTGCCGTTCAGCGTCGCCGTCGTGATCTGGATGTTGGTGGCAGGTTGCGTGCTCAGCGTCGCGGCCGCGGCGGGCGCGGCCTGCGCGCCCAGGAGGAAGCAGGCCGCCGACAGCGCGAGCCAGAGCCGCACCGGCACGCGACGAAGCGTCCGTGTGCCCGCGACATGAGACCGCCCCCGTGGACCAAGACCTGTCCTCATCACCTGCGCTGCCGCAGAGGGATACCAGCGGCCGTGCCACCTGTCAACCGCGCGGGACGGATGGGCGAGCCCCCGGCGGCGGGTGGGGGACTAAGCTTCCGGGTCCGGCGGATCGCCCACTCGACCGCGGGCCCTCGGGCCCACCGGCGCCACGCGCATCGCGCAAGCGAGGCGGCCAGTCCCGGAGGTCGGGAGTGTCCACGCCGCCCAGGCTATGACACTCAAAGTCCTGGGACGTAGTAATCAGGTGGTGATCCACACAGGACGTGCAGTCCTGGCCGGTCAGGACCTCGGGCTTCGGCCCGGGGTCCTCCTTCGCCCCGGGCACCTACGCGCGGGCGGCCCCTCCCGCGGGCGGACCCTCGCCCGGCGGAGCGCCTCCCACGCGTGTGAGAGACTGCCGCGCATGAGCGAGGAGCACGGCCACGAGCACCAGCACGGCCACGGGCACGACAACGGCCACGAGCACGAGCACGGCCACGAGCACGAGCACGACCACGACCACGATCACGAGCACACCCTGATCGTCGACCGGCTCCCATCGGGGGACTGGCGGGTGGATCCGGCCGGCAGCGAGCTCCTGTTCAAGGCGCGCGCCTTTGGCGTGCTGCCGGTCACGGGGGTCTTCGAGACGTTCGCCGGCGGGTTCTCGGCCGACCCGGCGGGCGGCGTCAGCGGTCGCCTCACGATCGAGACCGGGAGCCTCAACAGTGGCTGGGCACGGCGCGATCACCGGCTGCGCGGGCCGGCGTACTTCGACGCCGAGCGACACCCCGAGATGACCTTCACGCTCGAGCGGATCGCGCCGAGCGGCGCCGACCACCTGAACCTCACGGGGACGCTGCATCTGCTCGAGCGGCCGGTGCCGCTCGAGATCCCGGTGTACGCGATCGCGCACGGGGACCACCTGCACCTCGAGGGTCAGGTGATGGTCGACTATGACGTCGCCGGGCTCGGATGGGTCAGGCCCGCCTTCGTCGCCGGACGCGTGCGGGCGCAGGCGGCCCTCACGCTCGTCCGCGCCTGAGCCCGGCGGCCGACCCTCACTCCGGCGTCGAGGCCGACCAGAGCAGCTCGCGCAGGCCACTCGCGCGGCTCGCCGGGCGGTCCACCGCCGCTCGGACGGACGCCTCGCCGCCGCCGACGAGGACGGCTCGACGCGCGCGGGTGACCGCCGTGTAGAGCAGCTCGCGGGAGAGCAGCGGGGAATCCGGTTCGGGCAGGAGCAGCGCGGCGACGTCGAACTCCGAGCCCTGGCTCTTGTGGACGGTCGTCGCGAACAGGGGCTCGACATCGGCCAGGCGTGACGGCGCGAGCTCGATCGTCCCGGCCCCGACGTCGAAGACGGCCCGCAGTTCGCCGTCGGCGCCCCGCACGACCACGCCGGTGTCGCCGTTGTGCAGGCGCAGCTCGTAATCGTTGCGGGTGGCGAGCAGGGGCAGGCCGGGATAGCGCGGCGCGCTCGGGTCGAAGTCGGGAAGGTGCTCGTGCAGCCAGCCCTCGACGGCGGCGGACCACTGTGCGACGCCGAGCGGGCCGTGGCGGTGGGCGCAGAGCAGACGAAACGACGCGAGCTCGCGCAGCGCGCGCGGACCATCGCCCGCGCGCGCCGCGGCGACCACCGGCGCGTAGGCGGCGACGGCGCGCTCGCGCAGCGCGCTCGGATCGGCGAGCGGGTCGCGAATCCAGGTGACGTCCGGATCGCCGGAGGCGAGCGCGCCGACGACGCCGTCGCCATCCCCCCGGCGGATCGCCTCGGCCAGGGCGCCGATCGCGGCGACGCTGCGGTGGCCGCGACGCAGCACGGTGACCCCGTCGCCGAAGGTCCGCTCGGGCGGCCCGTCGGGCGCCTCGCCGAGCACCCGGGCGAGGGTCCCGCGCATGCCGGGACCGAATCGGGGAGCCTCCGCCGCCGGGCCGACGATGTCCCGCAGCACCGCCCCGACCTCGATCGCCGCGAGCTGATCGGGATCGCCGACGAGCACGAGTTGGGCGTCGTCGCGCACGGCCTCGACGAGCCGCACCATCAGCGAGAGCGGCACCATCGAGGTCTCGTCGACGATGACGAGGTCGTGAGGGAGACGGTTGCGCGCGTCGTGCCGGAAGCGGTGGCCCGGCAGCCAGCCGAGCAGGCGGTGGATCGTCGCGGCGCGGACGCTCGAGCCGACCGCCTCCTGCATCCGCGCCGCCGCCTTGCCGGTCGGCGCGCACAGGCCGATCAGCGGTGGATCGCCGTCGGCCAGCGCCCGCGCCAGGCTGACGATGCGCG
>DAIDJO010000118.1 GCA_027451345.1 Solirubrobacterales bacterium
TCGTCAGGAGGACAGCTGCTGGCGCTGCGGCGCCGCCTGGGGAGCCGCGCTCCCGGCGGCACCCCCGGTGGCGGCGCCGCCGGCCGAGGTCAGGCGCCCGGCCGCCTGGGCCGGGGCCGCATCGGCGGCTCCGGGCCGGCCGGGTCCCTGAGCGGGACCCGGGGGCTCGATGCCGCCCGGGGACGGGTCAGGCCACGAGCCGCCCCACGCCGCGCGCACCGTCCATCGGCAGGCGGGTCGTCGTCTCGAACCGTCCCGAGGTACCCGTGATCTCGAGCAACCGGTCGACGGCGCCGCCGGCTCGAACGAGCAGGATGAGTCGGGACCGGCTCAGACGAGCGCGGTGGTCGGCCGCGCTGATCACCGCCAACCCGACGCAGTCGATGAACGCCAGGCGCCGGAGATCGAGCACCACGGTCGTGCCGTCGGCCTGCGCGCTGCGCAGGACCTGGGCGAATCCGGGTGCGGTGTGCAGGTCGAGCTCGCCGTCGAGGCGCACGAGCGCTCCGCCGTCGACCGCTCGGTCGTGGTGTCCGGGGGACATCGTCGACGTCGGCCGGGGCCGCGCTCCCGCCTCGGGCGGGCGTCCCGGCGCCGTCCCGGGCCTTGCGGGTGCTGCGTCCGTTGGCGGGTCGAGCGCCGTGCGGACGGGGATCCTTCTGTCCATGGAGGACTCCTGGTCGGTTGCTCAGCGCACGCCGGAAGGGGCGGACGCCCAAACCGGCCGAGGGGCTGGAGCCGGACCGTCACGTCCGCCGAACACTGGAGCGGAGCAACCAAATCATACTCCGGCGATTGGCGCGCCAACACCGGATTCGGCTGATCCGCGGCCCCGGTCCGCCGGCCCCGGTCCGCCGGCCCCCGGCGCGATCACGGCGCCGCGCGCCGGTCCCCGGACCGATCAGGGCTCGGTCGGCGCCGACCCCGCCGGTGGTTGCCTGGGCAGCAGCCGGTGGGCGTCGACCACGGCCGCGGCCAGGTCGACGAGCTTGCGGTTGTCGATCCGGGAGCGCTCCCGCAGCATGGCGAAGGCGCCCTCCTCGTCGATCGAGTGACGCTCCATCAGGATGCCCTTCGCGCGCTCGATCAGCGCGCGCCGGCCGAACGCTCCCTGCAGATCCTGGTACTCGGCGAAGCGACGCAGGACGATGTCGATCGAGCTCTGCCAGTCCTCGACGTCGTGGTCGGAGATGTGGGCGAACACCCCTCGCTTCGACGCCTCCTGGACGAAGGCCGGATCCGGGGCGTGCAGGAGCGCGATCACCGGGCACGCCGCCTCGCGCACGATTCGATCGATGAGCTCGAGCGCGTGGGCGGAACTGTCGCCCAGGCCCACGAGCGCGACGTCCGGCCGCTCCCGGCGCGTCACGGGACCCACGTCCCGGACCTCGATCTCCCGCGCGATCACCTCGTGGCCGAGCGCGATCACGACCTGGGCGACGAGCGCCAGGCGGTCGGCGCGCTCGTTGGCGATCAGGACGCGCAGGGGCTGAGAACCGCCACTCAGAGACTCCATGATTCGAATCCTAACCGCGCGGCGAAGCCCCAGCGGAGTACGATCGTGGTTGGCTCACCCCGATCCTCGGTGAGTCGGCTTCCCGGCTCCAGCGCTCAGCCGGCATCAGCGGCGACCCGACCGATCGCCGCCCTGGACGCGGCAATCGCCGGGTTCACGCACGTCCCAACGGGAGGACCGCCACCGCGGGTCGATGAGCGTCGGCCCCCGTCACGCCACCCTCCCCAGTCAACCCGGGAGGCACCATCATGATCTTCGCCTACGTCATCAAGCAGTACGAGCGGGCTGTCGTCTTCCGGCTCGGCCGAACCACCGGGGATGCGCGCGGACCCGGGCTGATCTTCGTCGTGCCCTTCATCCAGCGCATCCGTCGCGTGTCGCTGCGGATCGTCACGATGCCGATCCAGTCGCAGGGGATCATCACCAAGGACAACGTGAGCATCGACGTCTCCGCCGTGGCCTACTACCGCGTCGAGGACCCGACCCGGTCGGTGATCGCGATCGAGAACGTCGAGGAGGCGATCAACCAGATCGCGCAGACGACCCTGCGTGCGGTCGTCGGCCGCCACACCCTCGACGAGACGCTGTCGGAGACCGACGCGATCAACCAGAACATCCGGGAGATCCTCGATGTGCAGACCGAGGCCTGGGGCGTCAAGGTGACGGTCGTCGAGCTTCGTGACATCCAGCTGCCCGCCAGCATGCAGCGGGCGATGGCGCGTCAGGCCGAGGCCGAGCGCGAGAAGCGCGCCAAGATCATCGCCGCCGAGGGTGAGGCGCTCGCCGCCGGGGAGCTCGCTCGCGCCTCCGACGTGATGCTCGCCCATCCTCTGGCCCTGCAGCTGCGCAATCTCCAGACGATCGCCGAGGTCGCCGTGGACAAGAACTCGACGGTCGTCTTCCCCGCCCCGCTGATGAGCACGATCGCGGAGCTCGGCGCCTTCATGGCGCGGGAGACCGCGGCGGCGCAGCGCGCGGGCGCCGGCGCGGTGATCCCCACCGCAACCCAGAACGGCGACGGACCGCCGTCGTGAGCGCGTCGGCCGGGGCGCCGGTCCAGCGGGACCGGCGCCCCCGGTCATCCGTCGGGTGACGAGCCGGCTCAGAGAACCGGCAGGTAGCGCTCGAGCTCCCAGGGGGTGACCTGGACGCGGTAGTCCTCCCACTCCTGGCGCTTGATCTCGATGTAGCGGTTGAACGTGTGCTCGCCGAGCGAGCGCAGGACGAGCTCGGACTGGGCGGTGAGCTCGATCGCCTCGCCGAGCGTCTCGGGCAGCTGCTCGATGCCGAGGCGGCGGCGCTCCTCCGGGGAGAGGTGATAGAGGTTCTTCTCCATCGGGTCCGGGAGCTCGTAGCCGTGCTCGATCCCCTCGAGGCCGGCCTGCAGCAGCACGGCGAAGGTGAGATACGGGTTGCACGCGGGATCGGGACAGCGCAGCTCCATGCGCGTGGCCTGCTCGCGGCCGGGGTGGTACATCGGCACGCGCACGAGGGCCGAGCGGTTGCGGCGCGACCAGGCGACGTACACCGGCGCCTCGTACCCGGGGACCAGGCGCTTGTACGAGTTCACCCACTGGGCGAAGATCGAGCTGATCTCGCGGGCGTGGCGCAGCTGCCCGGCGATGAACGCCTTGCCGACGTCGGAGAGGTGGTAGACGTCGTCGGCGTCGAAGAAGGCGTTGCGGCCGCCGCGGAAGAGCGACTGGTGGGTGTGCATGCCCGAGCCGTTCTTGCCGAACAGCGGCTTGGGCATGAAGGTCGCGTGGCACCCGTACTTCAGCGCGTACTCCTTGACCGTGATGCGGTAGGTCATGCAGTGGTCGGCCATCGTCTGCGCGTCGGCGTAGCGCATGTCGATCTCGTGCTGGCTGGGGCCGACCTCGTGGTGGGAGTACTCGGTGTGGATGCCGAGCTGCTCGAGGCCGAGCACCGTGTCGCGGCGCAGATCCGAGCCCGCGTCGAGCGTCGTCAGGTCGAAGTACCCGCCCTCGTCGAGCACCTCGGTCGAGCGCGAGTCGCGGAAGTAGAAGTACTCGAGCTCCGGGCCGACGTAGAACTGCTCGAACCCCATCCCCCGGGCCCGCTCGACGGCGCGGCGCAGGATGTGGCGAGGGTCGCCCTCGTACGGCGTGCCCTCGGGGGTGCGAATGTCACAGAACATGCGACCGACGGCGTGCTCGCCGCCGCGCCAGGGCAGCACGGCGAAGGTGCGCGGGTCGGGGACCGCGATCATGTCCGATTCCTCGATCGCGTTGAAGCCGGTGATCGAGGACCCGTCGAAGCCCATGCCGCCGTCAAAGGCGTCGGCCAGCTCCGTGCTGTTGATGCTGAACGCCTTGAGGTTGCCGAGGATGTCGGTGAACCACAGGCGGATGAAGCGAATCCCCTCGCGCTCGACGCGGGCGAGGACGTCCTTGGCGGTGAGGTCCGGCTGGTCGGTCATCGCGGCCGAACCTTACCCGGTCCCGGAGGATTGAAGTTCGGGGAGGACGGGAATGTGTCTGCGTTGAGCCACTCCCAGCGGCCCCCCCAACCAGCCACGGGCGGTCTGACGCCAGTGATCCGAGCCAGGTCATACGATGCGTGCATGGTCGCAGTAGAAGCGAACCTGAACGAATCGCACCGGGCGGTACCCGATGTGATTCCGGCTCTGCGCCACACCGTGGCCGACTTTGCCCGGGCGGCCGGCTTTCACGGCGAGCGCCTCGACGCCATCCGCCTCGCCGTGTCCGAGGCGGTGACGAACGTTGTCCTGCATGCGTATTCCGATGATCCCGGTGAGGTCCATGTCACCGCCCGCGTCGTCGACGACGAGCTGTGGGTCCTCGTCAGCGACGACGGACGGGGGCCCAACGCGACCCCGATCCGGCCGGGACTCGGCTGGGGGCTCGCCTTCATCACCGACGCGGCGGATGAGTTCGCGCTCGTCGAGCGGGCCGCGGGCGGGACCGAGGCGCGGATGGTGTTCCGGCTGCCGGTGAACGCCGGCTGAGCCTCGAGGGCGACCCGGCGTCCGCCTCCGGACGCAACGCCCCCCGCCTCAGCGGCGTGGGTCCGTCGCCGCCGCGATCTCCCCGGGTCTGTCCTCCTTCTCCACCACCACGTGGGTCGGCGTCCGGCTGACGACCGTCTCGATCTCGGGCGTGACGTGGCTTGGAGCGAGGAGGAACCGGCGGGGGAAGCGACGCACGGCCTCATACTCGGCCAGCGTCAGCTCGACCGCCTGCCCACAGTCGACGCGCGAGCACTCGCAGCGGAAGCGCACCACTCGCGCGGGGTCCTGCGGCCACTGGCCGCGCTCGATCGCCTCGTTGGTGTCGCGGAACAGCACCTCGTTGAGCGCGAGCCGCCGCTCGGAATCCTCGTTCATCGCGGCGGCACTCTACGTGATCGCGACCGGCGCAGCGACGCCGATCGACGGAGGGCCGATCAGCCCGTGGGGGGCCGGCTCAACCAGCGCTGCGCCCACGCCTGCAGCTGCTCGAGCGCCGGGCCAAGCTCACGGCCCATCTCGGAGAGCCCGTACTCGACCCGGACGGGCGGTCCGGGGTGCACCCTCCGTACGACGATCCCGCGGGCCTCGAGCTCCTTCATGCGAGCGGAGAGCAGGCGATCCGAGAGCTCGGGCACCGCCTGACCCACCTCCGAGAAGCGCATCGGCCGGTCCATCAGGACGCGGAGGATGGCGCCCGTCCAGCGGCGCCCGACGAGCTCGACCGCCTCGTGGTAGAAGGGGCAGCAGCCGTGCGCCACTCGATTCCGGTGCTCGCCGTCCTCGGGTGGCTCGCCGTGCTCGAGCGGCGCGGTCGTGGGGAGTTCCGACCCGTCCATGCGGGGAAAACGTACCTGGTCCGTCCCGCGACGAGCCCGCGCGCGGGTGGCGCCGACGGTGCGCGCCGGGCGGGGATCCACCGGCTACGCCGCCCTCAACGTCCGCGACTCCTCGCTGGAGCCGTCGACCGGAACCTCGCCCGCGACGTTCACCATGGCGACGAACCCCTCGATCGCCACCGCCGCGATGGCCTCGAGCAGCTCCTCGTCCGACCAGCCGGCCTCGCGGGCCTCCTCGTGCAGGTGCATCGGCGGACGGCCCTCGACGAGGATCGCGCGAAGGTAGCGCAGCAGCGCGGCCGCGCGGGGATCCTCGGAATCGAACTGTCGAGCCAGGGTGATCTCGTCGACCCCGAGGCCGGCGGCGCGAGCGGCTCGGGAGTGGGTGAGGACCCCCTGCTCGGACCCGTGGTGTTCGGCGACGGCCAGCGCGATGCGCTCGAGCGTGGCCAGGCTCAACCGGCCGTGACGGAGCTCCGAGCGAAACCGCGCATAGGCGCGAAGCGCCGCGGGGGATCCGGCCAGCACCCCGAGGAAGTTCGGCAGCTGCCCGCCACCGACGAGCGCGCCGCGCAGCACCGCCGCGGAGCGCTCGGGGGCCGTCAGCTCGTCATGGATCTGAAATCTGCTCATCGCTGTCTTCACGTCGGGCACCCGCGTTTCGTTCACAGATCCTTCACTTTTCACACCTGCTTACCAATCATAAGTGTAGGCGCCATTGGCAGACCGTCAAGCGGGGAGTAGCGTGGTGTTGATGCAGTGGTCCAAACGCTCCAGGGGCCTCGCCATCGCGGCCGGGGCGACCGTGATCGAGGCGGTCTTCCTGCGGCGTCGCAGCGGCTCGCTCATCGGTCTGCGCACGATCGTGCGCTGCCGTCAGGGCCACCTGTTCACGACGACCTGGATCCCGGGCGCCTCGGTGAAGGCGCTGCGGCTCGGCCCGTGGCGCATCCAGCGCTGTCCGGTGGGGCGCCACTGGAGCCTCGTGACGCCGGTCGCGGTGGACCGACTGAGCGAGTCGGACCGGGACCGCGCCCGCTCGGTGCGCGACACCGTGCTGCCCTGAGGCGGCGAGGCGGAACCCTCGGCGGATGGGCGGGGCCGGATCGCCCGCGCCGGCGGGAGCTAGTGAACGATCGCGCCGAGGACGAGCGCGATGCCGAGCAGGACGGCCCAGAGGCCGGCACGATCGGGACTGAAGCTCGACCGCTCGTGGAAGCGCAGGTCCGACGAGGGACGTCGCCGCCGCGCGGGGAGGTAGCGGTCGTCACCGCGCCCGGTGATCACCACGGTCCGCCGCACCGCGCCGCCGGTCGGCGGTGTGCCGGCGTCCGAGAGGTCGAACACGGCCGCGGGGTCCACGGGAATGTCGTCCCAGGGGTCCTCGTCCTCCGTGGGCGGCTCGGCGACGCGCTGCTCGGCGCTCCAGCGTGCCACGAGCTCGTCCAGCTCACGGTCGGGGGCCGCCCGATCCCAGGCGTCGCCACCGAGCGACGGGGACCCAGACGCCTCGGGGCCCGCTCCGGCCCGCCCGCGCCGTCCGGTGAGCCGGCCGACGCGGGTCTCCGGTTGGCCGTCCGCGAATTGGCCGTCTGGGACGAAGACACGGCCCGACGCCGACGCGCCCTGGCCGCCCATGGCGCGGCTCGACGCCGGATGGTTCGACGCCCCCTGACCCGATGCGGATGACGTGTGGATCCCGCCGCTGCGGCGCCGCCGACGCGGCGGTTCGGACCAGCTGAAGTCCTCGTCGATGAGCAGTCGGCGCTCCTTCTCCAGCTGCTCCCAATCCATGAATGTCGACCCCGCTTCAGGCACCTGAGATCGCGTCCTCTTTCTCGTGGTTGCGCTACGGGGTTAGCTGACGGGCTCGTGCCTGAAAGAGCGGCACTACGCGTCCCCCCTGGACGCGATTCGCCCCACCGACCTGGTTCCCCCGCTTTCCGCCAGCCCGTCAGAGCGGCGGAAACTGAGCTTTGACGTAGGGGCGAGAGTAACAATCGTCCCGGACGGATGCGTGCCGTCTGCCACAAACTTGCCCGCATCTACCGCAGATTCGGGCCGCGGAGTTTATGACTCGTTAGGTTTGCCGGCAGGAGTGGGAGGCGTCACCGCGACGGCCGCCGCGCGGGACGGCACGCCATGGCGTCCGCCATGAGCGGCCGGCGACGCCGAAGCGGCGGCTCAGACCTGACCGGCGATCCCGAGGCGACGGCTCAGCCGTGGCCGGCGATGCGGGACACGAACAGCGCGATGTCCTGGGCCTGACGACCCTGGACGATGTCAGCCGGCATGACCCCGTACCCGAGGCAGGCATTGTTCGCGTTCGTCGGCTTCTGCAGGCACCCGTAGGCGATCGCCTTGAGCACGAGGGCCTCGGACGGCCGGATGACGTCGAGGTTCGGGCCGGTCTTGCCGATGGCGTTGTCCGCCGCCAGGGTGTGGCAGGTGGCGCAGTGCTGCGCGAAGAGCTCGCGGCCGGCCTGCATCGCGGCGGTGAGCTTGACGCCGCTCACCTGCGCGTTGGAATTGTCGTGGTTGCCGATGATGAACACCAGCGGCAGCGCGATGATGCCGCCCACGTAGATGACGATCAGCGTGCTGTTCAGCAGACGCGAGCCGCTGCGGCTCGTCGTCTGCAGCGC
>DAIDJO010000119.1 GCA_027451345.1 Solirubrobacterales bacterium
CGTACCGTCGGCTCTCGGTGGCCGACCTCGAGGACTACGAGGGACAGAGCATCTTCTACGCCGCCGGGCCACCGGAGGCCAAGCTGTGCGGCGGAACCACGGTCGGCGTCGTCGGGGGCGGCAACTCCGCCGCGCAGGCGGCGATCTGGTTGGCGCGCGGGGGCGCGGACGTCACCCTGATCCACCGTCGCGGGGACCTCCGGGAGACGATGTCCGAGTACCTCATCCACGATCTGGGCCGCTACGGGGTCACGGTGCGCGATCGCAGCGAGGTCGCCGCCCTGCACGGAGCCGATGGCCGGCTGGAGGCGGTCACGCTGCGCGACGGTGCCCGCCTGGATCTGCGCTTCCTCTTCCTCTTCCTGGGGGCGAGTCCGTGCACCGAGTGGCTGGGGGACACGGTGGCCCGTGACGAGCACGGCTTCGTCCTGACCGGTGCGGCGGTCGGGGCCGACGGGCTGCTCGAGACGAGCGTGCCCGGGGTGTTCGCGGCCGGAGACGTGCGCTCGGGCTCGGTGAAGCGCTGTGCCACCGCCGTCGGGGAGGGCGCGATGGTGGTCGCCTACGTGCACCAGTGGATGGCGCGCGTCGCCGTGTAGTCAGCGGCCCCGGCAGGGGCCCAGGCGCGAGCGGTGCCCGCTCATGGCTCGAGGCAGGTCGGGATCGAGTCCCGGGCGCCGCCGGGGGCCTCGGTCCGGCCGGAGGGGTCGTAGATCTTGACCCAGTGGACGCCGGGGAGCCCCCGCAGGGTCCTCATGATCTGTTCGGCGATCGTCGCCGTGGAGCCGCCGCTCGCGCATCCGCCCGTGAGGCGGATGCGTGCAACGCCGGAGGCGATCGACAGGCCGCTGAAGCCGCTCGCCCCGGAGGCGCGGAAACGCAGCCCGAGCCTCTGTTCCGCCGTCGTGGGGCCGGTGAAGAGCCGGTCCATCAGCGCCGTCGCCGGTGCCGCCGACGGAATCGGCCGCAGGACCGCGGTGACGAACGGCTCGGTGTTGGCGACGAATCGCCGCTGGTTGAAGAAGTAGACCCGCCGCAGCACGGTCGGGAACCGGGTCGAGATGTCGATCGCCACCCGGCTCGGGTGCGTCAGCGTGAGCACGTGGAAGCTCGCGCGCTGCGCCAGCGTGATGCCGTAGGAGAGCACGGCCTCGAAGTCCCCCGAGCACACGGCGGCCATCACGTTCGGCAGCGGGAAGACGACTCTCGCGGGCGCGGTCGACCGGCCGTTCTCGGTGTGGCCCGTCGCCCCCGTGAAGCGCACGGCGAGGATCGCCCGACCGGCGACCGGGATCGCCGTGCCCCGGGGGTCGGCGACCAGTCGGCTCACGTATCGAACCACGCGGTGGGTCGGCAACGGGCCGGTGAAGTCAAACACCACCCGGTCGTATCCCGGCCGGTGCGCGGCCCGGACGGCCACCAGCCGGGGCAGGGTCGCGGCGGCGGAGGCCGTCGCCGGGACCGGCCCGGCGGCGGTGCGCGAGGCGCCGGCTCGGCCGTTGCCGATGAGCAGGAGCGCGAGGACGGCCAGCGTGATCACGGAACGCACGCTGCGCCGCAGGGCGGTCGTCATGGTCCACCACCTTGAGAAGTACCGATCTCACCACAGCCTCCTCTCGACGCCCGGGACGCGAATCCGTAGCGGCCCGCCGCGTGCCTGCGGGTCAGCCCGCCGGTCCGGCGGGGACCCGCGCTGGAGGTGCGGTGGCGCCGGCGCGCTGGGATGACGGGTCCGTATCCGAGGCGTGATGCGGGCCGAACGGGCCACCGACTCGCAGGTCGGTCCCGGCTTCGGCTGTGGGAAAGCACGGTTCCGGGTGGCCGGAGGCGGTGAGACGATCGACCGGTGGACGTCGTGATCGACACCGACCGGCTGACCAAGCGCTACGCCGGCGCGCGCGGGATCGAGGACCTGTCGTTCGTCGTCGAGGCCGGTGAGATCTACGGGTTCCTCGGACCGAACGGGGCGGGCAAGACGACGACGATCCGGACGCTGCTCGACCTGCTGCATCCGAGTGGCGGCCACGCGTCGATCTTCGGCCTGGACAGCCATCGCGGCAGTCGGGAGATCCGCTCTCGCCTCGGCAACCTCCCGGGGGACTTCACGTGTGATCCCCGACTCACGGGACGGGCGTTCCTCGCGTTCTGCGCGGAGGCGCGCGGGCTCGCCGGACTCGGGCGCGGACCCGTCCTGGCCGAGCGGTTCGAGGCGGACCTCGACCGCCGGATCGGGGACCTCTCGCGGGGCAACCGACAGAAGATCGGCCTGATACAGGCGCTGTTCCACGACCCGGAGCTGCTGATCCTCGACGAGCCGACCACCGGCCTCGACCCGCTGATGCAGGAGGAGTTCCTCGAGGTGATCACCGACCACCGCGACCGTGGCGGAACCGTCCTGCTCTCCTCCCACGAGCTCGATGAGGTGGAGCGCGTCTGCGATCGGGTGGCGATCATCCGGGAGGGCCGGCTGGTCGCCGTCGAGCGCGTCGCCGAGCTGCGCGGACGCTCGTATCACCACGTCTCGATCCGGTTCGAGGAGTCGCTCGAGGTGGCCGAGCTCGCCGCCATCCCCGGTGTCAGCGAGCTGCGCACGGACGGGACCCGCGTGTCGTTCAAGGTGACCGGGGCCCTCGATCCGGTGGTGAAGGCGGCGGCGCACCACACCGTGCTCGACATGGAGCTGACCGAGCCGAGCCTCGAGGAGGTCTTCCTCACCTACTACGGCCGGGAGGGCCCGCGATGAGCGTCGCAGCGGCACCGCGCACGGCCACGGTCAGGCCGCCACAGCCGCCGAACTGGACGGGGACCATGCGCGCGCTCGTGCGCAGGGGCCTGCGCGACAGCCGCCGCTCGACGGTGACCTGGAGCCTGTCACTCGGCGCCTACGGTGGGTTCATGGCCGCGGTGTACCCGTCGATCCAGCACTCGCTCGATCAGGTGCTGAAGAGCTATCCGGCCGCGCTCAAGCAGGCGTTCGACGTCACCTCGATGAGCACGGTCGAGGGCTACATCCAGACCGAGATGTTCAGCCTGATCGTCCCGCTGGCCCTCGGGTACTTCGTGATCCACGCGATCACCGGGCCCACGGTCGGCGCCGAGGCCCGGGGCGAGCTCGACACGCTCCTCTCGCTGCCCGTCTCCCGCCGGGCGCTGATGGCGGGCACCTGCGTCGTGGCGGCGCTCACCGCGGCGATCGTGATGGTGAGCACCGGAGTGATGACCTTCGTGATCGGGCGCATCGCCGGCACCCAGATCTCGGCGGGTCTCGTCGCCGCCGGAGTCTGCGGGGTGCTCCCGCTCGCGCTGCTGGCCGGGGGGATCGCCGCGGTCGCGGCGGGGGCGATGCACAGCGGTCGAGGGGCGAGCGGCCTCGCGATCGGCCTGCTCGTCGCGATGTACGCGATCGATCTCGTCGGCAAGCTCGCGCACAGCCTCGCGGCGATCCGCTGGGCGTCGGCCTTTCAGTACTACGGCTCGCCGATGCGCGACGGCATCGACCCGCTGTCGTTCATCGGGATGACCGCGGTAGCGATCGCCCTGATGGTCGCGGCCGCCCTGCTGCTCGAGCGCCGCGACATTCTGCACTGAGGCGTCAGTCGCCCGACGCGGGTCCGGGCCGGTCCGGCTCGACCCTGGGCCGGTCCGGCTCGACCCTGGGCGCGTCCAGCTCGACGGCGGGGCGGTGGTGCTCCAGCCCGGAGGGCGGGAAGAAGGCCCGTGGCCCCGCCTCGGCAACGGCCGCGGCGCTCGGCAGGCCGAGTCCGTAGCGCATGCCGGCGACGCGCATCAGAAAGCAGACAACGGCGCCGCCGATCGGGGCGATGACCGTGTGATCCCCGGTGTGGTAGGCGGTGACGACGATCCCGGCACCGCAGAGGGCCGGGATCGCGTAGAAGCCGCCGCGCAGGATCGTCGGGATCTCCCGGACGAGGATGTCACGCAGCATGCCCCCGCCGATCCCGGTCACCGCGCCGAGGATGACGCAATCGGCGAAGCCGAGGTGATGGGCGAGCGCCGTCTCGGCCCCGACGACGCAGAACAGCCCGAGCCCCGCCGCGTCGAGCACGTCGATCCAGCCCCGCAGGCGGGAGATCGCCGGATGGGCGAACGGCGCGATCAGGCCCGCTCCGCCGGCGACGGCGAGGTAGCGCCAATCACGGAAGGTCGCGGGCGGCACCCCGATGAGCAGGTCGCGGATCGTGCCGCCGGCGATCCCGACGACGACGGCGAGCAGCATCGCGCCGAACAGATCGAGCTGGGCGCGGACCCCGGCCATGCCCCCGCTCAGCCCGAACACGAACACCCCGACCAGGCTGAGGACCAGCACCAGCGTGGCGTTCACCCCGGGGACGAGCGATGGGGTGAACAGGCGTGGCGGGTTGGCGACGTTCACGCCCGGAGTCTATGTCGGTGACCCGCGGGCGCGGGTGGGCTGCGGGGCGTCCCGGCCCATCGGGCGGGACGCCCCCGCTGTTCGAGTCCGCCCCGCGTCAGCTCGTGGCCGACGCCTCGGTCACCACCGCGCCGAGCGAGGTCGGCGCGGGGGTCAGGGTGAAGGTGAGATGGGTATTGGTCGTCGTCGTCCAGTTCGCCGGGTCGTAGAGGCTGAGGTACGCGTTCAGCTGGTCCGACAGGCTCGCCGCGGTCTGCAGATTGCCCAGCGGCGTCGACGCGAACAGGCCGGCCCCGTTCGACGCGGTCGGCCCGTCGACGAGGGCCGCGAGACCGCCCGACGACGGGCGGAGTGGATCGCCGAGGCGGGCGGCGAGACTCGCGCCGGTGCCGCCGATCACGGCCGCCAGACTGGCCGAGGCGCCGTTGATGGCCGGAGCCCCGAGCCGGTCCTGCAGCGTTGTTGTGGTCGTGCTCGTGCCGTCGACCACCCCGTCCAGCGACGAGACGTCGTCCTGGAGCGTGGTCAGGGGCGCGTCGACGAGCTCACCGGCGACGGTGCCGACGTCCTGCTGCAGGTTGGCCCCCGGAGTCGGGAGGAGCTCTCCGGCGACGGTGCCGATGTCACCCTGCAGGGTGGCGCCGGGGGAGGTGACGAGCAGGCCGGCGGCGGTGCTGAGATCCGTGCCGAGCACGCCCGTGCCGCTGGTCAGGATCCGTCCGTCGAGGTCGGCGATCCCGCTCGTGACGTCCGTCTGCGCGGTGCCGAGCGAGTTCAGGATGGCGCTGGCGCGCGCGGAGGTGGGGGTCCCGGCCATGCCACCGAGGATCGCGTTCACGCTTCCGATATCCGACTCGAGGGTCGTGCCCGGGCTGGCCACGAGCTCGTCGCGAGCCGTGGTGAGATCGGTGGCGAGCGTGCCGGTCGGTGCGGCCAGGAGACTGGCGTCCAGGGTGGCCAGATCCGAGGTGATGTTGGTGCGGCCCGTGGCAAGGATCGCGTCGAGGATTCCCGTCGCCTGCGAAAGACTCGTTCCCGACCCCCCGAGAACGGCGTTCAGGCCGCTGATGTCCTGGGCCAGGCTTCCGGCCCCACCAATTGCCGCCTCGGCCGAGCTGATCTCGCCGGTCAGGTTCTGGTTCGCGCTGGCGAGCGTCGTGTTCTGGCTCGTCAGGTTCTGGTTGTCGCTGGTGAGCGTCGCGTTCGCCGTCGTGAGATCGGCGTTCTGTGTCGTCAGCGTCTGGTTCTGGCCGGTCAGCGCGCTGTTCTGGCTGGTCAGCGCGCTGTTCTGGCTGGTCAGCGTCTGAACCTCGGTCGGCAGCGTGCCGAGTTGCAGCTGCAGCGTGCCGTTCTCGGTCGTGAGCGTCGCGTTCTGGCCGGTGAGCGTGGCGTTCTGGCTCTTCAGCGAGGCGGTCAGGCTGCGCAGCGCCGCGTTCCGCGCGTTGAGCGTCGTGTTGCTGAGGCGCAGGGCCCCGATCGTGCGCCGCGCGGCGGCGAGCTGGCGCCTCAGCGCCGTGATCTGCGCGCTCGCGGTCGATCGGTGCCGCGGCGTGGCCAGGGCCGGTGCGGTCAGCACGCCCATCGCCGTGGCCACGATCGCCGCGGTCAGCAGCTGAGATCGCGCTCTCATTCCCCTGTGCATGACAGTCCCCCTCGCTCCACGGGCCCGACGCTGGTGGCCGGCCGGCACAGCACCACGCTGTGTGGCCGAGACAGTACCTCCGGCCGTCTTGGTGCGGATACTGTCGGCGCGGAGGAGGCCCGGCTTTACCGGCGACGGACGGCGATCAGCGTGACGTCGTCCCGGTAGTGGCCGGTCGGCGAGAGCGCCGTGAGCAGGTGATCGCAGAGCTCCTCGGGCGTGCAGTCGACGCACGTGGAGGCGGTGGCGCGGAGGCGTTCCATGCCATCGTCGAGGTCACGGGTCGACTCGACGAGGCCGTCGGTGTAGAGCACGAGGGTCGCCCCCGGCGCCAGCTCGAGCGACGCCTCGCCGCGGCGTTCGACACCGAGCCCGAGCAACGCCGATCGCGAGCCGGCCGGGTCGATGAACTCGGCCACCCCGGCCTGCACGAGCAGGGGCGGGGGATGGCCGGCGTTCCCGAGCGAGAGCGCTCCGCTCGCCGGGTCGAGCAGGACGACCACCGCGGTGGCGAAGTGGCCGTCCGCCTCCGCCATGCGGCCGAGGCGGTGCAGCACCTCGGCCGGGCCCGAGCCGTCGATCGCGAGCGCGTGGATCCCCGCCCGCAGGTGCGCCATCGCGGCGGCGGCGCGCAGCCCCTTGCCCATCACGTCGCCGACGGTGACGACCAGGCGCCCGCCCGGCAGGCACATGGCGTCGTAGAAGTCGCCGCCGACCGACGCGGCGCGGCTCTCGTAGTGCGCCGAGATCTCGATCCCCGCGACCTCGGGCAGCCGCTGGGGGAGCAGCGTCCGTTGCAGGATCTCCGCCATGCGCCGCTCGCGCTCGCGCAGCTGCGCGTGTCCCACCGCGAGCGCCAGACGCTCGGCCACCACCTCGAGCAGCCGTGTGTGCGATGGGTTGAAGCTGCCCGGGGCGGCGGCGCGGACGGCGAGGACACCGGCGACGCGGCCGTCGACGCGAAGCGCGACGCCGATCAGCGATCCGCTCGCGCCGAGCTGGTCGGCGCAGCCGGCCAGATCGTCCACCAGCTCGCTCTCGCCCGTGACGGCGATCCGCCCGAGGATCCCGACGCCCAGCTTGATCAACGGCCGGGGATCGACGAGGTCCGGGACGCCCGCGCTCGCCCGAAGGGTCAGCGACTCGAGCGTCTCGTCGATCAGGAGCAGGTCCGCGCGTTCCCCGGGAAGGAGCCGCTGGACGGTGGTGAGCAGTTCCCGGAGCGCCCGGTCGGGATCGGCGTGGGCCATGCTCGCCAGCAGCACGCTCTCGAGCTCGTGGGCTCGCAGGATGGCGACCTGGGCCTCGTCCTGCGCCTGCTCGAGCTGGCGCTGGCGGCGGTGGAGGTTGCGCTGCGTCGAGATCAGGTCATCGTTCAGCTGCAGCACCTGTTCCACCAGGTGGCGCTGGTCCTGCCACGCGGGTTCCGCGATGAGCTCGATCAGATCGGCGCCGCTGCGGCGGATCCACAGTCGGCGGTCCTCAGCGGGATCGCCGTGCGCGTCGCACAGGCCGAAGGTGCCCGAGCGCCACTCCTCATCGGCCTCGAGCAGCCACGCGGTGAACGCGTCGCGCTGCTCGCGGGTCAGCGCGTCCCGGAAGGGGCCGTCGACGAGGTCCGTCCCCGCGGCGTGGATCAGCGCCGGGTTCGCCGACTGGACGACGCCGTCGGCGTCGAGCATCGCGGCGTACACGGCGGTCGACTGCCACGGATAGCTGGTGATCTCAAGTTTGCGCATCGGATCCGAAGACGGAGGCGAGATGGGCGAGCATCGCCTCCGGGTCCGCCGCAAACGCGTCCGCCCCGACGGCGCCGGCCTGAACCGGGCCATCCCGGTACGCACCCCCACCGACGAGGATGTGCGGAGGCGGATCGAGCTGCCGCAGCAGCTGGCAGGTGCGGGTGACCGCGAGCAGGTTGCCGGGGAGGGCCGTGGAGAGCGCGACCACCGTGGCGCGGCGGCTCCCCGCCAGCCGGGCGAGCTCCCGCGCGGGGACGTCGGCGCCGAGGGCGAGCACCTGCCAGCCCTGGATCTCGAGGAAGTCGGCGACCATCTGGGTCCCAAGGGCGTGCCGCTCGCCCGGGGTGGAGGCGACGATCGCCACGCGGCCTCGGCCCACGTCGGTGGTCGCGGGAAGGCGAGCGCCGAGCCCGGCCAGCACGATCTGGCTGACCTGCGTGGCCAGATGCTCCTCGGCCACCGAGATCCGGGCCGTCGCCCACAATCGGCCGACCTCGGCCATGGCCGGTGCGATCACCCGCAGGTACGCGTCTTGAGGCGGCAGGCCCGCGGCCAGTGCGGTGTCGATCACCTCCTGTGCGCGGCTCACGTCGGGCGTGAGGAGTGCGGCCAGGTACGCCTGCTCGAGCGCCTCCGGAGAAACGGCCCGGAACGCGCCGAGCGTGTCGTTCACGATGTCCCGCTCGCGCCCGGGCTGAGCTCGAACCAGACGTGAGTGGAGCCCTCGCGGACCCCCCAGCTGGAGGTCAGCTTCTCGACCAGTTCGAGACCCCAGCCCCCGACCGTGCGGTCGCCGCGGGCCGTGGGGACGAAGCCGCTGCCTCCGTCGACCACCTCGCACCGGAGGTGCTCGGGGCGCTTGTCGTCAATCAGCAGCACCACGTTCTCACCGCTGCCGTAGACGACGCTGTTGGTGACCAGCTCCGAGACGAGCAGGGTCACATCCTCCCACGGCAGGCCGCTCACCGGCGGATCGAGCGCGGCCACGGCCTGCCGTGCCCGGGACGGCGCCCGCTCGTCGCGGGGGAACACATGTCGACTAACCATTCAGGATCATTCTGCCCGGACGACGCGATGCAAACACGTGAGGGCGTTGTGTGCGTCGATAGACTGTGACCAGTGGAGCGGCACCTCATCCCGGACGGCCCCCGCGGGTCAGGGAGGATTCCCGCCGATGCCCCGAGGCTGGCCCATGACTTCGGTCGCGCGCTCCTGTCCGAGGATATCGCGAGGGCTCGCCGGCTCATCAGCGAGGCGCTCGCGGACGGAGCGCCTCCCGGCCGGCTCTACGTCGAGACGATCCGCCCGGCGCTCCACGGCGTCCAGTTCGGGGGCGTGACGGCACGCGACCGCCTGCTCGCGGTCGCGTGCCGTGCCATCCTCGCCGACCTGGTCGGCGCGCTGCCGGTGACCCGGTCGGTCGGTCCCGGCCGAGCGGCGCTGCTCAGCTGCCGCCGAGACGGGATCGAGCGCGTCGACGGTGACCTCGCGATCGACTTCCTCGAGGCCGACGGTTGGGCCGTGCAGCGGCTGGACGGACCCGGGTCGGCGCTCGCCCTCGGGCCGGCGGCGCGCCCGGACAGCATCGAGCTGGCGGTCGCCGTCGTGGCGGGACCGCAGGACGCCCTGCGCCTCGCGCCGGCCTGCACGCTGCTGCGCCGGCTGCCCGATCCGCCCGTCGTGATGCTCTGCGACTTCACCGGCCGATCGGACTGGCCCACGGCAACCACGGCGCTCGGCGCCGACGCATTCGTGAGCGACCCGCAGGAGCTCGTCCTGCAGGCGGCCCTGCGCCTCCCCGCCGACGGCGTCCGCCGCTGGGGCGTGCAGATCTCGCGGCGCGGCGACGCGCTCGTCCTGACGCCCACGGGCCGTCTCGATGCGGCCAGCGCCGCGCGCCTGGCCGCCGTGGCGCGCAGCCGGCTCGGCACGTTCACGCGCGTCGTGATCGATCTGCGCGACCTCGCTGAGTTCTCGTCCGCCGGCCTCCAGGAGGTGCAGGCCTGGGCCACGGCCGGGCCACTGCGGAACGTCGATCTCCGGTTCCTCGGCGATCCCGTGGTGCGCTCGCGCATCGAGGCCCTGGAGATGAGCGGGGCGCTCACCGTCGAGGACCCGGCCGGCTGACCCGCCGCGGGGTGGCGGGCTCAGACCAGGAACGTGGCGAGCGCGCCGGCGAAGGCCGGCGAGCTGAGCGCGGTCCGGTGGTCCCCGGACACGCGCATCGCCTCGCCCTCCGGCAGGAGGGCGGCGAGCTCCTCGATCGAGCCGCAGTCGGTGTCCTGCTCGCCGGCGATGACGAGGGTTGGCACGCGGACCGTGGCGAGGTCCTCCCGCGTCGTGTCCAGGAGCGTGTCGAGGAGCCGCAGCAGCGCCATCGGGTCCGCGCCGAGTGCTGCCAGCCGCGCTTCGAACTCGGCCTCCGGCGTGTCAGGCGCGTAGGAGCCGAGGTTGGCGAGCAGCCGACGGTCGCGCTCGCGGCGGCTGGTGGCGTGCAGGACCGCCTCGAGTCCCGCGCCGGCGATGACCGCTCGCCGGGGCCGGAGCCCGAGCGCGAGCGCGCGCGCCACCGCCTGGCCGCCCAGCCCGTACCCGCCGAGGTCATAGTCGTGCAGGTCGAGGTGGCGGACGAGCGCGAACACGTCCCGGGCCAGGGCATCCTTCGGGTAGGCGTAGATGCTGTGCGGGTTGCTCGCCCCGTGGCCGCGGAGGTCGGGCATGATCAGTCGGTGCTCGGCGTCGGCCAGATGCGCGCAGAGGCCCGTCTCCACCCAGGTCGGGTGGGCGGGAGCGAGGTACCCGTGCAGCAGGATGCAGGGGCGTCCGTGGCCGGCCAGGCGGTAGGCAAGCAGCACGCCGTCGTCGCCGCGGTAGTCACCCGACGCGGTGGCCGACGTCACCTCGGACATGGCGTCCCGTTCCTCGTTGTGCCAGCGGACGCTGGTGCAGTTCCCGTCATCGAGCCCCCCCGGGTTCGGTAGGTGATGCGGGCACGGTACTCCGGCAATCGGTCGATCGCAACCGGAGCGTTGGTCGTGGGCTCACGCCCGTCACGACGGTTGCCGCTTGACCCTCGCGGGTGGCCGGAGCAGAATCGTGCCCATCGAGCCGTCGACCGCCATCCCGAACGTCCACGATTCCATCCTCGACCTCGTCGGGGGAACGCCGCTCGTGCGGCTCTCGCGCATCCGTCCGGGGCTGCGCGCCCAGCTGCTGGCCAAGGTCGAGTACTTCAATCCGGGGGGTTCGATCAAGGATCGGGTCGCCGTGGCCATGATCGAGGCGGCCGAGCGGGACGGCCTGCTGCGTCCCGGTGGCACGATCATCGAGCCGACCTCCGGCAACACCGGCACCGGCCTCGCCATCGCCGCCCGCCTGAAGGGCTACAAGGTGATCGCGGTCATGCCGGACAAGATGTCACGCGAGAAGATCGACCTCCTGCGCGCCTACGGAGCCGAGGTCGTCCTCGCGCCGACCGACGTCCCACCCGACTCGCCGCGCTCCTACTACCGCGTGGCCGACCGCCTGACCCGGGAGATTCCCGGCGCCTTCCAGCCCAACCAGTACCGCAACCCGGCCAACCCGCAGGCGCACTATGACTCCACGGGACCGGAGATCTGGGAGCAGACCGCGGGGCGGATCACCCACCTCGTGATCGGCGTCGGCACCGGCGGCACGATCACGGGCACGGCCAGGTATCTGCGGGAGTGCCGCCCCGACCTCGTCGTCGTCGGCGTCGACCCGGAGGGATCGATCTACACCGGCGGCGAGGAGAACGTGCACCCCTACCTGATCGAGGGGGTCGGCGAGGACTTCTGGCCGGAGACCTTCGACCGAGCCGTGGTCGATCGCTGGGTGCAGGTGAGCGACCGTGACGCCTTCCTCACCACCCGGCTGCTCGCCCAGACCGAGGGGATCCTCGCCGGTGGCTCCTGCGGCATGGCCGTCCACGGGGCGCTCGAGGTCACCGCCGAGCTGCAGGATCCGGAGGCGATGGTGGTCGTCATCCTGCCCGATGGCGGCCGCTCGTACCTGTCGAAGATCTTCTCCGACGCCTGGATGGAGCAGCATGGCTTCCTCGAGCGCGGTCAGGACCTGCGCGTCGGGGACGTCCTGCGACACAAGCTGCAGGCCGGCCAGACGCCGACGTTCGTCAGCATCGAGGCCGACCACCCGGTTCGCGAGGCGGTATCGCTGCTGCACCAGCACGGCCTCTCGCAGCTGCCGGTGATCAGCGTCGGCAACGGCGGGACCGTGATCGGCGCCGTCGGCGAGCGGGGGCTGCTGCGTCACGCCGCCAGCGACCCGGCGCTGCTCGACCAGACCGTCGAACGGGTGATGGAACCCCCGTTCCCCTCGGTCTCGGTCGATGACCCGGCCCGTGCGGCGATCGAGCTGCTCGTCGGCGAGCAGCAGGCCCTGCTCGTCACGCGGGACGGCACGCCGGAGGGCATCGTCACCCGCACCGACCTGCTCGAGGCGCTGGCGACCTGATCGTGGCCGCGGGCGAGCACCCCTCCCACGGATTCGGGACCCGGGCCGTTCACGCCGGCCTGCGCCCGGACCCGAGCTACGGCTCGGTGATCCCGGCGATCCACCAGACCTCGACGTTCCGGCAGCCGCGCCCGGGCGAGTTCGTCGAGGACTACGACTACTCGCGGTCGGCCAACCCGACGCGTCGGGCGCTCGAGGACGCGCTCGGCGAGCTCGAGGGCGGGCTCGCCGTCGCGTTCTCCTCCGGGCTGGCGGCTGAGCACGCCGTGATCACCGCGACCTGTGGAGCGGGCGCCCACGTGGTGCTGCCCGCCGACCTCTACGGCGGCACCTACCGCCTGATCGACAAGGTGCTGGGCCGCTGGGGGCTCACCCACACGCTCGTCGACCAGACCGACCCCGAGGCGCTCGCGGCGGCGATCACCGACGCGACCCGCCTGATCTGGGTGGAGACGCCGACGAATCCGCGACTCGACGTCGTCGACATCGCGCAGGTGGTGGCGGCCAAGCGCCACGCGCGGGTGGCGGTCGACAACACCTTCGCGACACCGGCCAACCAGAACCCCCTCGCCGACGGGGCGGACTTCGTCGTGCATTCCACGACGAAGTACCTGGGCGGGCACTCCGACGTGGTGGGTGGGGCGGTGATCACCCGCGATCCGGGGGCGCACGAGCAGCTCCGCTTCGTGCAGAACTCGGTCGGCGCCGTCCCCGGGCCGGTCGACTGCTTCCTCGTGCACCGCGGCCTGCGCACGCTCCATCTGCGGATGCGGGCCCACGCCGCGAGCGCGGCCGC
This sequence comes from Solirubrobacterales bacterium, assembly GCA_027451345.1. Classification (GTDB taxonomy): domain Bacteria; phylum Actinomycetota; class Thermoleophilia; order Solirubrobacterales; family Solirubrobacteraceae; genus Palsa-465. The sequence continues at coordinate 13,068 of DAIDJO010000119.1, forward strand.
GGTCGTGGAGCTGCTCCAGCACACCGCGGGCGTCACCGATGTGCGCTGGCCCGGGTTCAGCGGGATGGTCAGCTTCCGCCACCCCCGAGCCCTCGAGCTCGTCGCCCGCACGAGGCTCTTCACGCTCGCCGAGTCGCTCGGCGGCGTCGAGTCGCTGATCGAGGTACCCCAGGCGATGACCCACCAGTCGGTGGAGGGATCGGCCGCCGCCGTGCCGGCCGACCTCGTCCGGCTCAGCTGCGGGATCGAGGACCCGGCCGATCTCGTCGACGATCTCCGCCAGGCGATCGCCGCGGCCGCCGAATCAACCGCGTAGCGACCGGAGCCGCGAGCTACGGCACGGCCGGCGCGCCCGGGGCCTCGCCCGCCGGCAGATCGGCGAGCGAACCGTGCCAGACGAAGCGCAGCACGACGGCGGCGATGGCCGCCATCAGCAGGAAGGCCACGACCGGCTGGTGGACGACGATCTGCACGAGGATCGCGATGACGATCCCGCCGGCGTTTCCGGAGAGCCAGATCAGGGCGGTCGCGCTGGTCCCGGCCGCTCCGGCCCGCCGCTCCGAGATCTCGAGGATCACCGGGAGGGCGGCGAGCATCAGGAAGCCGATCACCGCCGCCGCCGCCGCGACGGCGGGCACCCAGTTCCAGAGCGCGAACAGCACGCACGCGCCGCACGTGCCGATGCCGGCGGCGCGGAACAGGAGGTGGTCCTGGCGCGAGCGGATCACCGCGGGCGGGAGGAGGACCGACCCGACCACCCCGGCGACGACGGCGCCGACGAGCACCCAGCCGGCGGTCGAGGCCGAGATGCCGTCGGGCTTCAGGAGCGTCTGGAGCCAGGTGGTGAGGGCGACGAAGAGGCCGAAGCCGACGAATGAGATCATCGCCAGCCGCCGGATGCCCGGCTCCCGCCAGACCGCCCGCAGCCCGAACAGCCCGGTGACGTCGCCGCTCACCGTCATCCGGGGGCTGAGCGCGAACGCGATCAGCATCGCTGCCGTCGACCCGACCCCGAACGCCGCGTCGATGACGAGCAGCGTGTGCAGGTGCGCGCCCCCGATCGCCGAGCCGAGCGCGAGCGACAGCAGCATGCCGAGGAAGATCCCGGCCGAGCCGATCGCGATCCCGACCGGACGCGAGCGCGGGCTCAGATACCCGCTCGACAGGCCCGTCACCGCGTTGAGGATCAGGGGCTGGGCGACGGCGATCAGCGCCTGCCCGGCGAGCGCCCAGCCGAACGTGTCGCCGCCGAGGCGCAGCACCCCGCCGAGCGCGGTGAGCACCGCCCCGACGGCCAGCGCGGGACGGAACCAGCGGTCGAGCAGCGCCGCGGCGGGCGCGGCGAGGAGCACGTAGAGCAGCGGGAAGATCTCGGCGAGCCAGCCGATGTCGCCGGCGCTCACGCCGTAGTGGCGGGCCGCCGGCGTCGTGATCGGCGTGAAGGTCAGCCAGAGCATCTGGTTGGCCGCGCCGACCAGCGCGTAGGTGGCGATCACCACCCACCGATCGCGCGCGGCCAGCGGGCCGCGCGCGCCGTGCCCCGGGGTCTCCGCTGTGCTCACAGAAAGCATTCACCCTCTCCTCGGTAGGTCGGAACCTCGTCCACGACCCGCTCGCCCGCCACCAGATGCAGCGTCCGGAACCGCTCGCACAGCTCGCCGGCCTTCGCGTGGCGCATCCACACATGGTCCCCGATCCGCAGCGTGTCCGCGACGGCGCCCCGGAGTGGCGTCTGGGTCTCGCCGGCGCCCTCCTGCGGGTCGAGTCGCAGCCCGCTCGGCCACCACGGGCGGGGGAGGCGGTCGGCGCCCGCCGGGCCGGACGCCACGTACCCGCCGCCGAGGGCGGTCACCACCCCCGGGCCGGGGCGGCGCACGACGGGCAGGGCGTAGAACGCGGCGGGCCGCGGTCGGAAGCGGGTGTAGTCGTCGAACAGCGCCGGCGCGTACAGGCCCGAGCCGGCGGTCACCTCGGTCACCCACGGCTCGGCGGCGGAGGATTCGAGGCTGCCGGTGCCGCCGGCGTTGACGAACCGCAGCGGACCCGCGACGCCCTCGACCGCGGCCACCAGCCGCTGCCGGCGTGCGCGCAGCTCCCGGCGCGAGGCCGCCTGCATCGCCCGGATGGCGATGCCCCGCACCGGCCGCCCGGACGGACGGTCCCCGACACCGGCGATCTGGCCCTCGTAGGCCATCATGCCGACGAGGGTGACGCCGCGACGCCGGCTCACCTCGGCGGCGAGCGCCGCCGCCTGGGCGGGGGTGTGCAGGGGTGAGCGCCGGGGTCCGACGCGCACCCGCCCCCCGAGCAGCCACAGGCCCGCGTCGGCGTCGAGACAGACGCTCACCGGCCCGTCGCGCGACTCGAGCAGGTCGAGGTGCTCGACGGCGTCGACCATCACCGTGATCCCTGACTCGGGTGGCCCGCTGGCCACCCGAGTCGCCACCTCGCGCAGCGCCCCGCAGTCCACGCTCGGGTAGCCGACGACGACGTCCCGCACGCCGTGGTCGGCGAGCCACAGCGCCTCACGGACCGTGAGCGCCAGCACCCCCCGGAACGGCGAGGCGGCGTCGGCGAGCAGCCGCTCGAGCAGCGCACGGCAGCGCAGGGACTTGCTCGCCAGGCGGATCGTCTTGCCCCCGGCACGGCGGGCGAGCGCCGCGGCGTTCTCCGTGAACGCGTCGAGGTCGAGCACCGCAAACGGCGGCTCGAGCTCGGCGCAGGCACGCGCAAGCCGGTGGTTCTGTGCGGATGGCGGCGTCACGGAGCACATGTTCTAATGGACGGGGATGTCAGCTTCCACCTGGAGCAACTGGGACGGGCGCCAGCGCTGCGCCCCGCAGGCGATCGAGCGGCCGCGCGACGTCGACGAGCTGCGGGGCGCGCTCGATCGCGCCCGGGCGGCCGGCCGGCGCGTGCGCGTCGCGGGCTCGGGGCACTCCTTCACCGGCCTGGTGGTGACCGATGGCACGCTGATCTCGCTCGAGCGGATGAACCGGGTGCTCGCCGTCGATCCGACGAGCGGCCTGGTGCAGGTGGAGGCGGGGATCACGATCGGGGCGTTGAACGCGGCGCTCGATCGGCATGGCCTCGCCGTTGAGAACCTGGGCGACATCGACCGGCAGTCGCTCGCCGGGGCGACGGCGACCGGGACCCACGGTACCGGCACCCGGCTGCGCAACCTCTCCTCGCAGCTGCGCGAGATCGAGCTGATGACGGCGGACGGCACGCTGCTGACGCTCGACGAGCGCAGCGACCCGGACGGCTGGCGGGCGGCGCGCGTCAGCCTCGGAGCGCTCGGCGTGGTCACCTCGCTCACCCTCCAGGCCCTGCCCGCCTACCGCCTGCGCGGCGTGGACGGGCCGGCGCCGCTCGAGGCGACGCTCGAGCAGCTCGACCGGCTGGCGGACGCCCACGACCACTTCGAGCTGTACTGGTTTCCGTACAGCCGCACCGCGCTGCTGCGCCGCAACGACCGCACCGACGCGGCGGTGACGCCCCGCTCCCGCGCCCGCGCTCACCTGGAGGACATCGTCCTCGTCAACCACGGCCTGAGCGCGTTCTCCCGCCTCGGGCGGCGCCACCCGAGCCTCATCCCGAGCCTGAACCGGCTCGCCACCCGGGTGGCGGGCTCGAGCGACCGGGTCGACGTCTCGCACCGGATCTTCGTGTCCCCGCGCCTGGTGCGCTTCACCGAGATGGAGTACGCGATCCCGCGGGCCCGGGCGGCCGAGGCGATCCGGGCGGTGCGCGGCGAGATCGAGCGCCGGCGCCTGCCGATCAACTTCCCGATCGAGGTGCGCTTCGTCGCCGGTGACGACGCGCTGCTCTCCCCGGCGTACGGCCGCGACACGTGCTACATCGCGGTGCACGTGTTTGACGGGATGGAGTACGAGACGTACTTCGGCATCGTCGAGGAGATCATGAGCGGCCTGGACGGCCGACCCCATTGGGGCAAGCGCCACCGTCAGACCGCGGCGTCGCTCGCGCCGCGCTACCCCGAGTGGGCGCGCTTCCAGGCGGTGCGGACGCGGCTTGACCCCGAGGGTCGGTTCGCGAACGGGGAGATCGAGCGGGTCCTCGGCCCGGCCGGCGGCTGAGCGCTCCCGACCTGTTCGATGTGGCAACGTGCCGCGCTGCGCGGAAGGTTGCCGCCAGAGCGCGCGAATCCGTGCACCTGGTAGCAACCTGCGCCGTCGCCGGTCAGGTTGCCACGTTCGACAGGTGCGGTGACCCGGGGTGGGCCGGGGCGGTCCAGCGGGACCGCCCCCCGGGCCGTCCGTCCGGCCCGGCACGACGGTCGTTTGCCAGCCCGGAGGCGGGGGAACAGTCAGCAGAGTGACCGACGAACCACTGATCTCTCCCGGTGACCAGCGGGGCGAGGACCCGATCCGGCGCCGCTCCGAGGAGGAGGTCGCGCGCGAGCTGGCCGTCGACCACTCGCGCGAGCAGGCGACGGACGGCCCTCCCGGTGGACCGGAGGGCGGCGAGCGGAGCCGCTCAGCCGACGCGATCGTCGACGTTCCCGGGGAACCCGGGCCCGTCGGCGACACCGACCAGCATTCCGACGCGGGGAACCTGCCCCGGCACCGCGAGCAGGAGAACGAACGGCGGGGCGAGCGCCGCGGGTAGACCCGCGGCGCTCGCACGGCGGCGTGACCGGCGCGCGTCGAGGGGCCGGGGGAGGGGTAGAGAGACCACATGTGGTTAGGGCTTGTTCTCGTGGTTCTGGCGGTGCTGTTCGCCATCCTCGGGGTCGTCTCGGGCGGGGTGTTCACGATCGTGCTCGTCCCGCTCGCCGTGGTCGCGGTGGTCGCCGCCGTCGTGACGCTGATGAGCGCCCGGGCGGCGGGCGTCCGGCCGACGCTGACGGACCCGCCGCACTCGCCGCCGGCCGGGCGGGCGCCACGGGGCACGGCACCTCCGGGCGAGGTGCCCGTGACGCCCGAGGAGTACACCGAGGCGCGCCAGCGCAGCCAGTGACCCGCGGAGCGCTCCGGCGCTCCCCCGACGAAAGGAGCACAGTGACGATGTCGAGTACCGACAGTGCCGTGAGCATCCTCGATGGGTCGCGCCGGGAGGAGCGCGAGCACATCGTCGAGCTGCTCACCCAGGCCTACTGGATGGAGATCGAGACGGTGATGAACTACGTCGCCGGTTCGATCAATCCGGAGGGCGTGCGGGCGCGCCAGATCGCCGCGTCGCTCGAGCAGGACATCCAGGAGGAGCTGGGCCACGCGCAGCTGTTCGGCCGCCGGATCAAGGAGCTGTACGGCGTCGTGCCGACCTCGACCGAGTTCCGGGCCGACCAGGGCTTCCTGCGCGTCGCCGAGGGCCAGACCGACGTCGTCGGCCTCATTCGGGCCGTGATCGAGGCGGAGAGCGGCGCGATCGACCACTACAGCCGGATCGTGGCCGAGACGGCGGAGATCGACCCCGTCACGCAGGACATGGTGATCGACATCCTGCACGACGAACAGGGGCACCGCCGCCTGTTCGAGGGGTTCCTACGTGAGTACGAACAGGAGGGACGGATGAACGGAGGCGCAGGCGCATGAGTGGAGAGCTGACGGGCAAGCGGGTGGCCTTCCTGGCCGCCGACGGCGTAGAGCAGGTGGAGCTGATGGAACCGCGCAAGGCGGTCGAGGAGGCCGGCGCGGAGACGGTGCTCGTCTCGCTGGAACCGGGTGAGATCCAGGCGTTCAACCACCTCGATCACGGCGAGAAGATCCGTGTCGACGCGACCGCCGGGAGCGCGGACCCGTCGCAGTTCGACGCGCTCGTGCTGCCGGGCGGGGTGGCGAACCCGGACCTCCTGCGCGGCGATGAGGACGCGGTTCGGTTCGTGCGGGCGTTCTTCGAGCAGGACAAGCCGGTCGGCGTGATCTGCCACGGGCCGTGGACGCTCGTCGAGGCCGATGTCGTGCGGGGACGCACCCTCACGTCCTGGCCGACGCTGCAGACCGACCTGCGCAACGCGGGCGCCGAATGGGTCGACGAGGAGGTCCATGTCGACGGTCGGCTCGTGTCGAGCCGCAAGCCCGATGACATCCCGAGCTTCAACCGCAAGGTGATCGAGGTGTTCGCGGGCGGAGGCGGCTCGTGAAGATCGGCTACTTCCTCTCCTCGGAGGAGTTCGGCCCCCTCGAACTCGTCGAGCAGGCCGTCAAGGCGCAGCGGGCCGGCTTCCAGGACCTGTGGATCTCCGACCACTTCCATCCCTGGAACGACGAGCAGGGCCACGGCTCGTTCGTCTGGTCCACGATCGGCGCGATCGCACAGGCGACCCCGGGGATGGGCGTCACCACGGCGGTCACGTGTCCGACGGTGCGGATCCACCCCGCGGTGATCGCGCAGGCCGCGGCGACGGCCGCGCTGCTACTGCACGGCCGCTTCGCGCTCGGCCTCGGCACCGGCGAGGCGCTCAACGAGCACATCCTGGGTGACCGCTGGCCCTCGGCGCCGGAGCGGCGCGAGATGCTCGAGGAGGCGATCGAGATCATCCGGGAGCTCTGGCGGGGCGGCGTGTACAGCCACCGGGGGACCCACTATCGGGTCGATCACGCGCGGATCTACGACCTGCCCCCCGAGCTGCCGAAGATCCTCGTCTCCGGCTTCGGGCCGCGCTCGACCGAGCTGGCGGCGCGGATCGGTGACGGATTCGTCGCGGTGTCACCCGACGCGGAGGGGGTCCGGCAGTTCCGCGATCGGGCCCGGCCCGGCAGCCTCGTGGCCGGCGGCCTGAAGGTCTGCTTCGACGAGAGCGAGCAGCGCGCGAAGGAGACGGTGCACCGGCTCTGGCCGAGCGAGGCGCTGCCCGGTGAGCTCGCCCAGGTCCTGCCCACCCCGGAGCACTTCGAGCAGGCCTGTCAGCTGGTGAGCGTGGAGGCCGCGACCGAGAGCGTCCCGTGCGGACCGGACCTCGACGGGCACATCGAGGCGATCCGCGCCTACGAGGACGCGGGGTTCGACGAGCTCTACGTCCAGCAGATCGGCCCCGGTCAGGACGCGTTCTTCGACGCCTACCGCGAGCACGTGCTGCCTCGCTTCGCGCCCGGCGACCGGCAGCTGACCCAGGCGGGCGGCAGGTAGCCCAGGGCCGGGAGGGGACCGACGATGCAGCGAGCGCGAAGCTTCCTCGTCGGCCTCGTCATCGCGGCGCCGTTCTACTGGCTGCTGATCGACACGACGACCTCACCCGAGCTGATCGCCGGCGGGGTGGCGGCGGTGCTGACCGCCGCCACCACCGCCGCGGCCTACGTCGAATCGACGTTGAACGCCGCGGTGCGGCTGCGCTGGCTGGCGCGGGGGTTCAAGGAGGTCGCCCGGGTGCCGCTGGGGGTGGCGATCGTCTGCCGTGAGGTGGTGGCACAGACCACGAGGCCGAAGCCGTGCCGCGGGGTGATCGACGCCGAACGGTTCGCGACCCAGGGGGAGGATGCCTCCCACGAGCTGGGGCGGCGTGCGCTCGCCGAGACGCTCCGGACGCTCGCGCCCCACACCATCGTCATCGGCGTCGACCCCGACTCGGAACGGTTGCTCCTGCATCGGCTGGGGTCCTCGCGATGAACGTCTGGATGCTCTGCGCCGTCGTCCTCGTGGTCGCGTGGCTGCCGTGCCTGGCGGTGTGCCTGCTCGCCACCGAGTGGGACGCGCTGGTGGCGGTGCAGCTCGGTTCGACCGTGCTCACGAGCGTGCTGATGCTCCTCTCGATCGCCTACCAGCGCCAGCCGTTCATCGATCTGTCCCTCGCCTTCGTGCTCGTCTCGGTCGTCGGTTCGGTGGCCTTCGCGCGAACGATGGAGACGGAGCTGTGAGAGGCGTGGCCGCCGACGTGCTGCTCGGGGCGGGCATGGTCATCGAGCTCATCTCGGTGCTCGGGATCTGCGTCCTGCACGACACCCTCGACCGGCTGCACTGCGTGTCGCTGGCGAGCTGGGGCACGCTGCTGATCGGCCTGGCCATCCTCGTGCGGGAATCGTTCTCGCTGCTGGGCGACAAGGCGCTGCTCGCCGGCGTGCTCGCCGTCGTGCTCAGCCCGGTGGTCGTGCAGACGACGGCGCGCAGCCACCGGATCCGGGTGCACGGCGACTGGCGGGCGCGAGACGGGCGGTCGAACCGCGGGAGCGGAGCGGTGACGCCGGCCGTCCGGGAGGCTCAGCGATGACCGTCCTGCAGGTCTGCGCGCTCGGCCTCGTGCTCCTGTCCGGCACGACCGTCGCGGTGGCCCGCTCGCCCCTGCGCCAGACGCTGCTGCTCTCGCTCAACGGCTGCGCGCTCACGGTGCTGTTCTTCGCCTTCCAGGCCGCCGACGTGGCGCTGTCCGAGCTCGTCGTCAGCGGCGTGGCGCTGCCCCTGATCATCGTGGCCACGCTGCGTCGCCTTGCCGACCAGAGCGCCGCCCAGGATGCCGGCGACGGTGAGCGGGAGCCGGAGCGGTGAGCCCGGCCGTCCGACGCGCCCTGTTCCTGGTCTCGGGAGCCGCCTTCCTCGTGGTGCTGATGCTCGGTCTGCACGGACTGCCGCCGTTCGGGCAGCACCACAGCCGCCTCGCCAGCGGCATCGAGCAGCGCGAGCTGCGCCTGCGTCACGCCACCGACTACGTCACCGCGATCAACTTCGACCTGCGCTCCTTCGACACGCTCGGCGAGGAGTCGATCCTGTTCGCGTGCGTCGCCGGGGTGATGCTGCTGATGCGGCACATGCGGCAGGAGGACGGCGCCGAGCGGCGGTCGAGCGCGGAGGAACACCGTTTCCAGGGCGCCAGCGACGCCCTGCGCGTCCAGGCCGTGCTGATGGTGACGCTGCTGACCGCCTTCGGCATCTACGTGGACCTGCACGGCGCGCTCACGCCGGGGGGTGGCTTCCAGGCGGGGGTGGTGCTCGCGGCGGGGCCCGCGGCGGTGATGCTCGCCGGGCGCTACCTGACGCTCAAACGCCTGGCCCCGCAGTCGGCGATGGAGATCTTCGAGGCCGCGGGGGCCGCCGGTTACGCGCTGATCGCCGTCGGTGGGCTCGTCTTCGCCGGCGTGCTCTTCGTCAACTTCCTGCCGTACGGCACGCCCGGCCAGCTGCTCTCCGGGGGCACCATGCCCCTCTCGAGCATCGCGGTCGGGATCGAGGTCACCGGCGGGCTGCTGCTGATCTTCAGCGAGTTGCTCGACCAGTCGCTGCTGGCGACGGCGGAGGACTGAGATGGGCTTCCTCCCGTTCGCCGTGGCCGCCTGGCTGTTCGTCGTCGGGCTCTGGGGCGTGGTGGTCAGTCAGCACCTCGTCCGCACCGTGCTCTGTCTCACCGTCGTGCAGTCGGCCACGTACCTGGTGCTGCTCGGCATCGGCTACGTGCGCCACGGCAAGGCGCCCGTGGTCGCGGACATCTCGCCGCATTCAACGCTCGTGGACCCCGTCATGCAGGTGCTCGTCCTCACCGACATCGTGATCGAGGCCACGGTCGCGGCATTGCTGCTGGCGCTCGTCGTCCAGGCCCACCGTCGCTTCGGCAGCGTCGACCCGGCGGCGCTTCGAACCCTGCGGCACTGAGGCCGTCCCGGTGACCGCCGTCTCCGTCCTGCCGGTCGTGGTGCCGTTCCTCGGCGCCACCGCGCTGGTCGCGGCCGGCTCCGTCCTGCCGCGCTGGGCCCGGGACGGGATCGGCACGGGGGTGGCGACGGCGGTGCTGGTGCTGTGCGCCCTGCTGGCACGCGACGCGAGCGCCCATCCGATCGTCTACTGGCTCGGGGGGTGGTACCCGCACACGGGGGACTCGCTCGGGATCGGCCTGACGATCGACGGGGTGGGCGCCGGGGTGGCGGCCTTCGCCGCGCTGCTGGTGGTGGCCGCGTTCCTCTACGCGCTGCACTATTTCGACGCCGTGGAGGGGCTGTTCCACGGCCTGATGCTGCTCTTCCTCGTCGGCCTGATGGGCTACTCGCTGACCGGCGACCTCTTCGACCTGCTCGTCTTCTTCGAGCTGATGAGCGTTGTGGCCTACGCGCTCACCGCCCACCGGATCGAGGAGCGCGCCCCGATCCAGGGGGCGATCAACTTCGCCATCACCAACAGCATCGGTGGCTACGCGATGTTCATCGGGGTCGGGCTGCTGTACGCGCGGACGGGGACGCTCGACATGGCGACGATGGGCGCTGCGCTCGACGGTCACCCGGTGGGCTCGCTGGTCATCGTGGGGATGGTCCTGCTCTTCCTCGGGTTGCTGACCAAGGCGGCCGTCGTCCCGTTGCACTTCTGGCTCGCCGACGCGCAGGCGGTGGCGCCGGCGCCCGTCTGCGTCCTCTTCACCGGGGTGATGGTCGAGCTCGGGCTCTACGGCGTGGCCCGGGTGTACTGGGTGGTCTTCGCGGGGGCGCTCGCGCCCCATGCGCAGGCGCTGGAGACGATCCTGATCCTCACCGGAGCGGTCACCGCCGTGCTCGGAGGATGGATGTGCGTGGTGCAGCGCCACATCAAGCGGCTGCTGGCGTTTGCCACGATCGCCCACGTCGGCCTGGCCCTGTGCGGGATCGGGCTGCTCAGCGCGCGCGGGCTCGGCGCCACGATCATCTTCCTCGCCGCCACCGGCCTCGCCACGGCCGCCCTGTTCATGCTCTGCGGCACGCTGCTGCATCGCTTCCGCACGGTCGATGAGTTCGATCTGCACGGCCGGGGGCGCGAGGGCCGGTCGATGCGGCTCGTCGGCGGGCTGTTCGCCGCGGGCGCGCTGCTCCTGGCGGGCCTCCCGCCGTTCCTCGCCTTCCGCGGGGCCGCGGCCATCGAGGGGGCGGCGGCGGCGGCGGGACGCGGCTGGATCGTCCCCCTGTTCGTGTTCGTGGCGGGAACGACCGGCGGCGCCGCGCTGCGCGTCTGCGGACGGGTGTTCCTCGGCTGGGGTCCGTCCCAGGGCGCCGACCCCGAGCAGGCCCGGGCGGCCGAGGAGCGGGTGGACGACACGCGCGATGAGCGCGAGCACACGCCGCCGCCGATGGTGATCGTGCCGGGCGTGCTGCTCGGGCTCGCCGCGGGGCTGACGTTCGTTCCGGGGGGGTTGCGCTGGGCGATGCGGGCGGCGCGGCTGTTCGTCGACCACGGCGCCTACCCGCGCTGGGTGATCTCCGGCGCCCATGTGCGGCTGCCGGCGGTCGCGCCCGTCCCCACCTCCACCGGCGAGGCGCTGCTCGGCGGCGCCGGGCTCGCGCTGGCGCTCATCCTCGCCGCGGCCGGCCTGTTCGGACGTCCCGTGCGCGAGGCGCTGCCGACCGCGATCGCCGCCTGGGCCCGGGCCGTCACGCGCACCATCCGCGGCGTCCACTCCGGGCACATCGGCGATTACATCGCCTGGTGGACCGCCGGTGCGGCGAGTCTCGGGCTCGCCTGTCTCCTGGCCCTCCGGTGAGCGGGATGGGTCGGCACGCGGTGTCCTGTGCCCGAACGTCGGCGGGGGCTCGCCCGATTCGCCCGGCGTTCACAAGATGTTCACAATTGCGGTTGCTGCCGGTAGCGTGACGACGATGCACTTCTCCGAATGGGATCTCCTCTGGCGACTGGGACTGGCGCTCGTGCTCTCGACCGTGATCGGGGTGGAGCGCGAGATCCGCCAGAAGAACGCTGGGATGCGCACCCACGCGCTCGTCGGCGTCGGCGCCGCGCTGTTCATGCTCGTCAGCACCTACGGCTTCTCGGGCGTGCTGCGCAGCCACCTGGTCGTGGTCGACCCGTCGCGGGTGGCGGCCCAGGTCGTCTCGGGAATCGGCTTCATCGGCGGCGGCCTGATCTTCGTGCAGCGCACGAGCGTCCGCGGGCTCACCACCGCCGCCGGGGTCTGGGCCACCGCCGCCGTCGGGCTCGCCGCGGGCGGGGATCTGCCGGTGCTCGCCACTGCCGCGACCGTGGCCTACATGATCGTGTCGGTCGGCTACCCGTACGTGTCCCGGCGACTGCCGGGCACCGAGGCGCTCATCTCGCCGCTGCGCATCACCTACCTCGACGGGGCCGGGGTGCTGCGCCGGCTGGTTGCGGAGTGCTCGGCCTCCGGCTTCGCCATCGCCGACCTGCTCGTCGAGCGCGAGGGCAAGGGGCAGGACCCGCGGACCGGCCAGCCCACCGTCACCGTGCGGGTGTGCCTGCGCGGACGGGGGTCGATGGCCGACCTCACCACGGAACTCGAGGGCATCGACGGGGTGCTGCGCGTGCAGGCCGACGATGCCAACGTGCGCAGCGCGTCGGAGGCCTGAGGAGCGCCGGGGCGGACGGCCGGGGTCTCGCGCCCGCCGCGGACGGGTAGCTGGCTCGACGATGGCCGATGCGCTCGCAGTGACCCCCGCCCGCGTCCGGCGGCTCCGGCTGCGACGCGCAGACCGCTCGGTCCCCGGACTGCGCCGGGTCCGCCGCGGGCGCGGCTTCGCCTACCTCGACGCGAGCGGGACGCGGATCGACGACGAGGCGACGATCGAGCGCCTGCAGTCGCTCGCCATCCCGCCGGCCTGGCGCGACGTGTGGATCTGCCCCGACACCCGCGGCCATCTGCAGGCCACAGGGACCGACGCCGCGGGACGCACACAGTACCTCTACCACTCGGACTGGCGGGTGCAGCGCGACCGCCAGAAGTTCCGCGAGATGGAGGAGTTCGCGCGGGTGCTGCCGGGGCTGCGCGCCCGGGTGCGTGCCGCGCTGGGCGCGGGCGAGGACCTGACCCGGGAGCGGGTGGCGGCCGGCGCCACCCGCCTGCTCGACATCGGACTGTTCCGCGTCGGCAGCGAGCAGTACGCCGCCGAATCCGGGCACTTCGGTCTCGCCACCCTCACCCGAGAGCACCTCCACTGGCGGGGGAGCTGCGCCGTCTTCGACTACGTCGGCAAGAGCGGAGTGCCGCACGTGCTGGCGATCTCGGACCCCGAGAGCGTCGCCCTGCTGCGCCAGCTCCATCGGCGCCGCTCCGGGCCGCCGGAGCTCCTCAGCTACCGCAGCGGGCGCGGCTGGTGCGTGCTGGGCAGTGACGGCGTCAACGAGTACATCAAGGCGAACGCGGGGAGCGCGTTCAGCGCCAAGGACTTCCGCACATGGAACGCGACGGCGCTCGCCGCCGCCCGTCTGGCCCACTTCGAGCGCCACCCGACCCCTCGGGCCCGCTCCCGTCAGCGCGTCGTGCGGGCGGTGGTCACCGAGGTCTCGGCGATGCTCGGGAACACCCCGGCGGTGGCGCGCAGCTCCTACATCGACCCGCGCGTCATCGACAACTACCTGTCCGGCACGACGATCGATGTCGGCATCGAGCGCGTCGAGACGCTCGCCCAGGTGGGGGACCGGCGCCGCCGCGAGGTCGAGCGGGCGGTGCTGCGCATGCTCGGGTGAGGCGGCCCGAGGTCCGGTGAGGTGCTGAGCCACTGGGCGAGCTCGACGAGACCCGCCTCGAGGTCGACCTCGGCGCGGAAGCCGAGCCGGTCCCGGGCGAGGCTGACGTCGGGGAAGCAGTGGCGGATGTCACCGACGCGGTGGCGCCCGGTGAGCTCCGCCGCGATCTCCGGGCGGTCGAGCCGGGCGGCGAGGCGCTAGGCGACCTCGGCGACCGGGAGGTGCCGCCCGCTGCCGATGTTCAGCGCAAGACCGTCGGCGTCGGAGCGCGTGAGGGCGAGCTCGCACGCGCGCGCGACGTCGTGCACGCTGACGAAGTCCCGGCGCTGGCCGCCGTCCTCGAAGATGAGCGGCGGACGCCCGTCGAGCAGTCGCGCGGCGAAGGTGGCGAGGACCCCGGTGTACGGGTTGGCGAGCGACTGACCGGTGCCATAGACGTTGAAGAGGCGCAGCGCGACCGTGGGAATCCCGTGGGCGGCCCCGACGAGCAGGCACCGCCGCTCCTGGTCGAACTTCCCCAGGGCGTAGATCGAGGCCAGGGCCGGCCGCTTGGACTCGGGGGTCGGCAGCGCCTCGAGCGCGGCGCCGGCCGCGTCGCGGGGCTCCCAGACGCCCCGCTCGAGGTCGAAGCGCTCGCGCTCGACCCGCTCGCGCAGCGCCCCGTCGGGCGCCCGGTACAGCCCCTCGCCGTAAACGCTCATGCTCGAGGCGACGACGAGCCTGCGCACGGGACGCTCGGCGAGCGCCTCGAGCAGGACGCCGGTGCCGTGGGTGTTCTCCGAGGCGTGGTTGGCCAGCTCGTACATGCTCCGAGCGACGCCGACGCGCGCGGCCAGGTGCACCACGGCGTCGCAGCCGTCGAGGGCCCCGCGCACCGCCGCGGGGTCGCGCACGTCCCCGACGATCAGCTCCGCGTCCTCCTCCAGCTGCGGCGGACGGGTTCGCGCGGGCCCGTGGACCTGCGCGGTCAGGTTGTCGAGGACGCGCACGCGGTAGCCGCGGCGGAGCAGGCGGCGGGCGAGGTGGGAGCCGATGAACCCGGCGCCGCCGGTGACGAGAATCCGTTCCGGAGGACCGGGCAGCTCCATCCTCACCGACTACCCGCCGTCCTGGCCTCGCTCACCCCCGCTCGGCACCGGATCCTGCGCGGTCTGCGACATCACGGTCGCCGTCGGCGCGGTCAACTCGCCGTCCCAGCCGCGCAGCGGATGCGCTTCGCTGCGCTGGAGCCAGCGGCAGGTGAGGAGGGTCAGGACGTAGACGATGATCGGGAGGATCCAGATGCCCGCTCGCCACACCATGATCTGCTGGCTGTAGGAGATGTCGAGCCGGTAGAAGATCCGGTCGGTCGAGCCGATCGCGAAGATGATGAAGACCCAGGAGAAGAACGCCGCGCCGGCCGCGGTCCGCATCGGGCGGTCGCGTGGGCGCTCCAGCAGGTTGTGCTCCCGGTAGTCGTGGGTGATCCGGCGCTCGAGCCACGGCCAGGCGTACAGCGCGCCGAAGACGACCAGGGGGAAGAGGGCGCCACCCCAGAACGGGTTCGGGATGATCGTGCGCCCGCCGATCGCCGGCTCGAGATGGGGCATCAGGCGCAGGGCGCCGATCAGCCAGCCGATGTACCAGTCCGGCTGGGCGCCGTTCTCGGAGAGGTAGACGTGGTAGGGGCCCCACTGCCAGATCGGGTTGATCTGGACCAGCCCGCCGAGCAGGAAGAGCACCGAGGCGACCGCGAGGAGCAGCCCGAGGGAGCGCAGGGCGTAGCCCGGCCAGGTCGGCGTGCCCACGACGTTGCCCTCCCGCCGGCCCGGTCCGCGGAACTGGGAGTGGTGCTGGCGCATGATCATCGCCAGATGAACGCTGATCAGCAGGAGCAGCGCGAGCGGGATGAGGAACACGTGGACGAGCTCCAGGCGCGGGAGGAAGCGTTCGGAGCCCGGGAAATTGCCGTCCCAGATGAGCGTCGCGAGCTGGCCGCCGACGAACGGGATCGACATCGCCACCGCGTAGGCGATGGCGAGGCCCATCCCGGAGAGCAGGTCGTCAACGAGGGAGTAGCCGGCGAACCCCTCGAGGATGCCGAGCATCAGCATCGTCAGCCCGACCATCCAGTTGAGGTCGCGCGGCTTGCGGTAGGCCCCGGTGAAGAAGATCCGCATCAGGTGCAGGACGATCGAGGCGAGGAAGATGTCGGCCGCCCAGTGATGCGTCTGGCGGATGAGCAGGCCCGCCGGCACCACCGTGGAGAGGGTCAGCACCGACCGGTAGGCGTCGGACATGCGGTCGCCGACCAGCGGCGTGTACACCCCGACGTAGGTCACCTGATGGTCGCTCGGCGTGTAGTACAGCGCCAGGAAGATGCCCGTCGCGATCAGGATGAGAAACGAGTAGAGCGCGATCTCCCCGAGCATGAAGGACCAGTGGTCGGGAAACACGTAGCGCATGAACCACTTGATCCCCTTGGCCGCGCCCATGCGCTCCTCGTTCCAGCGCACGAAGCGCTGGGCGCGGCGCTCGAGACTGCGATGCAACCCCTTCATGCGCGGCCTCACACCTGCCGGGGGTAGTGCACGTCGAACCAGGAGGGCCCGACGTCCTCATCGAACTCGCCCCCGGCGCGCAGGAACCCCTTCGAGTCGATCATCACCGGCAGCTGCGGGAGCGGCCGGCCGGCCGGGCCGAACAGCAGCTTGCCACCCTCACCGGGCAGGAAGGTCGAGTAGTGGCAGGGGCAGGTGAAGGCCGGCTCGGCGGGGCTCGTGGGGGCGAAGGTCGGATAGCGGTAGAGCGAGATGGCGCAGGCGGCGTGGGGACAGATCTTCGAGTAGGCGAGGATCCCCTCCGGAGCCCAGTGCCGGCGCGACGGCGGCAGGTGGATGTAGTGGGCCGGCAGCCTGACGACGAGCAGCGGCGCGCCGAGCTGCTCCCAGGAGTGGCCGGCGGGGAGCGCCGTGTAGAAGCTGCCGACCTCGATCTCGTCGGCGTGGTACGGCGTGCCCTGTTCGTCGACGAAGGGCACGCCGCGGTGCCACGGGGTGCGGTGAATGTCCGTCAGGCGGGGCCCGAGCGAGGCGACCGTCGTGGCCAGCGCCGTCGTCATGCCCGCCGCGGCGACCCCGGTCGCGCCGAGCAGCAGCCCGCGCCGGGAGACGCCCTCGCCGCCGGACTCCACCAGCGCGACGATCTCCTCGGGCTGTCCCTCCTCGAGCAGCGGCTCGCGCTCCTCGCTCGTCGTCTCCTGCGGCACGACGAACTTCCCGGCGACGATCGCCGCCACCGCCATGAAACCGAAGAGACCGCCCATGGCCACGCCGAGCAGCTGGTTGTTGTGGCCCTCGAGCACGTACACCGCCGTGAAGCCGAAGCCGCAGACGGCGGCGAGGCCGAGCAGCCCGGCGACCAGCTGCTCCGCGCGCGGATTGCGCGGCACCGTGCGCTCGGAGACGTCCTCGAGCTGCTCGCGGATCTCCTCCACCTCGGGCGGCTCGTGCTCGCCCGTGGGATGGCGTCGGATCAGACGCCAGACCGCGAGCATCGCCAACAGGCGGCCCAGGAACTCAGACATTCATGTGGTCCTTTCTCCGATCAGGCGGATGACGATCACGAGCGAGAGCAGGCCGAGGAACCAGGTGACGAGGCCCTCGGGGATCGGGCCGATGTTGTAGATCCCCCAGCCGCCGAGGTTCTCGGGGTGGCGCGTCCAGAGCACGTAGCGGGCGAGCGAGTTCAGGTCGTGCTGGTTGAGCTGCGTGGCGTCGAAGTGCGGCATCAGGTACGGCCCCATCCGCACCGCCTCGGCGATCTGCTGCGGGGTCGCGCGTTGCAGGTTCGGCACCTGTGCGCCGATCACGATCCCGCCGCGCGCCACGATCGAGTGGCAGCCGGCGCAGTTCTCGTCGAAGAGGCGGAAGCCGAGGGAGAGGCTGCCCCGGCTCGGATCCGCCGTCGGCGCCGGCGGCCCACCGCCGCGGTGCACGATGTAGGCGATCAGCGCCTCGATCCCGCGGCGCTTGAAGGCCGGCGGCTCCCGCCACGGCTGGGCGCGGTAGTTGGCCAGCGGCATCCGTCCGGTCGAGAGGTAGAAGTCGACCGGGCCGGCCCCGACACCGATCAGGGACGGGGCGATGCCGCGACGGCCCTGCAGATCGAGCCCATGGCAGGAGGCGCAGCGCTCGTCGAAGAGCGACTGGCCCTCGGCGATGAGGGTCGGCGAGGTCGGGGTGGGGACCGTCTCGGCCCCCGGGCCCGGCGCGAACGGCAGCTTCGTCAGCGGCGCTCGCGCCCCCGGCTGCGATCCGTTGGAGCCGGCCGCCGCCGACTGGGAGACGAGCGTCAGGCAGCCCGCGGCGCTCAGCAGGGCGACGAGCATGCGCAGCCGCCGCGGGATCCGCGAGCGGTGGTGCAGCCAGCGCGCGATCACGGCGCGATCCCGTGCAGGTCGCGGATCTGCTGGCGGCGTTCCGCGGCGAGCATCGCCGACATCACCGCCGCCACGCCGAGCAGCGCCATCACCGCGGACCCGGCGACCCACATCACCGCCCCGGCCTGCTGCTGGTCGGCCACCGCGGAGATGCCGAGCGCCCGGGCCGGCGCGGCGTAGACCGAGTAGACGATCGACATCTGGCGATCGAGGTAGGCGCCGATCACCGTCATCGGGATCATCGCCGCGGTCAGGTAGAGCAGGTGACTGGAGGTCCCGAGGCGGCCCCGCGGGACGGGCAGCCCGAGCAGCGGCCACCACACGATCAGCCCGGCGAGCAGGAACGCGACATGCTCCAGCGCGTGCAGCGTCGCGCTCCGGACGGTGGCGTCGTACACCGCCGGCAGGTGGATGCCGACGAGGATCACCGTGTAGAGGGCGAGGCAGAGGAGGGGGTGGGCGAGGCGGCCGACGGCGACGAGCCCGCGGCCGAAGCAGCGGCGAGGCCGCGGCGGCAGACGGCGCAGGAGCAGGGGAAGCGGCCGCCCGACGAGCAGCAGGGGCGGGGCGACATCGAGCAGCAGGATGTGCTGCACCATGTGCACCGAGAGCAGACGGTCGTCGTAGACGCCCAGGCCGGAGTCGACGGCGACGAGCACCGTGGCGACCCCCGCGAGGTAGGCGGCGGTGCGGCGGGGTGGCCAGCGCGGGGAGCGGCGGGCGGCCGCGAGGTAGAGCGCCGCCGCCAGCGCGGCGAGGGCGAGCGGCGCCGGGGCGAGGGTCCAGTCGCGCCCGAGGAGGGTGAGGATCCCCAGCGCGCTCACGGTTCCCTCCGGCGCACGGCACGGCGCTCGTGGTAGAGCTCGAGGGCGAGCCGGCCGAACCCGGCCACCATGATCCCCATCCCGAGGTAGATCATGAAGTGGCCGAAGGTGAAGCCGAAGACGAAGACCCCGAGGCCGATCGCGGCGATGACGGCGCCGAAGCTCGTGTGGGTGACCGGCTCCGGGTCCCTCGGTCCGGACGGCTCGCCGCGGCGCGCGGCCTCCCGGCGACGCACGATCAGCACGCCCGCGGTGGCCAGCGTGATCGCCACCGCGCCGGCGAACTCCTCGATCTGGATCGGGTCCCCCGTCCAGACCGCGTTGGTGGCGCCGGAGGCGGCCAGCAGGAGCGCCCAGACGAGCAGTGGCAGCGCGCCGCCCCTCATACCCGCGCCTCCGAGGCGGCGCCGCGCTCGCGCTCCCTGGCGCGGTCCTCGGCCTCCTCGCGCAGGTCGAGCAGCGGGGCGTAGGAGCGGATCGGCGGGAGGGGCCGCTCGAAGTTCAGCGGCGGCGGCGGTGAGCTCGTGGCCCACTCGAGCGTGTGACCGCTCCAGGGGTCGTCGCCGGCGAGCTCGCGGCGGCGCAGCGACACGAGCACGTTGAGCAGGAACACGGCGACGGCGAGCGCGATGACTCCCGCCCCGGCGGTCTCCAACCGGTTCAGGAACGCCCAGCCGGGGTGCTGCGAGTAGCGCGACACCCGGCGATCCATCCCGTCGAGCCCGAGCACGAACATCGGCATGAACGTCAGGTTCGTGCCGATGAAGAGCAGCACGTAGTGGACCCGGCCGAGCCCTTCGCGCAGGCGCGCACCGGTCATCTTCGGGAACCAGTGGTAGACGCCGGCGAAGAAGCCGAACACGCTGCCGGCGAACAGCGTGTAATGGAAATGCGCGACGATGAAGTAGCTGCCGTAGGCGTTGTAGTCGAGCACCGGGGAGGCGACGAAGATCCCGGTCAGGCCGCCGATCAGGAACTGGATGAAGAACGTCAGCCCGAAGAGCATCGAGACGCGGAGCCTGATCGCGCCGCCGATCAGCGTCCCGACGAGGTCGAAGTACTCGATCCCGGCGGGGACCAGCAGCAGCGTCGAGGTGAACGAGAAGAACCCGTTGGTGACCCCGCCGGTGACGAACATGTGGTGCCCCCACACGCTCATCGAGAGCACCGAGAAGGTCATCATCGAGGCGACGAACGCCTTGTAGCCGAACCACCGCTTGTGCGCGTTCGTCGCGACCGCCTCGGCGGCACAGCCGAGGTACGGGAAGAACATCACGTAGACGACCGGGTGGCCGAAGAACCAGAAGAGGTCCTGGTAGTCGATCGTGCCGGTGAAGCCGCTGTAGATGTGGCCGCCGTGGCGGTCTATGAACAAAAGCAGCATCGCCAGGATCAACATCGGGAAGGCGCCGACGACCATCAGCACCGAGACGAGCGAGGTCCAGGTGAACACCGGCATCCGCAGCACGGTCATCCCCGGCGCCCGGCGGCGTGCGATCGTCATCGTGATGCAGATCGCCACCAGCAGCTCGCCGAGGGCGGCGAGAATCACCCCGAGCACCCACAGGTCCTGCCCCACCCCGGGCGAGTACGTCCCGTTGGAGAGCGGATAGAACGACGTCCACCCGGCCTGCCCGGCGCCGGTGTTGGCGAACCAGCCCGACTGCATGACCAGGCCCCCGCACAGGTAGATCCAGAAGCCCGCGAGCGCGACGCGGGACCCGCTCAGGGCGCGCGCGCCGATCTGCAGCGGGACGAGATAGAGCGCCAACGCCAGCGCCATCGGCGTGACGAAGAGGTAGATCATCGTCGAGCCGTGCATCGTGAACAGCTCGTCGTAGCGCTGGTTGGACATCAGGTCGCCGTGCGGCGAGGTGAGCTGGGCGCGCATGAACAGCGCGAAGATGCCGCCGAGGATGAAGAAGCCCAGCGCGGTGAGCCCCATGTTCAGGGCGATCCGCTTGTGGTCGGTGCTGATCGCGATCATGCGCTCACCGTCCCGCCGGTCCGCAGCCAGGTGTCGAACCGACCCAGCGGCATCGCCTCGACCGTGAACACCATGTAGGCGTGCAGCAGGCCGCAGTACTCCGCGCACGAGCCGGAGAAGGAGCCGCTGCGGTCGAAGTCGAGCGTCAGCGTCTGCACCGAGCCGGGGATGGCGTCGTGCTTGAAGGCGAGTTGGGGGACCCAGAACGAGTGGATCACATCCTCTGAGCGCAGCTCGATCCGCACCGGCACGTTCGTCGGCACCACCAGCGGCTCCTGCCCGACAGCGCCGCTGCGGTGCGTGATGCCGTGGCCGGGGTACGTGAAGGTCCACTCCCACCGGGAGGCCGTGACGTCGATGGTCACCGCGGGCCGCTCGTGGCTCGACGCGCGCGCGGAAGCGACGATGAGGTTGTCCTGGTGCAGCGCCGTGAAGGTGATGTAGAGCAGGAAGCTCGCCACCAGCGTGAGCAGCACGACATAGCTGCCCTCGAGCCGGTTGGCCTCGTGCCGGCGGGACGGCCGCTCGCGGCGGCGGTAGACGAGCACGGCGCCGACGATGAGGACCGTGAACAACGCGAACACGCCGATGGCGATCGGAACATAGATGCTGAGCACCCAGTCGTAGACCTTCCGGGTGTCGACGATCGCGAGCGGCGGCAAGGTTCTCCCAGAGTTCGTGGAGGCTGGCAACTGCCAACCCCGGAGTACCCGCTCGGGCCGTTGCTCAATTCCCCTGATCGACGATCGCCGCGCGCTGGGTCGTCTGCTGACAATCCGGCCCGGCGGCGTTTCGCGGGCGGGAGCCCGGGGGAAGCTGCCGTGGGATGGCAACGACGCCGCTGCAGGCCCTCAGAGAGCACGGCCAGAGCCCGTGGATCGACTTCATCACCCGCCGGTTCCTGCAGGACGGCGAGCTCGACGAGCTGATCGCACAGGGGATCGTCGGGGTCACCTCGAACCCCACGATCTTCCAGAAGGCGATCGGCGACGACGAGCTCTACGACGAGCAGCTGCAGCGACTCGCGGCCGAGGGTCGGGACCCGTACGACGCGTTCATCGAGATCGCCCGCGAGGACATCCGCAGCGCCTGCGACCAGCTGGCGCAGGTGGCCGCCGCGGCCCCGGGGGCGAACGGGATCCGCGACGGGTGGGTCTCGCTCGAGGTCGACCCCCGCCTCGCGCACGACGCGCAGAGCACCCTCGCCGAGGCGCGGCGTCTGCACCAGCTCGTCGACCGGCCGAACCTGATGGTGAAGATCCCCGGCACCGAGGAGGGGCTCGAGGCGATCGAATCGGCGGTCGCCCTCGGGATCCCGGTGAACGTCACCCTGCTCTTCTCCCAGCAGCGCCACCGTCAGGCGGCGGAGGCCTATCTGCGCGGGCTGCGACGCCGCCACCGGGAGGGCGGCGCCCTCGGGCCGGTCGCGTCGGTCGCCTCGTTCTTCGTCTCGCGGGTCGACACGGAGGCCGACCGGCGGCTCGACGAGATCGGGGGCCACGACGAGCTGAAGGGCAGGCTCGCCATCGCCAACGCCAAGCTCGCCTACCAGGCGTACCGCACGATCTTCGCCGGACCCGAGTGGGAGGAGCTCGCGGCGGCGGGCGCCTCGCCGCAGCGCTGCCTGTGGGCCTCGACCTCGACGAAGAACCCGGCGTATCGGGACGTCGTCTACGTCGAGGAGCTGATCGGCCCGGACACGGTGAACACGATGCCGCCGGAGACCGTCCGCGCGTTCCTCGACCACGGTCGGGTGGCCCGCACGGTCGACGCCGACCTCGACGCCGCGCGCGCCACGATGGAGGCGATCGCCCAGGCGGGCGTCGACTACGACGACGTGGTCGCGACGCTCGAACGGGAGGGTGTCGCGAAGTTCGCCGACTCGTTCCACGCGCTGACCGAGTCGGTGGCAACCAGCCTTCGCGGCGCCACGTCGCGATGAGGACTAAGGAGCATCATCGATGAGCAAGACCGTCGGCGACTTCATCCTGGAACGGCTCGGAGTCTGGGGAATCCACCGCATCTACGGCTACCCGGGCGACGGGATCAACGGGATCATCGGCGCCTTCCAGCGCTCGAGCGACGGGGTCCGACGGCCCGAGTTCATCCAGGTCCGCCACGAGGAGATGGCGGCGTTCATGGCCAGCTCGCACGCGAAGTTCACCGGCGAGCTCGGGGTCTGCCTGGCCACCTCCGGCCCCGGGGCGGTCCACCTGCTCAACGGGCTCTACGACGCCAAGCTCGATCACCAGCCGGTGGTCGCGATCGCCGGCCAGCAGGCCCGGACGGGCCTCGGGGGGCACTACCAGCAGGAGATCGACCTGGTCAGCCTGTTCAAGGATGTCGCCGGTGAATACGTGCACATGGCGACGGAGCCCGCGCAGGTGCGGCACCTCATCGACCGTGCGTGCCGCATCGCGCTCGCCGAGCGCACGGCGACGTGCGTGATCGTCCCCAACGATCTGCAGGAGATGGAGGCCGTCGAGCAGCCGCCCCACGTTCACGGCACCGTGCACTCCTCGCCCGGGTGGACGGCCCCGCGGGTCCTGCCGAGCGACGCCGAGCTCGATCGTGCCGCCGAGGTGCTGAACGCCGGCACGCGCGTGGCGATCCTCGTCGGCCAGGGGGCGCTGCACGCCGCGCGCGAGGTGACCGAGGTCGCCGACGTGCTCGGCGCGTGCGTGGCCAAGGCGCTGCTCGGCAAGGCGGTGCTGCCGGACGACCTCCCGTTCGTCACCGGCTCGATCGGCCTGCTCGGGACCCGTCCCTCCTACGAGATGATGGAGAACTGCGACACGCTGCTGATGATCGGCTCGAGCTTCCCGTACTCGGAGTTCCTCCCGCAGGAGGGTCAGGCGCGCGGGGTCCAGATCGACATCGACGGGCGGATGCTCTCGATCCGCTACCCGATGGAGGTCGGCCTCGTCGGCGACAGCGCCGAGACGCTGCGCGCGCTCCTCCCGCGCCTGCGCCGCCAGCCCGAGCGGGGCTGGCGCGAGGGGCTCGAGTCGCAGATTCGGGACTGGTGGCAGCTGATGGAGGAACGGGCAGCGGAGCCGGCGAACCCGATCAACCCCCAGCTCGTGATGGCTGAGCTGTCCAAGCGGCTGCCCGACGGCGCGATCATCTGCGCCGACTCCGGGTCGGTGGCGAACTGGTACGCGCGGGACCTGCGTCTGCGCGAGGGGATGATGGGATCGCTCTCGGGCACCCTCGCGACGATGGGCGCAGGCGTGCCGTACGCGATCGGCGCGAAGTTCGCCCACCCGCGCCGGCCGGTGTTCGCCCTGATGGGGGACGGCGCGATGCAGATGAACGGGCTCAACGAGATGATCACGATCGCCAAGTACCGCGACCGCTGGCCCGACCAGCGCTTCATCATCCTCGTGCAGAACAACCGCGACCTCAACCAGGTCACCTGGGAGCAGCGGGTGATGAACGGGGACCCGAAGTTCCCCGGCTCCCAGGACCTCCCGGACTTCCCGTATGCGCGCTACGCCGAACTGCTCGGCCTCAAGGGCATCCGCGTCCAGTCCCCGGAGGAGGTCGGACCGGCCTGGGACGAGGCACTGAGCGCCGATCGGCCGGTGCTCTACGAGGCGCTCACCGACCCCGAGGTGCCGCCGCTGCCACCGCACATCACCGTCGCGCAGGCCCGGGCGTTCGCCTCGTCGGTGATCGGCGGGGACGAGCACGCGAAGCGGATGGTCACCGAATCCCTGCGGCAGATGCTGCCCGAGTTCATGCACCGGGGGTGAGGGATGGTGACGCGGGCCGATGGAGAGCTGCTCGTGACCCGGGAGGCCGTGCGGGAGGCGGTGCGCGACGAGCGCTCCTGGGAGGCGGTCGGCGTCGCCCTCGACGTCCGGCCGGGCCTCGCCTTCATGGTCGCCACGGGGGTGCCGGCGGACGGCGGCGGCGTGCCGGACCTGTCCGAGCGCACCGGGGCAGGGCCGACCCTCAGCAGCCCGCAGGTGCTCGTCAACCCACGGGAGCACAACCCGGTGCGCAACGACCTCGTCGAGGCCTGGGTGCGCGCCCGGGCGGAGCGGGAGCTCGGCTGATGGACCTGATCTCCGACACCTGGCCGGTGCTCCGGCAACTCACCGGCACGGACCGCCTCGCGCGCGGTCGCGCCGCCAAGTCGCGCGGCTCCAAGCGGTTGGTGCCGCGCACGGCCTCCGCCGACCGAGTCGTCAAGTCCGTCTGCCCGTACTGCGCGGTCGGCTGCGCGCAGAACGTGTACGTCAAGGATGAGCGCGTCGTCCAGATCGAGGGCGACCCGGACGCGCCACACAGCCGCGGGCGCCTGTGCCCGAAGGGCTCGGCGTCGCTGCAGCTGACGACCGGGTCGGCCCGCGAACAGCACGTGCTCTACCGGGCGCCGTACGCGACCGACTGGCAGCGGCTCGACCTCGACACCGCGATGGACATGGTCGCCGAGCGCATGGTCCGCACCCGCGCCGAGGGTTGGGAGTGGGAGCGTGACGGCGCCCGCACCCGGCGATGCATGAGCATCGCGGCGCTCGGTGGCGCCACCCTCGACAACGAGGAGAACTACCTGATCAAGAAGTTCCTCACCGCCTTCGGCATCGTCCAGATCGAGAACCAGGCGCGCGTGTGCCACAGCTCGACCGTCGTCGGCCTCGGGACCTCGTTCGGGCGCGGCGCCTCGAGCACGCTGCCGGGCGACCTGCAGAACTCGGATCTGATCGTCCTCGAGGGCTCGAACATGGCCGAGGCGCATCCCGTCGCCTTCCAGTGGGTGCTCGAGGCCAAGAGCCGGGGTGCGACGATCGTCCACATCGACCCGCACTACTCGCGCACGAGCGCCCTCGCCGACCTGTTCGTGCCGATCCGCCCCGGGACCGACATCGCCTTCCTCGGCGGCGTGATCAACCACGTGCTGCAGACCGAGTCCGACTTCCGGGAGTACGTCGTGGCGTACACGAACGCGCCGACGATCGTCCGCGAGGAGTTCCAGGACGCCGACGTCGACGGGATGTTCTCCGGCTTCGACGCGGAGGCGCGCACCTACGACCCGACGAGCTGGCAGTACGAGGGCGCGTTCGTCGCTGCGGCGGCCGGTCAGCGCGACCAGGAGGGCAGCCTCAGCCGCATGGGAACCGGTGGCGAGGGGCAGGCGGGCGAGGACGCCCGGGGCGAGCCGACGCTCGACCCGACCCTTCAGCACCCGCGCTGCGTCTACCAGATCCTCAAGCGGCACTTCGAGCGCTACACCCCGGAGATGGTCGAGCGCGTCTGCGGGATCCCGCAGGACCTCTTCCTCCAGGTCTGCCGCCTGTTCATCGAGAACTCCGGCCGTGAGCGGACGGCCGCGTTCGTGCACGGGGTCGGCTGGACCCAGCACACGATCGGCTCCCAGTACATCCGCTGCGCCTCGATCCTGCAGCTGCTGCTCGGCAACATGGGCCGGCCCGGGGGAGGGGTGATGGCGATGCGCGGACACGCCTCGATCCAGGGCTCGAGTGACATCCCGACGCTGTTCGACACCCTCCCGGGCTACATCCCGATGCCGCACGCCCACAAGGCCGAGGACCTCGAGACGTTCCTCGCCGGGGACGCGCCCCGGCGAGGCTTCTGGGGGAACATGAGCGACTACACCGTGAGCCTGCTCAAGGCGTGGTGGGGGGAGGCGGCCACCGCGGAGACCGACTTCTGCTTCGACTACCTGCCGCGCCTCACCGGCAGCCACTCGACCTACGACACGGTGATGGAGCAGATCAACGGCACCGTGAAGGGG
>DAIDJO010000120.1 GCA_027451345.1 Solirubrobacterales bacterium
GCGTCGAGGCTCTCGCCGATCGCCGGCTTGGCGACGAGATCGAAGGCCCCCTCCGCGAGGGCGTCAACGGCCCGGGCCCCCTGCGTCGGGGAGAACGCGGAGACGACGATCACCGGGAGCTCCGAGCGGCCCCGCTGGCGCAGCGCCCGCAGCACGCCGATGCCGTCCAGGCCGGGCATCGAGAGGTCGAGCATCAGCGCGTCCGGCCGCTCGCGGTCGCAGGCGGCGAGCGCCTCATCGCCGTTCGCCGCGCTGGCGACGATCTGGACCCCGGCGCGCGACAGCGATGATGCGACGATCCGTCGCATCATCGCGCTGTCGTCGGCGACGACGACACGTGGCGGGGTCTCGACCGACATCGTCTCGTCTCGTCTCGCGTCCCTAGGCGGCCTGGGCCAGCTGGCCGGAGCCGAGGCCGAGGAAGATCGTGCCCGGCTTGAGCAGGACGACGAGCCGGTCCCCGATCTTGGCGATCGCCTCGATCAGCTCCGAGTCGGCACCCGGCACCTCCTCGAAGTCGGCCTCCTCGACCGTCAGGACCTCCTCGACCTCATCGACGATCACGCCGACGGTCTCGTCGGCGGACTCGACGATGACGATCTTCGTCGCCTCACTCAGCTCCGAGGCGAGGCCGAGGCGGGCGGCGAGGTCGTACACCGGGACGATTCGCCCACGCAGGCTGATGACGCCGCGCACCCAGGCGATCGGCGACGCGACCGAACGCGGCTCGTTGTAGCGGATGATCTCGTGCACCTGCTCGATCGGCAACGCGTACTGCTCGGCTCCGAGGGTGAAGACGACCAATTGCCGCGCTTGGTTCTCGTCCGACATTGGAATCCTCCTGATTGACTTGGCGGGCAACCACGCGGCGAGCGCGAACCCGTACCCCGATCTTCGGCGCGCGCGGGCAGAGCTTTAGCCCCGGGGTGGGCTGTGGGAGGGCCGGTGAGCGCGGCGGAGCCGGGCGCCGAAGCAGCGGCGAGGCGCCCGCGGGGAAGGGCTAGCTCGCGGCGTCGGCCGCGGGCTCGGAGCCCGCGACCGGGGGCGGGGTGGGACGGGCTCCCGCGGCGCCGACCACCTCGGTGATGCGCACCCCGAACTGCTCGTCGACGAAGACGACCTCGCCGCGGGCGATCGGGGTCCCGTTGACGAGCAGATCGACCGGCTCGCCGGCCATGCGGTTCAGGGTGAGGATCGAGCCCTGACGGAGCTCAAGCGTCTCGCCGACGGTCAGGCGGGTGCGCCCGATCTCGACCGTGAGATCGATCGGCACGTCACTGAGGCGCCGCAGATCCGCCATCCCGGGCGGGTCCTGGGCGGCGCCGGTGTCGGTCAGTTGCTCGAGCTCGACGGGTTCGGACATACGGACACGGTAGACGGTCTACTGGACCGCCACATCCGTGAAATAGATGTTGTTCACCTTCGTGTCGGTCTGCGCGCGGATGTCGGCGAGGATCCGGTGCTCGAGCGCGCGCCGGCCCGGCTGGGTGACGAGCGCGCTCGCGGGCTGATCCGTGACGTCGTTGGTGATGATCGCGCGGATCACCGCCTCCTCGGTCAGGCTGCCGAAGCCGGTCGGAGGCGGGTTCGTCGGGCTGGTCACCCCGATGCTCTGGGTCGGCGCCAGCAGCAGGGCCACGGTGAGGGTCGCGTACTGGCCGCCCCGCATGTTCAGGGTGAACTGCTTGGGGAGGATGTAGATCGTGCCGTCGACCTTCACCTTGGCGTGCTTCTTGGGCATCGCGAACGTGTAGCCGGCGAAGCCGACGACACCCACGATGACGACGATGATGGGAATGAGGAGCTTCTTGTTCATGGTTATGCGCCTGGGTTAGGTACCGGGTACTTGCGTTCGAAGACGACCTCCACCCGCCGGTTCTGAGCCCGGCCGGCCGGGGTGGCGTTGGAGGCGACGGGGTGCTCCTCGCCGTAGCCCTGGGAGCTGAGGCGAGCCGCCGGCACGCCGCGGTCGAGCAGGTACTGGAGCACGACGTTGGCCCGCCCGCTCGAGAGCCACCAGTTGCTCGGGAACTGCGAGTCGGCGATCGGGACGTTGTCCGTGTAACCCTCGACCACGACCGGATGGTCCTCGACGTCGAGGTTGATCAGGGTGGCGATCTCGGTGAGCAGCGGGTAGCTCTGCGGCTCGAGCGCGTCCTGCCCGGAGGCGAACAGCAGGTTGTCGGTGAGGACGGTGACGACGAGGCCCTGCTGGTTGATCTGCGCCTTCACCTGGTTGGCCCAGCCGTGCGCCTGCGCGTAGGCGTTCAGGCGATGCTGCAGGGCGAGGAAGTCGCTGTTCTCCTGGGAGGCGTTCTGCGCCTCCTTGAGCAGCGCGTTGATCTGCGCCTGGCTCGCCTGTGCCCCGCGGTCGGTCGGCTTGGGCACGGTCGGGGTGAGCGGGACGATCGCCGGGATCACCGTGTTGTTCGGGGAGTTCCGGGCGGTCGAGTCGGCGCCCGCGTTCAGGATCGAGCTGCCGCCGTTGAGGATCGCGCCCGAGAAGGCGGCCTTCAACGACTGCTGCAGGCTGACGTACTTGGAGATGTTCACCGAGGAGATCGAGAACAGCACGACGAACAGCGCCAGCAGCAGCGTGATCATGTCCGAGTAGGTGAGCAGCCATCGTTCTCCGCTCTCGTGCTCTCCGCCGCCGTCGGCGCCCCGGCGTCGCGATCCGCGGGCCATCAGGCGGCCTCGGCGCGCTCACGCTGCCCGACCTGCGCGACCGGCGGCTCCTCCTCGCTCACGCGGTCGATCGGGGCGATGTAGGAGTTGAGCTTCTCGGCGACGACGCGGGGGTTGTCCCCGGCCTGGACGGCGAGGATCCCGTCGAGGGTGAGTGTGCGCAGCTCGACCTCCGCCTTCGACAGGCCCTCGAGACGGCCGGCCACCGGCAGGTAGATCACGTTGGCCGAGCCGATGCCCAGGAGCGTGGCGACGAACGCGCTCGAGATCGAGGGGCCGAGCGTGGAGGGGGCCGACAGGTTCTGGAGCACGTGCACCAGGCCCATCACCGTGCCGATGATGCCCATCGTCGGGGCGAAGCCGCCGGCCTTGGTGAACATCGCCGAGCCGTGGTGGTGGCGCGCGATCATGCCGTCGATCTCGGCCTCGAGGACGTCGCGGACGAGGTCCGGGTCGATGCCGTCCACGACGAGCTGCAGCCCCTTGCGGGTGAACTCGTCGTCGATCTGATTGACGCGCTCGTCGAGCGCGAGCAGGCCCTCGCGGCGCGCCTGTTCGGCGAGCGAGACGAGCAGCGCCACGCGCTCTCCCACGTCCGGCGGCTTGCTCTTCAGGGCGACCTTGTAGAGCGGGATGATCTTGCTCATCGTCTCCGGGCCGACGCTCGCGCCGGTCGCGCCGGCCGTGCCGAGGAAGATGATCAGCACCGCGGGGATGTCGAGGAACGACGCCGGGCTCGTCCCGCCCATCAGGGCGCCGAGCAGAATGCCCACGAAGGCCATGCCGATGCTCAGACCCGTGGAGAGCTTCATAGGCCCTACATCGGCCGCCCGCGCCGATTTCTTCAATTCCGATGGACGTCAGGACGCCTCCGGCGCGCGCGGGCGGGCCCGGGACGGAGCGGCGGCGGGTGCGGCGGAGCTCGGCGGTGCGCCGTGGGGCGGGGCTCAGGTGCCGTCGGCCGGCTCGACCGGGTCCGGCGCGGGTGCGTCGGCCTCGGCTCGGTCGAGCGAGAGGAGCATGCCCTGGGCGGCGCGACGCGCGTGGACGCCGTGCGGCTGGGCGCCCTCCTGGCGGCGCCGGTTGAGCGCGCCGGAGAGGACGTCGACCCGGTGGTCGCGAATGTCCTGCACCACGCGCTCGGGCGACTCGGCCACGACGATCTTGGTGCCGGTCGTGAGCGTGATCACCGTGTCGGGATTGGCCTCCACCGTGACGATCAGATCGGGATTCAGATGAAACTCCTCGGCCTGGTGGCCGAGGCGGTGCAGCGAGATCATCGCCTGCGTCCTCTCTCCTCGGTGCGGCACATGATGACAGCGGGCGGCGCCGGACCGTCGGCGCCGCCCTTAACCATCGGCTCGAGGAGCCGTTGGCCCAAGTCCCGACGGATCAGGCGCCCGTCATCTGGATGAGGGTCTGCATCATCTGGTCGGCGGTGCTGATCACGCTCGAGTTGGCCTGATAGCCGCGCTCGGCCTCGATCATGTTCGTGAACTCGGTGGCCATGTCGACGTTCGACTGCTCGAGCTCGCCGGAGATCGTCTGCGTGTTCACGAAGGGGCCGCTGTCCGGGGTGCCGTAGCTGGCCGAGCCCGAGTTGGGGGAGGCCGACCAGGCGGTGCCCGCCTCGCGGGCGAGCCCGGCCTGGTTCGGGAAGGAGGCGATCGCCAGGTAGCCGGCGAGGCAGGTCTGGCCGTAGTTCGTGTCCGCCGGGTTGTTGTCGGTGTAGGTGACCGCTCCACTCTGACCGATCGACACGTTCGTCGATCCCGGCGGGATGTAGATGTAGGTCGCGCCGGTCGCCGTCTGCGCGGCGGCGCTGCCCGGCGCGGCGGTCTGCGCGGCCGCCTGGGGCGTGGCGTAGCCGATCACGTACTGGCCGCCGGCGGTGGTGAGGAAGCCCTGTGCGTCGGTCGTGAGGTTGCCGGCCCGGGTGTAGCTGATCGCCGTCGGCAGCGACGCCTTGGTGACGCCCGCGCTCGTGCTGTTGGCATTGATCGCCACGGCGGCGTTGCCCGAGGCCAGCGGCGGCGTGTACGTGCCCGCGGTCGGCGCGGTCGGTGCGCCGGTGCTCGTGCCGACCACGAGGAAGCCATCGCCCTGCAGGCCGACGTCGAGGGCGTTGCCCGTGTTCTGGAAGGAGCCGGCGGACATGATCTGGTCGATCGAGCCGACCCCCACGCCGAGGCCGACCTGCTCCGGGTTGGTGCCGCCGTTGGACGCGGTCTGCGACGACCCGCCGGAGATCAGCATCGACAGCTCCGACTCGAACGTCGTGCGCTGCGCCTTGTAGCCGATCGTGTCGACGTTGGCCAGGTTGTTGGCCGTGACGTTGAGCATCTGCTGGTGGGCTTCGAGTCCGCTGATCGCGGAGTACATGCCTGGCATCATCTGTCCATCAACTCCTTTGAGCGGCTTCCTCGAGGAGGTCCGGCCGCGGTTCGTGTCCTGTTGGCTGGTTGATCCGTGGCGCCTAGGCGATCACGGCACTGTCGATGTTGGTGAAGACGTGAGACCTCATGGCCTCCGGGGTCACCGCGGTGATCACGGTGTTGTTCTGGACCGAGGCGACGAAGGCCGTCCCGTCCACGAAGACCACTGAGTTGCGCGCGCCCTTGCCGGCCGCGCGCTGGATGCCCTCGGTCAGGCGACCGAGGGTCTGGGTGTTGAGATCGACGCCACGGCGCGACAGGCGCTCCAGGGCGTGCTTGGAGAACGTCGGGGTCGTGCCGCCGACGCCCTGCTGAGCCAGGACCTCGGCGAACGAGGGTCCACTCGCCGGGGTCTGTGGCGCCTGCGGGCCGGCCGGCCGACCGGCCGGGGCGGGCGCCCCGGCCGCCGTTCCGGGCGGGATCAGGGCGGGGTTGTTGATCAGGTCGCTCACGGGACCGTGGTGGTGGTCGTGCCGGTGGTCGTGCCGGTCGTGGTGCCGGTCGTCGTGCCGGTCGTGGTGCCGGCCGCCGTGACGTTGAGGATCGACCCCAGGTGGACGCCCGCGGTGCCGGCGACGGTCAGGGTCGGGCCCGAGCTTGTGATCTGCACGCTGGAGACGGTGCCGGTGACCTTGTTGCCGGTCGCCTGGTCGAGATAGGTCACCGAGTCGCCGATCAGGCTGATCGCCTGGCTCACCGACTGCGCCTGCGCGGTCGTCTGCGTGTTCTGCGCGGTGTTGGTCTCCTGTTCGACGGCCGTCATCTGCGCCAGCTCGGTGAGGTACTGGGTCGGATCGCTCGACGACGGGTTCAGCGGATCCTGGTGCTGGAGCTCGTCCATCATCAGGTTCAGAAACTGGTTCGTGTTGAGGGCCAGGGAGCTGCTGTTGCTGATCGTTGAGCCCGCCGTGCCCTGCTGGGCCTGGCCCGAGGCGTTGGTGGTGGCGGGCGGAGTTGAGATGCTCATCGCGAGTTCCCTCGGCTCATGCGAGCACGTCGACGAGCACGCCGGAGCGCAGCTCGACCGTCAGCTCGGTCGGAGTTGATGTCGTGTCGTCCACGCCGGGCGAGGCGGCGGCGCCGTTCCAGCGCCCGCTCGTGCCCGATCCGTCGCCCGTCGATCCCGCGAAGCTGCCCGTGCCCGGCTGGCCGGAGCTCCCGATGTCCAGGCGCAGCAGGGACATCCCGCTGTCCTCGAGGGAACGCTTCAGATCGGCCGCGCTCTGCTGCAGCGTCGCGACCGCCTCCGGGTGATCGGCGGCGACGCGGGCGACGAGTCCGGCCGGCGTCTGGGCGAGCGAGATCCTGATGCCCCCCAACGACTCCGGCGCCAGGGAGATCCGCGCGGTCGAGATGCCCGCCTGGTTGGCCGCCGTGAACGTGGCCCTCACCGTGTCGACCGCATCTCGCAGCGACACGCCGCTGAACGCGAGTTCGCGCCCCTGGCCGCCCGTCGGCGTGGCGCCGCGGAGCGGATCGGCGGCGGAGGTTCCCGGGACCGAGACGGCGTTCGCGGACGGCGTCGTCGACGGGGAGGTCGACGCCGGCGGGCCCGCGGCACTGCCGTGCTCGGTCGTGGCCGCGGGGTGGCCGGCCGAGCCAGCGCCCGAGTGGGCGCCCGGATCCGCCATGCCGTGCGGTGTCTGCGCAGCGCCCGAGGCGCCCGTCGTGGCCGACGAGGTCGTCGTGGCTGTCGGGGAGGCGGCGGCTCGGGCCGGTGAGGCGGTTCTCGACGGGGCGGTCGCGGTGTGCCCGCGGCCCTCCGGTTGTGGACTCGCCACCGAGGTCGGCCGCGCCCCGTCGCCACCGCGTGCGTCGGTCGGTGAGGTCAGGGTTCCGGCCGGCGCCGCCGAGCTCGCGGCGGGCTGGCCGCCCGCCGCGGCGGGGGTGGCGCCAGCCGCCCCCGGCGTTCCCGACGCGGGGTCGGTGCCGCGCTGCGGCGCGACCGTCTGCCCGGGCGCCGCGCCGCTCGGCATGACGTGGATCGATCCGACCGGCGCCGCCGGCGTACCACCCGCCGTGCCCGAGGGCGACGCCGCGTCGGCCGACGCGGAGGCGGGAGTGGAGCCGCCGGCGGACGCGGCGTGGGTGCGGGAGGCCGTTGACGGCGCCGTGGAGGACGTGAGCGCCGCGACGGTGCTGAGCGTCGTGTCACTCGTCGATGCGCTCGAGGATGACCCGCTGGCGCTCGCGCCGGCGCCGGGGGACGCGGGCTGGCCCGGCGTCGCCGGTGCCGCGGCCGCGGCTGCGGCTGCGTTTGCGGCGTCAGGGTCGGTCTGTGACGTCGAGGCCGCATCGCCGTCGGCGCGACGGTGGGTCGAGGAGGCGCCGCGTGAGCGCACCGCCCGTCCGTTGTTCGCGTGGTCACCGACCGTCGTGCCGGTGTCCCTGTGGCCTTCCGCAACTGCGGTCCGGGCCGAATCGAGCATTGTTCCGAACGGTTCTCCGCCTGGGGGAGAGCCGCCCGGAGGTCCGCCTCCGGGGGGCGCCGCCGTCTGCGGCGAGCCGACCGGAGCGGGGGGTGCCACCGCAGGTGGTGTCATGCGGCTCGCCTCCAGTATCCGTTACCTGCGATTTCATCGAGCAGGTTCTGCTCGACCCGGGCGGCCTCACGGTGGTGATCGTGGAGGCCCTTCTCCTTGAGGCGTTCGAGCGCCTCGAGATCCTGTGACGCCTTGGTCAGCTCCGCGAGGCGCGCCGCGAGCTCGACCTCGCGGCGGGCGAGCTCCTGCAGCGCGAGGTCGAGTGCATGCTCGAGGCGCTCGACATAGGACTGATGCGCGCGCAGCTCGGCGCCGCTCGCCTGCAGCTGGGCGGCCCGGGCCGACGCGATACGCGCCCGCACCTCGACGACCTCGTCCTGGCCGAGCTGCTGGGCGCGCAGGGCGACGGCGAACTCCTGCTTCGCGCGCTCCTCGCTGCGCTCACGCAGCGCCCGCACACGTTCCAGGCGGAAGCGATACGAGGGCCCGTTCATGCTCATCGTGATCGGCAGATCGTGATCGAACTTGAGCAGCGGCGAGCGGTCATGCGAGGCTCAGCGACGGGATCGCGCTCGGGCCGCCGGCGGGGGAGGCGGTCTGCACGTCGGGGCTCGGGGTCTCGGCGGCGCGGGGCGCCGCGGCGAGCTCCGCACCGAGGGCACCGCCGATCTCGAGCAGGCGCGTGTCGGCGTCCTGTGCCCCCGTCGGATCGTCGACGCGCTGACGCAGGAACGCATCGATCGAGCCACGTTGGTCGAGCGCCACATCGACGAGCGGATCGCTGCCGCGCTGGTACGCGCCGATCGAGATCAGGTCCTCCTTGTCCCGGTAGGCCGCCAGGGCGGCTCGCATCTGCTGTCCCGCGGCCTGCACCTCCGGCGTCACGATCTCTCCGACGAGGCGCGAGACGCTCTGCAGCACGTCGATGGCGGGGGAGTGGCCGGCGTGGGCCAGCGACCGCGTGAGCACGATGTGCCCGTCGAGGATCGAGCGCACCGCATCCGCGATCGGCTCGTTCATGTCATCGCCGTCGACCAGCACGGTGTAGAGGCCCGTGATCGAGCCCTCGGGGCTCGTTCCCGCTCGCTCGAGCAGGCGGGGCAGCAGGGCAAAGACGCTCGGCGTGTAGCCGCGGGTCGCGGGTGGCTCGCCGATGGCCAGCCCGACCTCGCGCTGCGCCATGGCGAAGCGGGTGACCGAGTCCATCATCAGCATCACGTCGTTGCCCTGATCGCGGAAGTACTCGGCGATCGTCGTCGCCGTGAACGCGGCACGGATCCGGACCAGCGCCGGCTGATCGGAGGTCGCCACGACCACCACGGAGTGCGCGAGCGCGTCACCCAGGTCGCGCTCGATGAACTCGCGAACCTCGCGGCCGCGCTCGCCGACGAGCCCGATCACGTTGACCTGGGCGGTGGTGGAGCGGGCGATCATGCCCATCAACGAGGACTTGCCCACGCCGGACCCGGCGAAGATGCCCAGGCGCTGACCGCGTCCGCACGGGACGAGCGCGTCGAGGGCGCGCACACCGAGCCCAACGCGCTCGGTGATGCGCGGCCGGGTGAAGGCGTCCGGGGGCGGGGCGGTCGTCGAGCGCCAGCCGTCGGCGAGGATCGGCCCGCGGCCGTCGAGGGGGCGGCCGAGCCCGTCGATCACACGCCCGCGCAGCGCCTCGCCGACCTCCACACGGAACGGCGAGCCCGTGGGCACGACCGGCGTGCCCGGACCGATCCCCCCGAGTTCACCGAGCGGCATCAGCAGCGTGCGGCCACCGCGGAAGCCGACGACCTCCGTGGGGACCGGCTCCTCGCGCCGGCCATCACCAACGAGGCACAGCTCGCCGATCTCGGCCTCGATGCCGGTCGCCTCGATGATCAATCCGATGAGGTCTCCGACCCGGCCGCGACGCCTGGCCAGATCGGCCGTGCGGATCGCCCGTCCGGCTCGCGCGAGGGCCTCGGGATCAGCGTTCATCGTCGAAGGACGGCGGTTCGGCGGCGCCGTCCGCCGGCGCGTCGAGCGAATCGCCTGCGAGCGTCGCGGCGACGAGCTCACGGGCGGACTGCAGCTGCGCGCTGATCGTCACGTCGATCTCGCCGTACGTGGTTCGGGCGACCGCGCCGCCACGCGCGATCCGCCGATCCGCCTGCACATCGAGGTGCTCGATGCCGCCGAGCTGCGCCTGCAGCGCCGTGGCCGACCGCGAGAGCAGCTCAAGGTCGTCGGGATTGACCAGCGCTGTGACATGGTGACGCTCGGAGAGGCGGCGCAGAGCGCCGCGCACGACGTCGACGATGCGCTCGGGCTCGACGTCAATCGCGCCGGCGATGATCTGCTCGGCGGTCAGCAGCGCGAGCTCGGCCGCCTGGGCCGTCAGGGTCTCGGCCAGCTCCTCGCGGGTGTCCGCGACGGTTCGGGCGGCGTCCGCCAGCGCAGCGAGCAGGGGAGCCGCCTCGGTGCGGGCGAGCTCCAGCCCGTCCGCGTACCCGGCGGCGTGGCCCTCCGCCTGCGCTCGCTCGCGGATCGCCTCCGCCTCCGCCTGCGCGTGGGCCACGACCTCGGCGGGGGAGTGGCCGGTCGAGCTCGTGCGCTCGAGCTGCCGGAAGGCATAGGTGTTGATCGTCTGGGTCGACACGCGGCGCTAGCGGTCCACTAGAACATCACGTCGGCTTCGCTGCGGGAGAGGACGATCGCGCCGGCCTCCTCGAGGCGTCGCACGATGGCGACGATCCGACCCTGGGCCTCCTCGACGACACGCTTGCGCTGCGGCGGCTGGTATTCCATCTCCTCGAGCAGCATCTGGGCGCCGCGCTCGGACATGTTGTTGAGCACCCGGGTCTTGACCTCGTCGCTGACCCCGCGCAGCGCGAGGGCCAGATCCTTCTGGTCGGCCTCGCGGAGGACGAGCTGGATCGAGCGGTCGTCGATCTTGACGATGTCCTCGAACACGAACAGCAGGCGCCGAACCTCGGCGGCGAGCTCCTCGTCGGTCTCGGTGAGCGAGTCGAGCACGTTGCGCTCGGTCGGGCGGTCGGTGTGGTTGAGGATCTCGGCCAGGGACTTGACCCCGCCCGTCGTCGTGTACTCGTTCTGCACGATCGTGGCGAGCTTGGCCCGCATCACGTCCTCGACCTGTTTGACCACATCCGGGCTCGTCTCGCCCATGCGCGCGATGCGCAGGGCGATCTCCGCCTGCTCGTCCTCCGGGAGGTTGGCGAGCACCTGCGCGGCGAGGGTCGTGTGAAGGTTCGCGACGACCAGGGCGATCGTCTGCGGCGCCTCGTTGCGCAGGAAGGCGACGATCTGCTCGGGGGCCGTGCGCCGCAGGAACTCGAACGGCCGCATCTCGATGACGGAGGAGAGCCGGCCGATGATCTCGGCGGCACGGTCCTGGCCGATCGCGCGCTCGAGCACCTCGCGGGCGTATTCGACGCCGCCGGCCGCGATCGAGTCAAAGGCGGTCACGGTGGCCGCGAGCTCCTCCATGATCCGCGTCGTCATCGTTGGCTCGACGTGCTGCATCTTGGCCATCTCGAGCGACAGCGACTCGATCTCCTCGTAGTGAAGGTGCTTGAACACCTCGGAGGCGCGCTCCGGGCCGAGGGCGACGAGCAGCATGGCCGCCTTCTTGCGGCCGTTGATCTTCGGGCCGCCGACCTTCGGCGCCGCCGGTGCCGGGGCCTGCGGCTGCTGGTAGAGCTCGACCGCCATCAGTCCTCGGTCATCCACTGACGGAGCTGCAGCGCGACGCGCTCCGGGTCACGATCGACGAGGTCCTCCACCTGCTCACGCGCGACGTTGACCGGGGGTCGCAGGCGCGTGATCACCTGTGGCCCGTCGAGGTCGAGCATCTGCGTCTGGGCCTCGATCTCGGCGAGCGAGCGGGGCTGCTCGAGCTCACGCAGCCACGTCGGCTGACCGGCGAACGGCTCGGTCTCCCGCCGGCGCAGCATGCGGCTCATCATGAACAGGAAGACGAGGGCTCCGACGCCGACCAGGCCGTACTTGGCGTCGCTCATCATGCTCGTGGTCGAGGAGGACGCGGCCGCCGGGCTGGCGATCTTGGCGAACGGGAGCGAGCCGATCGAGATCGTGTCGCCGCGCTTGGCGTTGAAGCCGACCGCGTTCTCCACCGTCTGACGGATGATCGGCAGCTCGCTCGCCGGGACCTTCTTGCTGTTGATCAGGACCGAGATGCTCTGACGGTTGATCGCTCCGGGCGCCACGACGGTGCGGGAGATCGTGTGGCTGACGTCGTTGATCGTCGTGGACGTGCGATTGCTGTAGTTGGAGTTGCCGCCGCCCGCGGCGCCGGCGATGCCGGCGAGGTTGGTCGCGCTGTTGCCGGCGGTGCCGCCCGGGCCGGCCCCTCCACCCTTCAACGACTCCTGCGTGACCGCCGTGGAGGCGGGGGTGACCTTCTTGCTGTAGGTCACCGACGCGAGGTTCTCCTGATTGGCGTTCAGGTCCGCGTTGACGTTGGCGATCGCCATTCCCGGCCCGAGCGTCGCGGCGAGCGTCGCGTCGACCTGGTCGGCGAGCTGCTGGTCGTAGGCGTTCTGCGCCGACTGCTTCGCGGTCAGGGAGGTGCTGAGGTTGGAGTTGGACGAGCTGGGCCAGAGCACGTCACCGTTCTGATCGGTGATCGTGATCCTGTTCTGGGACAGACCGCTCACGTCGCCGGCCACGAGCCCCGCGATGGCCTTGACCGCCGTCGGGCTCAGCGTGCTCGAGGTGTTGAGGAGCACCGATGCGGTCGGTTGGGTGTTCGTCCCCGTGAACAGGTTGTTCGCCTGGTTGGGGATCGCAAGCTGCACCTGGGCGATGTTGATCCCGTTCATCCCCTCGATCGTCTGATCGAGCTGCTGCTCGATCGCCGAGGTCGTCTGCTCCTGCTGCTGGAACTGGCTCTCGCCGAGGCTCGTGGAGCCCATGTAGGAGCTGAGGCTGCCCGCCGTGCCGGCGAGCAGGCCCTGGACGTCGAGGAGGTCACGCGCCTTGCCGACGTCGCTCGGATTCACCATGACCGCGGTGCCGTTGTTCGACAGCTGGTAGGCGATGCCGCCGGTCGAGAGGGCCGAGGTGATCTTCTCGGTCTGGGCCGGTGTCTCACCGGCGACGAGCGTCGCGTAGCTGGGGGCGGAGGCGAGGCTCATCAGCAGGTAGATGAAGAGCACGCCGACGATCGCGGCGGCTCCGACCGTCAGCCAGCCCTTCGGGGAGAGCTTGGCGGCGATGTCGCGGAAGTTGAGGTTCATGGCGGGAGGGGGTTACACCTGGGTCTGGAAGATGGTGGTGGCGGCGGTGTCGATCTGGTTGCGGATCTGCGATGCGAAGTCCATGGCCAGCGCCGCGTTCTCGACCGTGGCGATGACCTTGGTCGGATCGGTGGCCTGGCCGGTGGCGAGCTGCTGCGCCGCCTGGGTGGCGTTCGCCTGGGAGGTCTCGAGGGACCCGATTGCGCCGGCGAGCGCGTCGCCGAAGCTCTGGCCGCCGGGCGTGCCCGCGCCGGTCGCGCTGGGCGACGGAAGGCTCGCGCCCAGGCCGCCGATGCTGGCCCCGAGCGGGCCGATGCCGAGGGAGGGGGTGATCATTTCAGGATCTGGAGGGTCTCGGAGTACATCTGCTTTGCGGTGGTCATCGCCGTCACGTCCGCCTGGTACGCGTTCGATTCGGAGATCAGGTTCGTCATCTCGGTCACGGGCTGGATGTTCGGCTCCTTCACGTAGCCCTGGGCATTGGCCTGCGGGTTGCCGGGGTCATAGACGAGCTGGTCGGGGACGTTCTCGGTGACGATCCCGGTCACCTGCACGCCGCCCGGCGTCGGCGCGCTCCCGCCGAGGGCGGAGCTGAGCTGGGCCTGGAAGTTGTTGCCGGAGCCGACGGCGGAGAGCTCGACGGCCTGCGGCTTGTAGGGGTTGCCGTTGTTCGTCGACTGGGCGTTCGCCAGGTTCTCGGCCGTGACGTCCATCTGCATCCGCTCGGCGGTGAGGCCGGTGGCGGAGATGTTGAGCGCGTCGAAGAAGCTCATGCCGAGGTGGTGGCGTTCATCGCGGTGGTGAGGATCCCCTCGCGCTTGGCGGCGATCTCGGTGAGGTCCTGGTAGAGCAGGCCATTCGCGGCGATCTGCGCGTTCACCGCGTCGGAATTGACGCCGTTGCCGTCGGCCGAGTTGACGACGTTCTCCGTGAACGGTGTGAAGGTCACCGACGTCGGCGACTGACCCGAGGCCATCGCGCCGGCCAGCGTCTGCTGGAAGTTGACGTCCTCGGGCCGGAAGTTCGGCGTGTTCGCGTTGGCCAGGTCGTTGGCCAGGACGGATTGGCGGAGCATGGATCCGCTCATGGCGGACTCGAGCGCCAACTGGGTGTTGTCAAGGAGGGACATGCGGGTACCTCGTCGGGCACGGTGTTCAAGCCCTCCCTGGGCTGTTCATCCAAGACCGCGCTCCGTGGCGGTCACACCGGTTATCGGCGTCGTGGATCGAACCTTGAGCGTCGCCTCGGGCGCGTCACCGCCGCGGCCCGCACGCCGACCCCGGAGCCCGGCCTCGCCCCGGCGGGGAGGGTCGAGGGGGAGCGGAGTACGTCAGACCGAGACGGTCGAAGGGAGCGGGCTGTGCTCCCAACCCTTGATCCCGAGGCACGGGTCGTCGAGGAGCGAGACCTCCTCATCCGCCATCCCGTCCCGGCTGATCAGGCGCACGACCGGGCGGTCGAGGGCCTGATCGGGCACGCTGGCGACGATGCCGATTCGCCCGTCGGTGAGCTCGACCTCGGTGCCGGCCGGAAACGGCGCCACCACCTGGAGAAAGGCATCGACGACCGCCGGCTCGAACAACGTCCCGCGCCCGGCCATGATCGCCCGCACGCCCTCGTGGGCGGGCTGCGCCGGGGCGTAGAGCCGCTCCGAGGTGATCGCGTCGAACACGTCGGCGACGGCGGCGATGCGCGCCATCTGGTGGATCTCGGTGCCGACCCGGCCGTCGGGATACCCGGCGCCGTTCCACCGTTCATGGTGTCGCAGCACGACGGCCTTCACCAGCGGGCTCCATCGGCTGCCGTCGAGCATGTCGACGCCGGCGCGCGGGTGGGTCTTCATGATCGACCACTCCTCCGCGGTCAGTTTGCCCGGTTTGTTCAGGATGCCGAGCGGGATCGCCAGCTTGCCGATGTCGTGCAGGAGCAGGCCGACGCCGAGGATCGAGAGGCGATCCTCCATCTCGTCGAAGCGCGACTCGCCCCGGAAGTTCACCCACCCGTGCGTGTTGAAGTACCGGGACCCGATGAGCAGGCCGAGCGCGGTCACGTCGATCGAGTGCTGGAAGGTGTAGCCGTCGGCCGAGGAGAGGTCGGCCAGCGCGCGCGCCGCCCCGCCCGAGGATTCGATCTGGGCCATGATCCGCCGGACGACGTCCTCGAGTTCCCGCACCGCCTCGGGGGCCAGGCGCCGGCCACGACCGAGCGAGTCTCGGGCCGTCGTGTAGGCGCCGGACACCGCCCGGGTGGCCACCTCTCTGGTCTGGTCGTCGATGATCGGGTCGACGGCGATTCCGGCGCTCACGTCGTCCTCGACATAGATCGCCGAGATGCCGGCGCGGGCGAGCAGCTCGCGGTAGCGCGGGGTGATCGTCACCCCGGCGCGCAGCAGGGGAACCCCGTCCGGCCGTCCGATCAGAACGTCCCGTCCGAGTTCGGCTCCGTCTTCTGCTCGGGCCAGCGAGATCAGGCGCATTGCTCAGTTAGTCGGCGCAAACCAACGCCGGCTTGAGTTGCGGGCGGTTGTGCGGTCTGCGACCGGTCGTGCCGGCAGCCGCCGGAGCGCGGGACATGGCGGGTGCGGAGTCGATGATCAGGCTGAGGTCGAGATCCGCGCCGAGGGCTGGCCGCTGTAGCGCCGGGCGATCTTCCGAGCCCGCCGGAGGCTCGAGCGGGAGTGCTCGATGCTCTCCTGCAGGCGCCGGGTCTCGATCGT
Source organism: Solirubrobacterales bacterium (assembly GCA_027451345.1). GTDB lineage: Bacteria > Actinomycetota > Thermoleophilia > Solirubrobacterales > Solirubrobacteraceae > Palsa-465. The sequence goes on from DAIDJO010000120.1 coordinate 15,581, forward strand.
CACCCGCCGGCGCAACGCATCGGCGCGCAGCAGCAGCGGCCGAGCCGACTCCGGTGCGGGGACGGGCAGCGTGGCGAGGAGCTCCCCGGTTCGGTCGACGGCCTCCTCCAGCTCGTCGATCAGGCCCCGGCCGGCCAGCTCGAGCTCGCGCTCGATCAGCTTGACGAGCGTTCGGTACGGGGCCTGCTCGTCGTCCCGCGTCATGCGGTGGCGATCTGCGACCAGGCGTCGCGGAGGGTCCCGAGCAGCCGGCGAACCTCGTCGATCGGCTCGGGGTCGGAGTTCAGGCGGGCCTGGTTGAGGTGACGCTGACAGAAGAGGTAGATCGAGGCGAGCCGGGGAGCGATCTCGCCGCCACGCTCGAAGTCGAGGGACGCCTGCAGGTGGCCGATGATCAGTTCGGCCCGGCGGAGCTTGTTGTGCGCCGCCTCGATCTGGCGCTCGCCCATCGCCACCGCCGCCTGAGCGAGATAGCGGCCGGCGCCGTCATAGAGCATCACGATCAGCTGCTCCTGAGTGGCGGTCAGGACCGCTGAGCGCTGATATTGGTCACGTGGGGCGGTGTAGTTCGTGGCCATCGAGGTCTGAACATGTATTCGGCATCTGCCCGGCGTGCTTTAGCGTCGGGCGAGCACGGGATACGGCGGCGGGGGCTCCGGCCCGTCAGCCCACGGGTACGGCGGCGCGCCGTCCGCCGTCGCTCGCGGTGCGCCTACCCGCCCGTCGTGGAGGAGCCGCTGGACGAGCCGCCGGAGAAGATCGACAGCGACGACTTCTGGCTGTTCAACTTCGCGAGCGTCGCCTCGATCGTCGCCCACTGCGCCTGCAGCGCCTTCTCCTCGTTGTTGAACATCTGCTGCTGGGTGACGAGCTGGCTGTTGAGGTCGGTGATCTCGGTGTTGTTGCCCGCGATGCGCGCCTGCAGCGCGCCGTACGGCCCCGATGCCGCGTTGACCACGGTCTGGAACTGGCTCGACCAGGACGCGAGCGCCGCCTGCACCGCGCTCGGGTTGGCCTGGAGGGCCGCGGTCAGCTTCGTGGTGTCGAGGGTCAGCATTCCGGCCTTGGAGGCGGCGTTGACGGTGCCGGTCGACGCGCCCGTGGAGATGCCGAGGTCCTGCAGTGACTGATACCCCACGGTGAGGGTGGGGTCGGAGGTGTAGACGGCGCTGCGGATCGAGGACAGCATGTTCTCGAGCTCCGGGTCGCCGAACAGCGATCCGCTGTAGCCGCTCGCGGCGGCCGAGTTCGTCTCGCTCGCGGGCGGCGTGTTGATCGCGCTCTCGACGCCCTGGATGGCGCTGTTGTAGTCGTTGACGAACTGCTGCACCGCGGCCACGATGTTGTTCGTGTTCGGAGCGGGGGGAGAGGTGGTGATGGTGACCGGGGCGTTGGTCGGCGTCACCCCGTTCAGGGTGAGGGTCACCCCGGGCACCGCGTCGGTGATCGTGTCGGTCGGCGAGTAGGTGGGGCTGCTCGTCGCGCCGTTGATCACCACCTCGGCATCCTGTCCGGCCTGTGAGCTGACCGGGGTGATCGCCCCGGAGGTTGAGGAGGTGAGGGTGATCGGGTTGCCGTTGCCGCTCGCCGTGCTGCCTCCGTTGCCGGTCGTGCGCGAGGAGATCACGAGCTGCCCGTTGCTGAGCACCGTCGCGTAGGCGATCCCTGAGTTGTCGCTGTTGATCGCGTCGGCGATGTTGGCGTTGCTCTCCCCGGCCGTCACGCTGATCTGCTGGGTGCCCTGATCGTTCTGGATGGTCAGCGTGTCCGCGCTGCTCGCGGGCGCGGTGTAGGCGAAGGTCGCCTGGGATGCGCTCGCCAGCGACAGGACAGAGACGGTCGTGGAGCCGATGACCGCGCCGACGTCCATCGTCGCCGCCGCGGTCACGAGCGAGGGGTCGCTCGAGGTGACGGTCTGGGCCTGGAAGAAGAGGCTTGGCTGGCCCAGGTCGAGCGCATCGAAGGAGACGTTCTGCAGGCCCGTCTGCATCATGCTCAGCTGCGTGTTCTGCTCGTTGAGCGCCGTGATGCTGTCCTGCATGTTGATCAGCGGCAGCTCCTTGAGGGCGAGCTCCGCCTGAATGAGCTGGTTGGTGTTGATCCCCGAGGCGAGCCCCGTGATCTGCAGCTGTCCCCCGGCGCCGTTGTTGGTCAGCGTCGAGGTCGACGTGAGGCCGCCGGAGCTGCTGATCGTCGTCGGGGTGAGGAGCCCGGAGGAGGTCGAGCTCGAGACGCCTGAAGTTGCCATGTCGGTGTTCCTCTCGGTTATCTGAGTCCGTGGCCCGCGGCCAGTTGCAGCGCGTCGCTGGGACTGAGTCGCGTGACCCGGGCCCCCGTCAGATCCCGCAGCTCGATGGCCACGGTCCCGGCGGTCGTGTCGAGACCGAAGTGCACCCGTCGTCCACGCGAGCTCAGTTGCTCGTATGCCTCCGCGGCCGCCGCGATGTCACGCAGGACCTCGAGCGGGGGTGCATCCGGCAGATCAACCTCAGAACTCAATGGGATCGCACTCCTTGTGCCTCTCGGTGCGCGGTCGCGCACCACAGCCCACAGCTTCAACTCGTGTGATCGTCCGGGCGCCGGCCAAACTTGAAGGCTCTGGACAAACGATGGACACCCTGGCCCGCCGGTGCCCGGCGACGCCCAGCTCCGCGTGGTTCGGGGATGGCGCGGGCGCCGACCGTTCAAGCGGCGACCGGCTCCCGCCGCGGCTCGGCCAGTCGAGCGTCGGCCCGTCCGAGCACGGCTCGCGCGTCCTCGTCGCGCGGGTCGAGCTGGACCGCCTGGCCCGCGAACGTGCGGGCGGTCTCGGGCTGGTCGTTGGCCAGCGCCACCCGAGCCAGCCCGACGAGCGCACGCGCATCGGGCTGCTGCTCGCAGACGGCCATCCATTCGCGCCCCGCCGAGCGCAGGAAGCCGCGCCGCAGATACATCTGGGCGAGGAGCTCGCGCCGCTCCCGCTCGCTCAATGGCGCCGCATCGAGCAGCGGCAGCAGCGCTTCGAAGTTCTCGAAGTCCCGCACCCGGAGCAACGACTCGAGCATCAGGGCCAGCAGGGGCACGCCATCGGCGGGCGGCAGCGGTGCCGCCTCGCCGCGCCGCGCCGCCAGCCAGCTGGCGTACAGCCCGCGCTCGCCGGCGGGCAGGCCGACACGCTGAGCGCGCTCGAGCGCCGCCTCGGCACCCGTCAGGTCGCCCGCCAGCAGGCGCGCGAACAGTTCGCTGCGCACCACCACGACGGCAAAGCCACCGTCCTCGGAGGTGCGCTCGGCCTCCTGTGCGGCCTCGGCGTAGCGGCGCTGGTACATCAGTGACTCGACGAGCGCCGCCCGGGCGGCGGAGCCATGCGGCTGGCGCTCGAGCACCTGCCGGAACTGTGCCTCGGCCCCGTCCGCGTGCCCCTGTTCGAACAGCGCGGTGCCCAACATGAAGCGCCCGGCCGCCGGCAGCCGCTGACTGACGGCCTCGATCCTCGCCACCACCGCCGCCGGCTCCACGCCGGATCGCAGCAGCGCCGTGGCATACGGGTAGATCGTCCCGATGTGCTCGGTGTGGTGTTCGATGCACCACGCCAGCAGCTCGAGCGCCGGTTCCCACTCGCCGCGGTTGAGATGGACGGTGGCCAGGATGATCCTCGGCATGAACGTGCCCGCGCCGACGGTCGCCGTGTACCGGGCCGGAGCGTCGCCCATCTCCATGGCACGCCGCATGTGCGCCTCGGCGGCGTCGGCGCGCTCGAGCGCGAGGCAGGCCATGCCCTGCTCGTAGACGAGGTCCGTGAAGCCCGGGAAGCGCTCCAGGCCCAGAGTCGCTCGGCTCAGCGCGTCCTCGAGGCGGCCGGCGGCCCGCAGTGCCTTGACCGATCGCAGGACCAACGACGGCGCGTACTCGTGCCAGAAGGTGCCGTCCGTCTCCAGGCGGCGGAAGCCGGTCTCGTACTCGGCCACCGCCTTCTCGACCTCGCCGGCGGCGAAGTACTCGGAACCGAGGTTGTAGTGGAAGAAGGCGTTCAGCTCGTGCGCGGGCGTCTCGCGCTGTTGCGCCAGCAGCAGCTCGAGGTTGCGGCGCGCCTTGTCCTTGGACTCCCGGACGACCCCGAGGTAGCCGTAATGGTTGACGCGCACGGTCGACTGGGCGACGCGCTCGGGCAGATAGGCCGGCAGGTGGTAGGCGATCTGCTCATGCAGCCGCCCGGTGAAACGGTAGTTGGGCCGGTTGCGGAACATGCGCAGCGCGCTGTGCACGATCGAGACGCCGGTGCCCTCGTCGTTACCGGTGAAGTTCGTCTCGTGCAGGAAGAAGGCCTCCCGCCAGGTCTGTCCCGCCAGCGCTCGCAGGGCCTCGACGTCCTCGCTGACGAGGACCTCATCGGCGTCGAGGTAGATGAACCAGTCACCCGTCGCGGCCTCCAGTGACGCGTTGCGGGCGTCGCTGAACGAGCCGGTCCATTCCCGCTCGATCACCTTCGCACCGAAGGATCGGGCGATCTCGATCGTCGCGTCGGTGGAGCCGGTGTCGACCACGATGATCTCGTCCACCGCGGGACGGACGGCCTCGAGGGTGCGGGGGAGCATCTCCTCCTCGTCGCGGACGATCATGACGAGGCTGATGCGCTGATCGGAGGCGGGCTTGGCGCGGGCGGCGACGCGCCGTGCCCGCTTGGAGAGGTCGGCGAGCACGGGGTGGAACGAGAGCTTGCGATGCTGGGCCGAGCGACCGCGGTTGGCGATCTCGCTCAGGTTTCGATCGAGATGCGGCAGCTCCGGGTCGAGTCGCTTGGCGGCCTGGAACAGCGCCCTGGCTCCGTCGAGCGCCCACAGCTCGTAGAGCACGACGCCGGTGTAGTTGAGGAGCACCGGCTCGGCGGGATCGGCCTCGAGGACGGCCAGGGCGGCCCGGGCCATCGCCAGCAGCAGCTCGGTCGCGCGCTTCTCGCTCAGCGTCGGAAGCGCCGCGAGCCCGCGCTCGAGCAGCAGCTTGCGGACCTGGTAGACCCGCTGGGGGTTCTCGAGCTCGCCCGCCTCGCTGAACAGCTGGATGTACTGGGTGAGCTCGCCCGCGCTGATGAACGCGCCGGCGCGCGTGAGGAACCCCTGGACCTGCAGGTTCTCGGCGTGATAGGCATGCTGCGCCGCCTCGGCCTCCGAGGGGCCGGGGCTGGCGGGCAGAGAGGTCTTGGTCAGGCGAAGGGCCATGCGGCGCGATCCTTGATCGAGTTGGGCCCTCTGGTCATCGGCACGGGGACCGAGACCCTTAATCCCGGTCTGCACGGCCCCTGCGCCTCGGTCCCCGCCCGGGGGCCGGTCAGGGGGGCGTCGGGCGAAGGTCTGCGGCCCGACCCCAGCGGTGTGCGGGTTTCCCGCAAAACGCCTGCTCAGGAGCACTTCGGACCGCGGCCAACCGGCGTCGCAGCGCGCCAAAAGATGGCGGATCGGCCCGTGGAGCGCTCCGGCCCCTTCAGGTTCTCCCCGGCGCGCGCCGATGTAGCAGCTGCCGGCGGCGGGGGCGTCGGCTCCGAGAAACCTTCGTGACGTGCCAGGAGTCACCAGTGACGCGAGCAACAGCCGAGCGGGCCAGCAGCGAGACCGTTCAACAGCTATGGGAGCAGTACCACTCGACGGGCGATGCCGGCCTGCGGAACCGATTGGTGCTCACCCTCGCGCCGATGGTGAAGTACATCGTCTACCGCAAGGCACGCGAGATCCCCGCGCGCTGCGACGTGGAGGACTTCGTCTCCTGCGGTCTCGAGGCGCTGATGCGCTCGCTCGATCGCTACGACCCCGCCAAGGGCGCGACGCTCGAACAGTTCGCCTGGACGCGCATCCACGGCGCGGTGCTCGACGAGCTGCGGCGCAACGACTGGGCGCCGCGGTCCCTGCGCCGCTGGGAGCGGGACATCTCGCGGGCCCGTGAGAAGTTCATCGCGCTCTACGGTCGCGCCCCCAGCCACGAGGAGCTCGCCGACTCGGTCAACCTGACCCGCGCGGAGCTCGACCGTTGGCTGCGGGACATCCATCGCTCCGACGTCGGCTCCCTCAACGTGCTCGTCCTCGGTGACGACGACACGACGATCGAGCGGATCGACACGCTCTCGAGCCAGGATCCGAACCTCGATCCCGAGCAGCGCGTCGTGCGCGAGCACGCCAAGGAGCGCTTCCGCGCCGCCTTCGAGCAGCTGCCCGAGCGTGAGCGCCAGGTCGCCGTCCGCCTGTACCTGCACAACATGACCCTGCGCGAGATCGGGGACGCGCTCGGTGTGACGGAGAGTCGCGTCTGCCAGATCCACGGTCAGCTGCGGCGCCGGCTGCGCGAGCTCCTGGCCGCCGACGAGCAGCTGTTCAGCGAGGTCGCGTAGGGGTCGTCGCCGGCTCGCGTGGCCCTCGGGAACGCCGCGGGCCGGGCGCGAGGCATCACGACACGGTTCGGCGCCCGCCGGCCTCCGCATCGAGCCGGTAGGCCCAGGCGAGCGTCTCCGCCACCGCCCGGTACATCGCCTCCGGGACCTCGGTCCCGAGGTCGAGCGCCGACAGGGCTCGGGCGAGCCCCGGGTCGGAGCGCACCGGCACCCCCGCCTCGCGCGCGGCGGCGATGATCCGCTCCGCGATCTGCCCCCGCCCGGACGCCACCAGGCGTGGAGCGGCATCTCCCGCGTCGTAGCGAAGCGCGGCCGCCTCCCTCGGCGTGTCGGGCCGGTCGGTCACGCGAAGACCTCGACCGGCTCGCGCCGGGTCACGACCGTGACGTTCGTCGGCCGCTCGGTCGCCGCCACGAGTGCCGACCGCAGCGCCTCGGTCCGGTCCTGGGCCGGCGCAAGCGCCCCCGGTGCGACGGCCACCGTCACGGCCAGCGCACCCTCGGACAGCGTGAGGTGCAGGTCGATCGGTCCCAGGCTCGGCGCGTCGTAGCGCAGCCTGAGCGCGTGCGTCCTCTCCTCGCCGGCGGCGCCCCGTCGCCGGTCGGCGTCCCGCTCGGTCACCCGCACCGACCCGCCGCCCGGCAGTGCGATCCGCTCGTGCTCGACCGCCACCGGCGGCACCGCCTGGGCCTCGCCGCGGATCGCCAGGATCACCTTCTCCGGCGTGAGCGCCCGAACCTGCAGACGCAGCTCCTCACCGGCACGGACGTTGGCGGGCAGCTCCGCGTCGAGCAGGATCCCCGCCAGGCTGAGCACGCCGCGGCCGTCCGCCGTCACGGAGGCGACGCGCACCATCAGCTCTCGGCCGACGGCCAGCCGTATGTCGGCGGCCAGGACGGTGCGCAGCAGCGCGGCATCGACGGCGAGCGGCTCCACGCTCGCAGTGTGGCAAGCCGACGTGGGACTCAAGGATTGGCGGCGCGAGCCGATTAGACAGAACGATGGATCTTGGGCTGAACATCGCCTCGGCCGGCATGCTCGCCGAGCAGGTGCAGGAGGACCAGATCGCCAACGACCTGGCGAACGCGTCCACGCCCGGCTTCAAGGCGGCATCCGCGGCGCAGCAGAGCTTCGATTCGCTCCTGCTCCAGAACACCGCGACCGGCCAGACGGTGGGCTCGATCGACATGGGGGTCCGGGTGATGAAGGCTCAGACGAACCTCGCGCAGGGCCCGATGCAGACGACCGGCCGCCCGCTCGACTTCGCCGTCGCGGGGACCGGCTTCTTCGCCGTGCGCACCCCGACCGGGGTCCAGTACACCCGAAACGGCCAGTTCAGCGTGAGCAACCGGGGCGTGCTCGTCGATCAGTACGGCAACGACGTGCTGTCCCAGACCGGGGCGCCGATCCCGGTCGGAGCGGCCGGCACCGTTCCCACGACCGCGCTCGGACTGTTCAACGTGACCAACCCGTCGCAGCTCGGGAACAACAACTTCAGCGGCACGGCCGCCGCCGGTCGCGCCAGCGGGCAGATCTACTCCGGGCAGCTCGAGGGCTCGGGTATCGACCCGATCCAGGAGATGATCCGGATGGAGTCGGCGCTCAACGCGTACACGGCCGGCCAGCAGACGATCGGCACGATCAGCCAGACGATGCAGGAGAGCGCCCAGACGGTGGCGCAGGTGCCCTGATGCTCGAGGGGCTCTACTCCGCAGGGGCCGGGATGGAAGCGGCACAGGAGCAGCTCAGCGCCGTGGCCAACAACATGGCCAACATGGACACGCCCGGGTACCAGGCGGAGATCCTCGGATTCCACGACCTGCTCTACACCACCGACAACGCCGCGCCGTCAACGGCGATCGTCGGCGCCGGATCGAGTGCGCAGACCCTCGGGTTCAGCCAGGCGCAGGGTTCCCTGCAGCCGACCGGGAACCCGCTCGACGTCGCGCTCAGCGGGCCCGGGTACCTCCAGGTGCGCCAGCCGGACGGGACCACCGCCCTCACGCGCAACGGGACCCTCCAGATCAACGCGCAGGGCCAGATCACCACGTCGCTCGGCATGGAACTGGTGCCGCCGCTCACCCTCCCGAAGGGCACGCAGCCGCGGGACGTCGCCATCGCCTCGGACGGGACGGTGACCGTCGCCAACCAGAAGGTCGGCCAGATCAAGATCGTGCAGGTGACGGCGCCCGACCGCCTGCTGCCGCAGGGGAACAGCGTGTACGGCGTCACCGCCGCAAGCGGCCCCGCGCAGACCGCACGGGGCGTGACACTGCAGCAGGGGTACCTCGAGCAGTCCAACGTCGACGTCAACACCGAGATCACCGACATGATGACCGCGCAGCAGGCCTACGACATGGGCAGCCGGGCGGTCCAGATGGAGGGGCAGCTCGGCCAGATCGCGGCCACGCTGAAGTGATGTCCGCCACCCCGTCCCCCATCTCCCTGGGCACGATCGGCTCCGACGCCGGCATCCCCAACCTCAATGTCGCCACCGTCCCGGCGGAGATCCGTCACGGTGACGCCGCGGCGATGCGCGCCTACAGCGAGGGGTTGGCCTTCGAGGACATGCTCGTCAACGAGCTGACCCAGCAGGTGTCCAAGGCGATGTTCGACGGGGCGGGGAGTGGGGAGGCGGGAGCGAACGCCGCCGACGCTGGTCCCGGGTCGCCCGGCGGGCTGCTCGGCGGCGCGGGCGCGTACGCGAGCATGGTGCCCCAGGCGCTCACCTCGAGCATCATGGCCGACGGCGGCCTCGGAATGGCGCGGAGCTTCGCTCAGGAGCTCGATCCGGCGCTGCGGGGGTTGGGCCGATGAGCTCGGCGACCGAGCAACACCACGCACCCGGGAGTGCGGCGGGCGACCCGCTGCTCACCCGCGACGTGCTCGCCCACCTCGGGACGCAGCTCGAATCGGCCCGTCGCATGCTCGCCATCGTGCTCGAGCAGGCCGCGGCGATCCGCGGGCGCGCGGTGCCGGAGGTCGTCCGGCTCGCCACCTCGCTGCAGACCGAGATGCACCGCCGCGAGGTGATCGAGGCCGAGCGACTGCAGCTGCTCGATCGTGCCGGTGCGCACCTGCACGTCAGCCCGAGCGACGTCAGCATCACGATGCTCGCCAACCTGATGGACGAGGATTCGGCGGCGATCGCCCGCGACCGGACGGCCGAGCTGCGCGGGATGCTGCTCGAGATCCAGCGCGAGCACACGACCAACCGGGCGCTCATGCAGCAGGAGCTCGCGTTCCTCGACCATCTCCTGCGGCTCGCCGGGAACGCCGGCGGGTACGACGCGGGCGGCGAGCAGGGCCGTCGCCGGCCGCTGATGCACCGGCCGGTGTTCGACCTCGAGGCATAGGGCGGGGCGAAATGTACATCTCGAGCTATCTGACGCTCAACACCGCCCTGAGCGGGGTGGAGGCGGCCCAGGAGCAGCTGGACACGACCGGCCAGAACATCAGCAACGCGAACACCCCCGGCTACGCCGAGCAGACCGTCAACCTCGTCGAGTCGCCGTCCCTGAACATCGCCGGCTCCGCCGCTGACGGCGCGCTGCAGCTCGGCACCGGCGTCGACGCCATCAGCATCACCAACAGCGGCGATCCGTATCTGGATGCGGCCTGGCGGCAGACGAACGCCACGAGCACCGGCGCCAACGCGACCCAGACGTTCATGCAGCAGATCCAGACGGCCCTGAACGAACCCTCGGGGCAGGGGATCAGCACCCAGCTGGCCACCTTCTGGAAGGACTGGAACGACCTGGCCGACAACCCGAACAGCTCCGCCGCCCAACAGGCGGTGGTCCAGCAGGGGCAGGCGGTCGCCAGCGCCTTCAACTCGCTCAGCGGCGAGCTGAACGGCCCCGATCCGGGCAATCCGACCGATCCCACCAACTCGGCATCGATCCTCGGCCAGGTGAACAGCCAGTACATGGCGACGATGGAGGGCCCGACGGCGGCCGGCGCCTCCGGTGGCACGCTCTACAACGCCGCCTACAACATCGCCTCGCTCAACTACTCGATCGTGCAGGCGCAGGCGGCCGGGCAGAACCCCAACGACTTGATCGACCAGCGCAACGCCGCCCTCGACAGCCTCTCCTCGCTCGGCAACGTGCAGGTGCAGAACAACACCGACGGCTCGGTGACGGTCCATTTCGGCGGCGTCACCGGCACCGCGCTGATCAACGACCCGGCCGGCATCCGTCCCGGCGGCCCGGTGCCGCCCGGCGACAACTTCGGGAGCTACGGGGCCGGAGGGACGTCGACCGGCACGGGCTGGGCGGCCGCCTGGCAGTCCCAGTTCTCGACCGCCGCCTCGGCCGGCACCTCGGCGGCGTCGCTCGCCAGCACGGTCGGAGGGACCCTCGGCGCGCTGATCGGCCTCGCCGACTACTCCGCGTCCGGCTTCGGCAACCTCGGGGCGGCCACCTTCGCCTCCGGCGTGACCAGCTACAGCACGCCGACGCCGGCCACGCAGCTCGGGACGGTCGGGACGATCACGAGCTCGCTGGATGGCGTCGCGGCCAGCCTCGCCGCTGAGGTGAACAACCCGACGGTCACCGGCAGCACGACCAAGCTGACCCTGAATGCGCCGTTCTTCGTCGCCTCGAGCGGCAGCTCCATCACGGCCGGCACCCTCTCGGTCTCCTCGAGTCTGCAGGCGGCCGCCCAGGCGGGCATCGTCCCGCAGGCGGTCTCGTCCTCCACCCCGGCCGGTGGCAACACGCAGGGCACGACCAACGTCCAGGTCTCGAGCCTCGCGGTCGCGCCGCCGGCCACGGTGGCGAGCAACGCGAGCGACAACGACGTCGCCCTCGATGAGGCCGCGAACGCGGGCGGAACGGCCGACACGGCGTACCAGGCGTTCGTCCAGCAGGTCGGCTCGCTCGCTCAGGGCGCGAACACCGAGGCGACGACTCAGTCCGCGCTGAAGACCCAGATCACGAATCAGCGCACGAGCGTCGAGGGCGTCGACCTCTCGCAGGAGATGGCCAACCTGATCACCGAGCAGCAGACCTACCAGGCCTCGGCGAAGGTGATGAACGCGTTCAGCACGGTGATGGACGCGCTGATGTCCACGGTCGGACTGTGAACGGGAGCTAGCTGATGACGGAGCGCATCACCTCGCAGATGGTCGGCAACTCGACGGTCGCCACGATCGAGACCGACCTCAATCAGCTCGACCAGACCCAGCAGCAGCTCTCCACGGGACTGCAGATCAACCAGCCGTCGGACAACCCGTACGGTGCCGCGCTCGCCATCTCGCTGAACGGTCAGGTCGCCGCGTACAGCGCCTACCAGTCCAACGTCGCGCAGGGCACGGCATGGGTGCAGAGCGCGTCCGCCAGCCTCCAGTCGATCCAGCAGACGACGCAGACGCTCCGAGAGCTCGTCGTTCAGGCGGCGAACGGCACGATGAGCCCGACCGACCTCCAGGACATCGGCCAGGAGGTCCTGCAGTACACGGCGCAGATCAAGCAGTCGGCGGACGCCCAGTACGACGGCTCCTACATCTTCGCCGGGGACAACGTGACCCAGCAGCCCTGGGTGCCGACGGCGACCGCCTCGCCGCCACCGGGCCAGGACGCGTTCTCGGGCAACCAGAACTCGATCAGCTATGCGATCGGTCCGAGCACGCAGATCAAGGTGACCGCCAACCTCTACGAGGTTCTCGGCAACGGCAACACGGGGGGGACCGCGGGCAGCACGAGCAGCGGCGGCGGTGCCGTGAACGCCGACGGCTCAGGTGGCCTGCTCGCCACGCTGCGCTCGGTCTACAACGACCTGACCGGCACCGCCGGCGGGACCCAGAACGACCTTCAGAATCAGCTGAAGAACCTCGACACCAACATCAGCGCACTCGAGGGGCTCCAGGCGAGCATGGGGGCGACGCAGGACAGCCTCCAGATGGCCTCGACCCGCCTGACAGCGCTCAGCACCTCGGCGCAGACCGACGCCGGCAACGTGGAGGACACCGACATGGCCAAGGCCACCGTGCAGTTCTCGACCGAACAGGCCGGCTATCAGGCGGCCCTTCAGTCGGCCGCTGACATCATTCAGACCTCGCTGCTCAACTTCCTCAAGTGATGACCGCCACCTCCGTGTTCACCCGTGGGGCCGCCACCGGCCTCGACCATCCGCTCCCGACGGAGACCTTTCCGACCGCCCGGTTCGGGCCCGTCGAGGTGATCCTCGACAGCATCATCGAGTTTCCCGACGGATTGATCGGCCTCGGGGGGAGCCGCTACGCGCTGCTCAGCACCGACGCGACGAGCCCATTCCTCTGGCTGCAGTCGCTCGACGACGCCTCCGTGGCACTGCCGGTCACCAACCCCCACCGCTTCTTCAGCGACTTCGCCGTCGAGCTCGCGGACGGCGACGCGGCCGCGCTCGGGTTCGACGATGGGATCCCGGCCGACGTCTACGTCACGGTGACGGCATCGAGCGTGGTGACCGAGATCACCGTCAACCTGAAGGCGCCGATCCTGATCCGCGACGGGCGGGGACACCAGGTGATCAACCAGATCTCCACGGCCGCCGTGAAGACGCCGCTCTTCCCGGCGATCCCTCCCGGAGCCACGGTGGCGGCTGCCTGACCGTCCCCGGAGCCGGTCGTTTCACCCGGTCTCCAGGGGAAACGAGGAGTGCCGGCAGCCGTCCCACCCCCTAAGCTTCCACCATGCTCCGTGTGACGCGTCGTGCCGGCGAACGAGTGATCGTCGGAGGTGAGGTCGTGATCGAGGTACTCGAGGTGCGCGGCGCCACCGTCCGGCTCGGCATCGAGGCGCCGCGGTCGGTATCGATCTACCGGGAGGAGCTCTGGCTCGAGATCAAGCGGGAGAACGAGGCGGCGGCCAGCGCCCCGCTCGAGCTCCCGGCGCTGCCGGATGGCTTCGGCGGCGAGTCCGGCTGACCGTCGCGCGGTCCCCGGCTAGGCCGAGACCTCGGCGTCGTGGGGCAGGTCGGCCTCCGTGGGGGCGGATGAACCCGGGCCGCCGCCCGACCAGAGCCCGTCGGGCGCGGGCGGCTCGACCGGCGTCGTCGGCAGCCGGAGCGTGAACACCGCCCCGCCGTCCGGGGCGTTGGCGGCGCTGACACTTCCCCCGTGCTGCGCTGCGGCCTGGCTGACGATCGCCAGGCCGAGCCCACTGCCCTGCCGCGAGCGCGAGCTGGCTCCCCGGTAGAAGCGGTCGAACACGTGCGACAGGTCCGCCTCCGAGAGGCCGTCGCCGTGGTCGCGGACGGTCACCCCGGTCTCGTCGACGGTCACCTCGACCGGTCCGCCGTGGCTCGCGTGCAGCGCCGCGTTGTCGAGCAGGTTGTTGATGGCGCGCATCAGGCGATCCGCGTCACCCCGGACCCAGACGGGGGCGAGGCGCTCCTGGAACTCGATCTGGGGGGCGTTGCGCCGCGCCCGGTCCAGTGACTCCTCGGCAAGCCGGTCGAGCCGGATGTCCTCGACGCTCGTCGGCGGCGTGTCGCCCCGGGCGACCTCGATCAGATCGGAGACGAGGGTGGAGAGCTCCTCGCTCTGCTCGACCACGTCGGTGAGCAGCCGGTGGCGATCCTCCTCGTCGAGGTCGCCGCCGGAGAGGAGCACCTCGATGTTCGTCCGCAGGCTGGTGACCGGGGTGCGCAGCTCGTGCGACGCGTCGGCCACGAGCTGCCGCTGAGCGGTCACCGAGGCGTCGAGCTGCCTGCGGGACCCCTCGAGCCGTTCGAGCATCTCGTTGAAGCGAATGGCGAGCTGACCCACCTCGTCGGCCTCGTGGACCGCGATCCGCCGACTGAGATCATCGGTCTCGGCGATCAGCCGAGCCGTCGCCGTGACCTCTGCGAGGGGACGCATCACCCGCCGCGTCGCCATTCGCGCGAGCTGAGCGGCGAGGCCGACCACGAGCAGGAACACGAGCGCGAGCACCCAGCGCAGCGTTCGCAGCACGTTGTCGGTCGCGGCGAGCGGACGGGCCAGCTGCACCGCGAACGCCGTCTGGCCCCCGAAGGATCGGATGATCTGGAAGGTCCCCATGCGCAGTCGCGCGCCGTTCACCGTGACGTCGGTGATGAATGGCGGCGCCGTGCCGTTGGCCACGTACCGCGCCCGCTGGACGAGGGGGAGGGCGAACTGGCCGGGCGGCGCCACGACCTCGCCGGGCTTCTGCCCGACGAACTGGGAGTAGGGGGCCGAACCGCCCGCCCCGGCGCCGAGCCCCGGCAGCGGCCGGTTGTACTGGTAATCCTGCTCGATGACGGCCGCCTGGTTGCGCAGCTCGCTGTCGATCTGGCCGACGAGCTGGTCCTTGACGGCGACGTAGGAGATGAGCACGGCGATCGCCACGGCGAGCGCCACGGTCGCCGCCGCCACCAGGCTGATCCGTCTGCGCAGGGGCATCGCCCGACTCAGTCTCGCAGGACGTACCCGATCCCACGCACGGTGTGCAGCAGGCGGGGCTCGCCACCCTCCTCGGTCTTCCGACGCAGGTACCCGATGTAGACGCCGAGGGCGTTCGAGGTCGGACCGAAGTCATAGCCCCAGACGTTCTCGAAGATGGTTGACCGCGTCAGCACCTGGCGGGGGTGCTTCAGGAACAGCTCGAGGAGCAGGAACTCCGTCTTGGAGAGCTCGATCAGACGCTCCCCACGGTGCACCTGGTGGGCGACCGGGTCGAGCACGAGGTCGCCGAAGCGCAACGTCTCGGTGCCGCCGTCGTCCTCGCCGGTCCGCCGCAGCAGCGCGCGCAGCCGGGCCTGCAGCTCGCGCAGGGCGAACGGCTTGACCAGGTAGTCGTCGGCGCCGACGTCGAGCCCGAGCACGCGGTCATCGATCGCGTCGCGGGCCGTCAGCATCAGCACCGGCGTGCGGTCGCCGGAGGCCCGCAGGCGCCGGCACACCTCGAGGCCGTCGACCCCCGGCATCATCACGTCGAGGATCACCGCATCGACCGGCCGCTTGGCGAGCTGGTCGAGCGCCTCCTCGCCGTCGCTGGCGAGCTGCACCTCGTACTTGTCGAGGCGCAGCGCCCGCTCGAGCGCGCGGCGGACCGCCGGCTCGTCATCCACGACCAGAATCTGTGCCATTGGCAGCAATGGTCGGCTGCGTGTGTGAACGTTTCCGAAGAAACCGCGGTCCCGGGTGGGCGCGGCCGGGTTCAGCTGAGCGGTCGGATGACCCCGCTGTGGAACACGAGGGCTCCGCTCTCGGCGAGCCCGTGCAGCTCGAGCACCTCGCCGAGCACGAGCCAGTGGTCTCCCGCCTCGTAGCGCTGGTAGATCCGGCAGTCGATCCAGGCTGCGACGTCGTCGAGCAGGGGGGAGCCGGTGGCGGGCGCCGGCGACCAGCCGACGCCGGCGAACTTGTCGCCCCCGGAGCGCGCGAACCGCCGCGCCAGCTCCTCCTGCCCTTCGCCCAGGACGTTGGCGCAGAAGCGTCCCTCGGCCTCGATGGCGGGCCAGCTCGTGGAGGTCCTGGACACGCAGACCGCGACGAGCGGAGGCTCGAGCGACACCGACATGAAGGAGCCGACGACGAGCCCGCTGGGGTGCTCCCGATCCCCGCCGGCGACCACGACCACCCCCGTCGGCAACCGGCCGAGCACCGTTCGGAAGTGCTCCGAGATGGGGCGGGTCAGCTCCGAGCGGTCAGGCACGGTCCGAGGCTACCCGAATCACAGGCCGATCCACACGAGCAGCGGCGCATGATCGGAGGGTCTGAAGCCCTTGCGGAAATCGCGGTCGATCCCGGCCGCCATCAGCCCGTCGGCCAGGGCGCTCGAGACGAGGACGAGATCGATCCGCATGCCGAGGTTCTTGTGGAAGTTCCCCGCGCGGTAGTCCCACCAGGTGAACTGCGCCTCCGCCGGATGCACGTGCCGGTAGGCGTCGATCAGGGCCCCGCTCTCCTGGATCGCGCGCAGCGCGGCGCGCTCGGGCTCGCTGGTGTGGGTCGAGCCGATGTAGACGGCCGGGTCGTACACGTCGCCGTCGTCGGGAGCGACGTTGAAGTCCCCGGCGATGACGAGGGACGACTGCTCCTGACGGATCGCCGCGGCCCGCTTGGCCGCGGCGTCCATGAACCCGAGCTTGCGCGGGAACTCGGGACTGTCGAGCGTGCGCCCGTTCGGCACGTAGGTGCTGACGAAGCGGACGCCCGCCACGGTCGCCTCGCACCACCGGGCCTCCGTCGGCACCGTGTCACCGGGGAGGCCGAGGAGGGGAAGGTCCGGCGCCAGCGGGCGCCGGACGAGCAGGGCCACCCCGGCCCACTGGCCGCCCGAGTGGTGGACGACGTCGTACCCCGCCGCGTCGAGTTCGACGAGGGGGAAGTTCTCCGGGCCGCACTTCGTCTCCTGGAGCGCGACGACGTCCGGCTGATGGGCCTCGAGCAGCTCGAGAACCCGCGGCAGGCGCGCGCGCAGGGAGTTCACGTTCCAGGTGACGAACAGCACCGGCGCCAGATTAGGCGGTGATCCGGCCGCCCGGCCGCTTCGACCCCGCGTTTCGGCGCAGACCACTAGGATCAAGCCTCGGATGGACCAGATCAAGCTGCGCAACCGCCTGCTCGTCGCCACCGGGATGTGGCGCGAGACGACCGGCGAGCCGCTTCCCAAGATGCCGCCGGGCGAGCCGCTCGACCAGATCGAGGCCTTCGAGCTCAAGCTCGTCGACCGGCTGTGGGAGCTCGCCACCCCGGAGACCGCGCGGGAGATCGCCGACCGCACCTGGGACCTCGTGCACGACCGGCCGGACTCCGACCCGGTCAAGCAGCGCGTCGTCGAGTGCCACGAGGCGCTCGCCCGGATGACGCACCTCGGCGACTGACGGTCCGGCGGCTCAGTCCGCCACCGCCGCGCTGTCCGGAGCGCGGGCGGGCGCGTCGATGCCGACCGCGGCGTAGGCGTCGGCCATGTCGAGCGTCTCGTTCTTGAGCAGCGAGGCGACGAGGTCATCGAGCTGGGGTCGGTGCTCGCGCAGGAGCGTCAGGACCTCGCGGTGCGCCTCCTCGACGATTCGATGCACCTCCTGGTCGACCAGCTCCTGGGTGCGCTGCGAGGTCTCCGAGACGCCGGGGAGCAGCATGCTCGTGCCCTCCTGGGGAAGCACCGCGATCGGGCCGATGGCGGTGCTCATCCCCCAGCGCCCGACCATGAAGCGCGCGATGCGCGTGAGGTGCTGGATGTCCGATTCCGCTCCGGTCGTCAGGTCCCCGAACACGATCTCCTCGGCGCAGCGGCCGCCGAGGGCGACCTTGATCTGGGCGAGCAGATGGCGCTCGTCGAGGTTGAAGCGGTCGGCGTCGGGAGCCGAGAAGGTGACGCCGAGCGCCTGCCCGCGCGGGATGATCGAGACCTTCCGCACCGGGTCGGCGCCCGGCGTCAGCATCCCCACGATCGCGTGACCCGCCTCGTGATAGGCGGTACGGCGGCGATCCTCGTCGCTGATGACGACGCTGCGCGCGGCGCCGAGCACGATCCGTTCGAGGGCGTCGGTGAAGTCCTGCTGGGCGACCACGGGGTGGCTGCGCTTGGCGGCCAGGAGCGCCGCCTCGTTGACGAGGTTGGCGAGGTCCGCGCCGACCATGCCCGGGGTGGTGGAGGCGATCTGCCCGAGGTCGATCTCGGGGGCGAGCGGCACCGAGCGGGTGTGGACCCGCAGGATCGCCTCACGCCCGACGCGGTCCGGCGGCTGGACGACGACACGCCGGTCGAACCGGCCCGGGCGCAGCAGCGCCTGGTCGAGGATCTCGGGACGGTTCGTCGCCCCGAGCACGATGACGCCCGTGCGCGCGTCGAAGCCGTCCATCTCGGTGAGGATCTGGTTGAGCGTCTGCTCCCGCTCGTCGTGGCCCCCGCCGATGTTCGGCCCCGCCGAGGAGCGCGAGCGGCCGACGGCATCGAGCTCGTCGACGAAGATGATCGCCGGGGCCGCCTCCTTGGCCTGGGCGAAGAGGTCGCGCACCCGTGACGCGCCCACGCCGACGATCATCTCGACGAACTCCGAGGCGGACATCTGGAAGAACGGAACCCCCGCCTCGCCGGCGACCGCGCGCGCGAGCAGCGTCTTGCCGGTGCCCGGGGGGCCGCTGAGCAGCACGCCACGCGGGATCTTCGCGCCGAGCGCCAGGTACTTGTCCGGGCTCTTGAGGAAGTCGACGATCTCATGGAGCTCGTCCTTGGCCTCGTCGATCCCCGCCACGTCGGCGAACGTGACGGGCAGATCGGCACCCTCGACGCGCCGTGCCCGCGAGCGGCCGAACGACATGAGGCCGCCGGCCCCGCCGCCCGCGGCCGCGCGCCGCATGATCAGGAAGAACACGAGCACGAACAGCACCGTCGGCCCGAAGCCGAACAGGATGCTCTCGATGATCGAGGGACCCTGGTTCGGGTTCTGGGCGTTGATCGTCGGGACCTTGTCGAGGATCAGCCGCTTCAGGGTGGGGTCGCTCTGGTAGAGCTGGGGGATCTGGGTCGAGAACTCCTTCGCCGGCGCCGAGCCCTGGTAGCGGATCGGCGTCTTGAACGTCCCCTGGTAGGCGAGGGAGGTGCTGGAGATCGACGCCACGTTGCCCGCCCGCAGCTGGTCGATGAACGTCGGGCTGTACGGGATCCGCACGCTGTTGGGGCTGAGGGCGGCCGAGGAGACCCAGAGGTTGATGGCCAGGAGCACCCCGACGATCGCGGCCAGGATCACCCACTGGTTGCGCGGGCCCGGTCCGCCCTGCCCGCCGCTGCCGCCGCGCATGCTGCTGTTCGTCTGCCGGTTCGCCGGGGGCGGCGTCACGCGCCAGTTCGGCCCCCCGTCCGGACGCGCCCGGCCTCCCGGCTGGCGGCCGGGCTGCAGGCGGTTGCCCCGCTCCGCGACGGGCCGCAGCCAGCCGCTCGCGGGCCGGTCGGGCGGGCGAGCTGGGTTCTCCTGATCAGCCATCGTGCTGCATTGTCGCAACCGCGCAAGGCGTTCCGGGTGGCCGCCGCCTCGGCCGCGTCACAGCGACTCGATTCTCGACCGAAACGAGTCGGCCCGTTCGACCGTCGCGCCATGGGCCGTCGCCCGTTCGCCGAGACCCCGGTCGGAGGTGACGACGCGGACCGCGTGCGGCGCGGCCTCGGCTGCGAGCAGGCGCACGATCTCGTCGTCGGCGGCGTGCGCCTTGGGCTTCGGCGCGTGGGTGACCTCGATCACCGTGGAGTGGATCGGCGGGGACGGCCGGCGCTCGAAGACGACCACCA
Organism: Solirubrobacterales bacterium; assembly: GCA_027451345.1. Taxonomy (GTDB): domain Bacteria; phylum Actinomycetota; class Thermoleophilia; order Solirubrobacterales; family Solirubrobacteraceae; genus Palsa-465. The sequence goes on from DAIDJO010000120.1 coordinate 35,156, forward strand.
CCTCCTCGCCCTCCGCCGCCGCCCAGCGCTCGAGCTGATCGACCAGCTTGAGCATCGCCGCGTCCCGGTCCCGCCACCAGTTGTCCGGCCGCGTTCCGATCACATTCATGCCGTCGACGAGCCAGCGCATCGCCTCCATTCTGGCGGCTCGGACGGGCGCGTCCGCTGCATATGCAACTGCTGAGGTGCGTCCGGCGACCGGGCTCGCGGCCCGCGGTGGCCCGTTCCTCGTGTGAAGATGCCGTAAACCCGGGTCCTGACGGCTCGTAATGGCCGTGACGTCGTGCTAGCGTGCGCCCACGTAAGGTCGCCGAAAACGGCGACGCAGAGCAGGTGCAGGCACCGGTGGTCGGGAGAGACGTCCTCGCGGTAGAAGCACTGATAGCTACGGAGGAATCTCCACATGCCAACCGGAACAGTCAAGTGGTTCAGCGACGAGAAGGGCTTCGGCTTCATCACGCCTGACGAGGGCAGCCGCGACCTCTTCGTTCACCACACGTCGATCTCGGCGGACGGCTACCGCTCGCTGGCCGAGGGCTCGAAGGTCTCCTACGAGGAGGAGGCCGGTCCCAAGGGCCCCAAGGCGATCAACGTCATCAAGCTGTAGCGCCTCTTCAGGCGAGGACCTTCGGCGGCGTCAGCACGGCTGACGTCCCACCCACGGGCCACGGCGGAGCTTCCGTCGTGGCCCGTGTGCCGTTGCGGGCTCCGGCCCCGCGGCCCGCGGTGCGGGGGACGAGCGCCGATCAGCCCGACGCGACTCAGACCACGGTGCCGTCCGCCGGCTCGAGCGCGAGACCGGCGGCGTGCCAGTCGAGCATGCCACCCGCCATGTTGTGCGCGTCGTAGCCGGCCTGCAGGAGCGCTTCGGTCGCCATCGCGGAGCGGGCGCCGCTTCGGCAGTACAGGACGACCGGACGGTCGCGGTCGATCGTCCCCGCCTGCATCGGCAGCTCGGAGAGCTCGATCAGGCGCGTGCCCGGGATGTGGCCCGCCGCGTGCTCGTGCGCCGTGCGCACATCGATGACCTGCCACCGGTCGTCGGCCAGGAGGTCGGCCACCTGCTGTGGGGAGAATTCCTCGCTCATGGGCGCAGAGGCTAGCCGCGAGCCGTCGGCGACAGCGCTCGTGCAGCGCTCAGGTCCGGGCGGCGCCTGCCGATCAGCTGAGTTAAATGGCGCGAAGTGCGGCCATTTCACGGAACTTCGGCGAATTGCTGGCGTTCCGTGTTGAGGTCTTGTTATGCTGCCCGCCAGCACACCCAGCCGAGTCCCGGACGGCGCCGCCGAACGGGAGCGGGGGAACCCAGTTGTTGAGTCGCAATAGCGGCTCTTGGGGCGAATCGCCACATGGATAGTGGCGTAGCGCAACCTCTTTCAGCGCGAGCCCGACAGCTAACCCCGTAGGCGCGAGAAAGAGAAAGGGTTGGTTTGTCGTATTCGAATGCTGTGACCGGTTGGCGCCGTCTCGCAGCCATCACCGTCCTCGTCTTCGCGGCCGCCGCCGGGCCCGCCGCTGCGGCGGGAGCACCGAGTGGTGGCGGGGGAATCGGCTCCGGATCGAGCGCCCCGACCTCGGTCGCCACCTCGACGACACCAACGACGACGTTTCAAGCGCCCGTCGCCCCAACGAAGCGGCCGGCGAAGCGCCCGGCCCTCAGCTCGCCCAGCTTCGGCACGCGGATGCTCCAACTCGGCATGCGGGGCCCCGACGTCACCATCCTGCAGCGGGATCTCGCCGCGCTCAACTTCAGGATCCCCGCCACGGGACGGTTCAACCGTCCGACGCTGATGGCCCTGCGTGCATTCCAGCGCCGGTACCACCTCACCGCCGACGGCGTGGCCGGTCCAACGACGATCAGCACGCTCAAGCGTCTGCTCAACTCGGGCCTGCACATCGCCGAGAGCGCGACGATCGCCCGGGAGCTCGCGCACGGCATCGCCGTCACGGCGACGACACCGCAACCCCTTCCCGCCGGCGACTCCGGCCTCTCCGGCGGCGTCGGGCTCGGCGCGACCGCCACGACCGGGACCACGACCCCCACCACGACGGTGCAGGACGCGACGCTGATCGGCGGCATCGCCGTACCGGCCCCGGGCACGCCGGCGCCGGTCGTGCGAATGCTCGAGGCGGCGAACAGCATCGCCTTCGACCCCTACATCTACGGCGGCGGGCACGGGTCGTTCATCTCGCCCGGTTACGACTGCTCGGGCTCCGTCAGCTACGTGCTGCATGCCGGTGGCCTGCTCGCCACCCCGCTGGACTCCGAGCAGTTCCTTCAGTACGGGCTCCCCGGCCCGGGCAGCTGGATCACGGTCTACACCAACGGCCCGACCCACGCCTACATGGAGATCGCCGGGCTCTGGTTCGACACCGCGGCGCAGACCGCGTTGAACGGCAACGACCGCTGGTCGCTGACCCGGATCGCCGAGCCGGGGTACGGGACGTTCATGGCCCGTCACCCGGCGGCCTGGTAGCGCCCGCCCGCGCCGAGGCGACCCGCCGGGATCACCCGGCGGGCCTCGGCCCGCGCGGACCCCGGCGCCCCGCGCCGGCCCGGCCACGGCTGGTCCCCGAGTGGGTCGCGCGGGGGTAGCATTGATGCTGTGGCCGCGCTCGCCGACCTCTACACCCTCCCGCAGGAACATCTCGACCTCCGGGATACGATTCGCCAGATTGCGGTGGAGCGGATCGCGCCGAGGGCGGCGGAGATGGACGAGCGGGCCGAGTACCCCCACGACCTTCGCCGACTGCTCGCCGAGCAGGACATCCTCGGCCTGCCGTTCGAGGAGGAGCACGGCGGCACCGGCACGGGCACGCTGATGCTGAACATGGCGGTCGAGGAGATCGCCAAGGCGGACGCCTCCACGGCGCTCATCCTCATGATCCAGGAGCTCGGGACGCTCCCGATCAAGCTCCACGGCTCCGAGGAGCTGAAGCGACGCTTCCTCCCGCGCTGCGCGACCGGCGAGTGGTCGCCCGCGTTCGCCCTGTCCGAGGCCGAGGCCGGCTCGGACCCGGGGGCGATGATGACGGTCGCGCGCCCGGACGGCGACGAGTGGGTGATCAACGGCAGCAAGGCGTGGATCACCAACAGCGGCGTGGCCGATTTCTACTGCGTCTTTGCGGTCACCGACCGTGAGGCCGGACACTCCCGCGGCATCACCGCCTTCGTGGTCGAGGCCGACCGGCCCGGTTTCAGCGTCGGGAAGCTCGAGCACAAGCTGGGGATCCGGGCCTCGCCGACGGGCTCGCCCGTGTTCGAGGACGTGCGCGTCCCCGCCGCGAACGTCATCGGCGAGGTCGGGCAGGGGTTCAAGGTGGCGATGAGCACGCTCGACCGCTCGCGGCTCGGGGTCGCCGCGCAGGCGCTCGGGATCGCGCAGGGCGCCACGGACTACGCCGCCGCCTACGCGCGGGAGCGTCGCGCCTTCGGCCAGCCGATCAACAGCTTCCAGGCGATCCAATTCAAGCTCGCCGACATGGAGACGAAGTGCGCCGCCGGTCGCGAGCTGCTCTACCAGGCCTGCTGCAAGGTCGACCGCGGCGACGCCGACCTCGGCAAGTACTCGGCCATGGCGAAGCTCTTCTGCTCGGACGCGGCGATGGAGGTGACGGTGGAGGCGGTCCAGATCCTCGGTGGGTACGGATACGTGACCGAGTACCCGGTCGAGCGCATGATGCGCGACGCGAAGATCACGCAGATCTACGAGGGAACGAACGAGATCCAGCGCCTGGTCATCGCCAGGACGCTCCGGTAGCCATGCGCCGACCACCGACGAGCCCCCGCACGATCATCGCCTCGGCGCTGGCCGCCCTCGTCTCGGGCTTCGGCATCTTCGCGCTCGCCACCGGGTTCGACGCCGTCGGGTTGCTGCGGGTGGTCGAGGTCACGTCGGTCATCGTCCTTGGCGCCTCGATCGTCACGGGCGTGATCGTGCTGTCGCTCGTCCGCTTCGCCGACTGGCAGTCGCCCGCCTCCGAGGATGACTTCGAGGTGCTCGTCCAGCGGGCCGAGCGCCTGGCCGTCGAGGATCCCTGGAACCTCGAGGACGGCGGTGACGACGACACCGACGAGTACGACGCCGTCGTGCTCGACAGCGAGGAGGACTTCCGGGCGCTCGTGCGCTCCGCGCTCGACGAGCTGCCGCTCGAGTTCCACCGCGCTCTCGAGCACGTCGCGGTCGTGATCTCCGACGGTGGCGCCGGGGTGCGCACCGGTCGGGGCCGTCGCGGCGCCTACGGCCTCTATCAGGGCGACACGATCGTCCAGAACCACTTCCATGAGCGCATCGTCATCTTCCGCGACACCCTGTTGCGCGACTTCGGGCACGACCCCGAGCTGCTGCGCGAGCAGGTCCGCCGCACCGTGCGCCATGAGCTCGCCCACCACCTTGGCTGGAACGAGCGTGGGGTGGAGGGCCTCGGCCTGTAGACCGCTGGGTTCGGAGCGGACCCCAGGGAGCGGCCGTGCTCAGTCGGTGGGCGTGGTCGGCGGGGCGTCCATCTCGCCGACGCGGTAGCGCAGGAACAGCGTCCCCTCCCGTTCGAGCGCCCCGAGGAGCGCCAGCTCCTCGGGGTCCGCGTCCGTCGCGGGTCCGCCGACCAGCGACGGTGCCGACGCCCCCCCGACGAGCATCGGCGCCACGGTGAGAAAGAGCTCGTCGACCAGCCCGGCGCGCCACAGCGCCCCGAACAGGGTCGGCCCGCCCTCACAGAGCAGGGTGGCGACACCATGGTCACGGCGGAGCGTGGCCAGGACGGCGTCCAGTGGGACGCCGTCCCCGTCGATCACCAGCACGCGATCGGGCGCGTCCCGGAAGAGTGGAATGTCACGTGGAACCGGCCCGCTGCGGGTGACGGTGACCGCGAGCGGCTCGGCGGGGCGTCCCGCGGCGCGCCGGCGCTCGCGCCGCTCGGCGGCGGGGAGCATCCGCTTGTACCGCTCGGCGGCGAGCGTGCGCGGTCCGATGAGCACCGCGTCGACGCGCTCCCGCAGGGCGTAGAAGAGCTCCCGGTCGGCCGTCCCGGAGAGCCGGCGCGAGTCCTCGCCGACGGTCGCACGGCCGTCGGCGCTCGTCACGAAGTTGGCCAGGACGTACGGACGGCCGGGCCGCGCTTCCCCCAGTTCGAGCTCCCGCGTGTAACGCAGGGCATCGGTATCCGGGCCGGCCGGGAACAGCCGACGATAGGGGGTGCCTTCCATCGCGTCGAACGGTAGCCTGCGAGACATGGCATCCATCGAGACCTCGAAACCCGATCGCAACCTCGCCCTTGAACTCGTGCGCGTCACCGAGGCGGCGGCGCTCGCCGCCGCGCGCCAGATCGGTCGAGGCGACAAGGAGGCGGCGGACCAGGCCGCCGTCGACGCGATGCGCCAGGTGCTCGACACCGTGTCGATGGACGGGGTGGTCGTGATCGGGGAGGGCGAGAAGGACGAGGCGCCGATGCTCTACAACGGCGAGCACATCGGCGACGGCACCCCGCCGCTCGTCGACATCGCGGTCGACCCGCTCGAGGGCACGCGGCTCACGGCGCTCGGCATGCCGAGCGCCCTCACCGTGATCGCGCTCGCCGAGCGCGGCGCGATGTTCGACCCGGGCCCGTGCGTGTACATGGAGAAGCTCGCCGGCGGACCGGACATCGCGGACCTGCTCGACCTCGAACGTCCCCTGCCGGAGACGCTGCAGCTGATCGCCGACCGGCGCGGCAAGAGCGTCCGGGACGTGATCGTGGTGATGCTCGACCGTCCCCGTCACCACGAGATGATGGCGGCGGTCCGCGCGGTGGGCGCCCGGACGCGCCTGATCGTCGACGGCGACGTCTCCGCCTCGCTGCTCGCCGTCTCCGACAACTCGCCCGTGGACGTGCTGTGGGGCATCGGCGGGACGCCGGAGGGCGTCATCTCCGCCTCCGCGATCAAGTGCCTCGGCGGCCAGATCCTCGGTCGGCTCTGGCCCCGGGATGAGGAGGAGCGTCAGCGCGCGGCGGCGGCCGGGTACGAGCTCGGGCGAGTGCTGACCAAGGACGACCTCGTCCAGGGCGAGCACGTGTTCTTCGCCGCCACCGGCGTCACCGACGGGGACGTGCTCCAGGGTGTCCGCTACCACAGCGGCGGCAAGGCCTCGACCGAGTCACTCGTGATGCGCACGCGTTCGGGCACCGTCCGTCGAATCAGCGCCCGTCACGACCGCGCCAAGCTCCGCGCGCTGAACGCCGGGTTCGACATCTGAGGCGCCCGCCGGACGGCGCGTCAGGTCCTCTGGCGCAGCCGCCCCACCTTGGACTCCGCCAGCTCGAGGCTCGCCAGCGAGCGGAGGAAGGCGTGCGTGACGAGCACGTGCACGAGCGACTGGGTCCACCGGTAGACCGGGGTGCCGAGGCGTGAGGCGATCGACGGATAGAAGTTCGCCACCTCGACGTCGACGTCGAGCTTCGCCGGCTCGCTGACGGCGCTGTCCCGGCTCACCCGCAGCGCCAGGAATCCCGATCCGCGACCGGCGTGCGAGACGAGGAGACCGTCGCGAATCGCCCAGCGGATGGTGCCGCGATGCGCGTCGAAGGTGTAGTCCGGCGGGTCGAAGCGGAGCAGCGTCAGCGGTTTGGTGAGCAGCGCGACCGACCGGTCCTCCTCGGTGTAGAAGACGCGGATGAGGCCGAGCGTGGCGCGGGTGAGGAAGCACCAGTACGTGCGGCCGAGGTTCTCGAGATGCTCGGGCGACCAGAGGCGCTCGAGCTCCGAGCGCGGAAGCTCGAGGTGCGCCGATTGCACGGAGTGGACGGAGCGATCGGGGGCGACGCGGGTGGAGCGCCGGGGCGAGACGATCGATGCGCGGGCGGGCCGGCGACGGCGCCGCCGGTCGCGGACGAGGACCCATGCGATGAACGCGCCGATGGCGCCGACGGCAGCTGGCACCCGTCGATTGTGCAACAGCGCCCCGCGGGGAGCTCGGCGGGGTCTCAGCCGCGGGTGGCGCGACCGGCGGTGAGGGCGGTGGTGAGGGCGCCGATCGTCGAGGTCCCGGTGATCCCGAGCGCGCGGCCGGTCGCCATCGTGAGGTCCCAGGTGACGCCGTGCGCGAACGGTCCGCGGTCGATCACCGGCACGGTGAGCGCGCGGCCGTCGTAGAGGATCGTGACGCGGGTGCCGCAGCGCAGGGTGCGGCTGGCGACCCCGAGGGTCGCGTGGGTCAGGCGTTCGCCGCAGGCGGTGTGGTGCCCCCAGAATCCCGGGCCGTACAGGGTGGCCACGGAGTCGCGGAAGATCGGGATGGTCACCGGGGAGGTGGTGACCTGGCCGGAGGCGGCCGAGCCCGTGATGCCCGCCGACCCGGAGATGCCCGCCGACCCGCTCGTGCTGAGCGTGGCGCCGGCACCGTGCGGGAGCAGCACGGCCCGCAGCCACACGCGGCCACCGGTCGATGGCGTCCACTGCGCCGAGAACGCTCCGCCGGAGCCGATCGTGGCCGTGGCCACCTGTTGCCAGACGGTGGACTGCGGACGGGCCGCTTCGATGGCGATGATCTGGCCGGTGTCGGCCGCCGGGCTGGTGCCGGTGACGGTGAGTGGCCGGCCGAGCGTGCCGGCGGCAGCGACGGTGAACGTGATGCCGTTGCCGCTGGCGTTCACCACGCCGCCGAGGGCGAGGACGGCCGGGCGGCCTGGGCGGGCGGACACGGTGCTCGTCAGCCCGCCGCCGCCGGTCCCGCTGGTCGCTCCGCTGCCGCCGCGCGGCATCCGCGCCGTGGCCGCCGTCGGGAGGGCCAGGAGCGCACCGACCCCGCCAAGGCAGGCGGCCTGGAGCGTACGACGAAGCGTGGCTGGGATGCCCAAGGGTTCTCGCTGTGAGGTTGTGGAACGACGGTACGGCTGGGTGCCTACGAGGTGAGCTGACGGGCTCGCGCGTCGTGCGCTACCGATGCAGAGGCATCGGATTCGCCCCTGCGACGCCCGGCAAGGCGCCGCATTGGTTCCCCCGCCGACCATCCGCTGACGGACGATCGCTCGGCGATATGACGGACCGGATTATACGCGGACGGGTGGCGCGCGCACAAGCCCTCGGGGGCCGCGGTCCTCGGGGGCCGAGCCGCTGGGATGCTGGGTCGGGCAGCCGCGGTGGCGGGTCGGGCTGGCCTACGCGCCAGCCGCCCGCGTTCGGGCTCGCGAGCGCCCGGCCGGCGGTGTCACGGGTGGGGGAGACGGGAGACCGCCGAGCGGAGCGCTCGCGCGGCGACGGTCAGACCGATCTCGGTCAGCTCCGCCCCGGCGCGCACGAGCGTTGTGGCGACCTCGATCCCGTCGATCGTTCGGACGGTGCGCAGCGGCGCCCGCCGCGGCGCCGGCGGCTCCGGCGTGGCGGGCGGCTTCAAGATGGCCCGGGGTTTCGGGGCGGACTGGGCCTTCGAGGTGGGCTGGGGTGTCGCGGCCCGGGGCTTCGAGGCGCCCCGGGGTTTCGGGGTGGTCCGTGCTTTCGGGGTGCCCTGCGCGCCGGCGGTTGGGGCGGCCGAACCGCTCTCCCGTGCCGCCCCGTCATCGGCCGACGCCGCCCTGACGGCACGCTTTGCGCTGCGGCGCTGGGGCCGGGAGCGCGGCAGGGACCCGATGACGGTGGGCTTCGGTTTCTCGCTCACTCCGGAAGATCCTATTGACGCGCCGGCGGCCTCGACGAACGCCGGACTACTCTCTTGCCGACCGTGCAATATTTCCAACAATCGGCGGGTCGAGACGTGCAGCAGGCCCCTTCGGGCTTCAGCTCGGCAACCATCGGGCCGTTAGTGCAAAAGTAGGTATGGGGCGAGATAGAATCGCCAACATGGTTGAGTGGGTGGAGTGCGCGATCCTCGAGTCGTGCAGCCACTGTTCGAGCGCCGGCGACCCGCCCGCGCGCTGGGAACACGACGGAAACGGAACCAGATGTCAGTAGCGGAACTGCAGGAACTCGAAGAGGTCAAGGCCCTTGTGAACCGGGGCCAGCAGCTCGGTGTACTCACCTTCGCCGAGATCAGCGGGGCGGTCTCGGAGTTGGACCTCGATGAGACGGACCTCGAGGAGCTGCACGTCTACCTCGAGCGGGCCGAGATCGAGCTCGTCGAGGAGGTCGATCCAGCCATTGCCGAGGCCGAGGTCGAGCGCGCCCCCGACAAGCGCGGCCGGCGCCGGTCAAAGACGGCACTGGACCTCAAGCCGGACATGACGACCGACTCGCTGCAGCTCTTCCTCAAGGACATCGGCAAGGTGCGGCTGTTGACCGCGCAGGAGGAGGTTGACCTCGCCAAGCGGATCGAGCGCGGCGACCTCGACGCGAAGCAGAAGATGGTCGAGTCGAATCTCCGGCTCGTGGTCTCGATCGCCAAGAACTACCGCAACCAGGGGCTTCCGTTCCTCGACCTGATCCAGGAGGGAACGCTCGGCCTCGTGCGGGCCGCCGAGAAGTTCGACTACCGCAAGGGCTTCAAGTTCTCCACGTACGCGACCTGGTGGATCCGGCAGGCGATCGCCCGCGCGCTGGCCGACAAGGCCCGCACGATCCGCATCCCCGTGCACGTCGTCGAGAAGCTCAACAAGATCGGTCGCGCTGAGCGCAAGCTCGTCACCGAGCTCGGGCGTGAGCCCACCGCGGAGGAGATCGCCGAGGTCACCGGCATCGAGCCCGAGGAGGTCGAGTCGATCAAGCGCTCCGCGCAGGCGCCGGTCTCGCTCGAGAAGCCGGTCGGTGACGAGGAGGAGTCGGAGTTCGGCCAGTTCATCGCCGATGAGCGCGCCGAGTCGCCGTATGAGCGCGCTGCCGAGATCCTGACCAAGGAGGCGCTGCGCGAGGCCCTCGAGAACCTGAGTTACCGGGAGCGTCGCGTGCTCGAGCTCCGCTACGGCCTCGGTGGAGAGCATCCGCGCACCCTCGATGAGGTTGGACGCACCTTCAACGTCACGCGTGAACGCATCCGCCAGATCGAGAACCAGTCGCTGAAGAAGCTGCAGTCGCTCGCTGAGGCGCAGAAGCTGCGCGACGTGGCGTAGCGCCCGGTGTCATTTGTCGTGCGAGGGCGGGCCTTCGGGCCCGCCCTCGCCGGTTAAACCCGCACGTTGCGGCCACTCCGTGCGAGGGAGGGGGGCCGACCGACCTCGCTCACGCCTCCATTGGAGGTGAGCGACGTACGGCGAGGGCGGCGGTGAACGACGCACGGCGAGGGCGAAGCGATGGGACTTCTGTGCAGAATTCGGCACGGAAGCTCCACGAGCTGGCGGCGAGGCAGGGCGGTCACGTCACCCGGACGCAGCTCACGGAGTGCGGGCTGGCGGCTCGCACCGTGGCCAACTGGGTGCGGGCCGGCGGGCTGATCCGGGTCCATCGAGGGGTGTACGCCGTCGGCCATCGTCCGCGCGATCCGTTCAGCGCCGCTCATGCGGCGCTGTTGGCCGGAGGCGACCGCTGTGCCCTCGCGGGCGCCTGCGGCCTCGTCCTGTGGCGCCTGCGGCCGGTCTGGCCACGACGGCTCGAGATCGTGATCGCGGACGACCGGCGCCCGACCGGCCTGATCGTGCATCACTCGAGCACTCTGCTCAAGCGGGATATCCGGGTCGTGCAGGGCCTCCGGGTGACGAGCCCCGCTCGGACGCTGCTCGATACGGCGCACCGACTCTCGCCCGAGCAGCTGACGCGCGCGGTCAATGACCTGCGCCTGCGCGACCTGCTCACCCTCGGCGACCTCCGGGACGTGTTGGCACGCAACCCGACGCATCGGGCGGTCCGTCTGCTGAGGCCGCACCTCGAGCAGGCCCAGCGTGAGCCCACGCGCTCCGTGCTGGAGGACCGCTTCCTCCCGCTGCTGCGGCGCCACGGCCTGCCGACGCCGCTCATCAACGTCCACCTCTGCGGCGTGCGGGTCGACGCCTACTTCCCGGACCACCAGCTCGTCGTCGAGCTCGATGGCTGGGGATCGCACCGCACCCGTCACCGCTTCCGCGAGGACCGCCGCCAGGATCTCACGATCCTCGCGGCCACCGGGATCCCGACGGTGCGCCTCGCGGCCGAGGACGTGGCCGACGCGGTCGTGCCCCAGCTCCGGGACGCGCTCGCGCAGGCCGGACGGCGGAGACCGGGCGCCAGCGGATGACCGGGATGGCCACGGGCCGTCGATGACGGGACTACGATGGTTGCATGCGCAAGCGAATCGGCTTCCTCAGCTTCGGTCACTGGCAGGACTCGCCGCTCTCCCAGACGCGGACGGCTGCGGACGCGCTGCATCAGACGATCGAGCTGGCGCAGGCCGCCGAGGCGATCGGCCTCGACGGCGCATACGTCCGGGTCCACCACTTCGCCCGGCAGCTGGCCTCACCGTTCCCGCTCCTGGCGGCGATCGCGGCCCGCACGAGCCGGATCGAGATCGGGACCGCGGTGATCGACATGCGCTACGAGAACCCCCTCTACATGGCCGAGGAGGCGGCGGCGGCCGACCTCATCGCCGGCGGCCGGCTCCAACTTGGGTTGAGTCGCGGTTCGCCGGAGCCCGCCCGTCATGGGGCGCGCGCCTTCGGCTACGTCCCCAACGACGGGGAGACCGACGCCGACCTCGCCCGTGCCAAGACCGCCCGCTTCCGGGCGGCGCTCGAGGGACGCGGCATGGCCGCGTCGGACCCGGCGGTCACCGGCGGGACCTTCACCCTGCCGATCCAGCCCCAGTCACCCGGGCTGAGCGACCGCATCTGGTGGGGCTCCGGCACCCGGGAGACGGCTCGCTGGGCCGCGGCAGAGGGGATGAACCTGCAGAGCTCGACGCTCCTCTCCGAGGACACGGGCGTGCCGTTCGGTGAGCTGCAGGCCGAGCAGATCGACCTGTACCGCGACGCGTGGATCGCGGCGGGATGGGAGCGTGAGCCGCGCGTGTCGGTCAGTCGCAGCGTCCTGCCGATCGTCAGCGACGAGGATCGGAGGTACTTCGGCGGCCGCGACGAGGCGCGGGACCAGATCGGGCGCCTCGAGGGCACGATCGCCCGGTTCGGCCGCAGCTACGCGGGGGAGCCGGATCGGATCGCGCAGGAGCTCGCCGGCGACCCGGCCGTGCAGCTGGCCGACACCGTGCTGCTGACCGTGCCCAACCAGCTCGGCGTCGAGTACTGCGCCCGGATGCTCGAGGTGATCGCGCGGGAGGTCGCGCCCGCGCTCGGCTGGTCGCCGGCCGCAAAACCCGTGCACGATCGCACTTCAGACAGTGAAGTAGCCGCTAGAATCGCGCGGTAGATGTCGAACGCCGACACATGTCCGGTCTGCCGCACCGCCGAGGTCGTCTGCGGCAAGTGGACCCTGCTCCTCGTCAAGGAGCTCGCCGAGGGCCAATCCCGGTTCTGTGAGCTCGAGCGCGCGCTCGAGGGCATCAGCCCGCGGACGCTCTCCCTGCGGCTGCGCGCCCTGGAGGAGGAGGGCGTGGTGGCCCGCACCACGTTCCCCGAGGTTCCGCCGCGGGTCGAGTACTCCCTGACCGAGAAGGGCCGCGCGCTCGTCCCGCTGATCGAGGACATGCGCGCCTACGGACTGCAGTGGCTGTCCGAGGGGTGCGACGCCACGGCGGACATCGCGCTCGCGTCGGTCTGAGCCGCGTCGGTCTGACCCGCGTCGGTCCGATCGCCTCGGCCGACGAACGCCCCGCCGGCGCCACAGGACGCTGCAAGCTCCCGTTCACCCGGAGGAGCTGAAACGCCGCTGCCGAAACGGCAGCTGTGAGAAACCTGACCCTGCACGGACTGCTCGAGGCCTTCACGACCGACGCCGGGATGCGCCTCGATCTCGCCGCCGCCGACGGCGACGAGATCCCCTTCGAGGTCGTCCAGAGTGACGGCGGCCGCAACGGCCGGATCCCGCTCTACTGCTACCGCCCACTCACCGGCGAGTTCATCCGCGCACGCCTCGGCCTGCTCGTGGCACTGCCCACCTACGCGCCCGTGGCGCGCACCCTCGAGGGCGTCGGCGGGCTCGAGGCGTACCTGCGAGCGCGGGGCCACGGACGGATTCCGGAGGCGCCGCGTGAGCAGGCCGACGAGGTGCTCAGGGACTTCCTCGCCCGGGTCTTCGAGGAGCGCAGCGACTTCGCCTTCGACGCCGATCGGTTCGAGACGGCGTACCTCGAGCTCGAGCGCGCGATCTATGAGGGCCGCTGCGTCACGGAGGTCGTCGCGCCGTTGCTCGGCATCGACCTCGACCCGCGGACCGACGAGCTGGCGCTGGGAGACGGTCTCTCGATCGTTCGCAGCACCGCGCTGGCCGGCGCCCCGGCCGAGTTCACCGGACAGGACCAGCCGCCGCTGCTGCTCGTGCTGCGGGTGGCGCACGACCGGCTGCAGCAGCCGTCGGTCTCCTACGCCCGGACGCGGTTCCGCCGCGTGCTCACCGCGCTGCGCCTGTTCGAGCGCGGCGGGTACGCCATCGGCCCGATCGGTCACTCGAGGATCGACGACGGCCCCTGGTCACCGATGCCACTCGGCGCGAGCGGCCGCCCGCGCCTGCTGAAGCTGATCCCCAGCGCGAGCGAGGACGAGCTGCGCGGCTTCTGCAACCTGATCGCCCGGCGCCTGCCCACGGCCGCGCGGGGGCGCGGACCCGACACCTCGGGGGCGGGCGAGGTGGCCTGGGCGCTCGCCCGCTTCGAGATGGGGTGCGAGCGGGTCGCGCCGTTCGAGGCGCTCACCGACTACCTGCTCGCGCTGCGCGCGCTGCTCGAACCGGAGGGTCCCTCGAGCGGGCGCCTCGCGCAGCGGCTGTCGATGATCTGCGCCGCTCCCGACGCCCGCGCCGCGCTCGCCGAGCGGGTCGCGCACGCGATCTCCCTCGAGCGGGCGGTGATCGCCGGACTCGCGCCGGCGCAGACGGGTGTCGACACCCTCGTCGAGGAGATCGCCGAGCATCTCCGCGCGATCCTGCGAGACGTCCTCTGCGGTCACCTCGATGCCGACGTCCGCGGCGTGGCCGACGAGCTGCTCGCCGAGGCGGCGGGACCGGCGGCCGCGGCCGCCGTCTAGAGAACGGCCACCCCACCGCCACCCGCGACCGCTCGCCGCCACCGCGACCGCGGGCACGGGCGTGTAGGGTCCCGGCCGATGTATCACGTCGAGCTGCGCATGAGCATGCAGGTCGTGCGGGAGTTCAACCTCACCGAGCGACGGCTGTGGACGGGCGTGCTCGCCCCGCTGCTCGCCGACCGGGAGTTCACGATCGAGGGACAGGAGTTCGTCCCGCGCCAGACGCGCCTGAAGGTCTACGAGGGCCCCGAGCTGCGGCCCGATCAGCTCGGGCTCGGGCGGGGGTGGCAGAACGTCGAGCGCACCGGGGTCGACGTCACCGAGCGCGTCCTCCGGCGCGCCCGGGAGCACGTCGCGTCCGCCGGCTCGGGCGCGGTCGCGGCGGAAGCGACGCCCGGGGTCGACCTGCTCCGCGAGCGGCTGATCGGGCGTCTGAGCGCAGGACCGCTCGCCGCCGAGGAGATCGCCGGGATCGCGGCGGAGCTGCTGCCCGAGGCGGACGAGCGCGCACGGGCCAGGCTCGCCGAGCAGGCCGTGTGGGCGCTGCTGGAGCGGGGCGTCGCTCAGCTGACGCCCAACGGCAGGTAGCCCACCTGCGAGCCGGCCGGCAGCGTCCCGGCGCCCGCCGGGATCCGGGCGAGGCCGTCCGAGAGGGCGCTCAGCGCCAGCTGGTGAGATTCCTGGCCGCGGAGCGGCTCGATCCGGCCGTCGGCGTGACGGCGCACCCGGATCATCTCGTCCCGCTCCGGATTGCGCGGCACGGCCACCGCCAACGTCGCGGGCACGACGGCCGGCCGGGGATGCCCGGCGCCCTGCAGCGCGGCGAGCGCGGGGCGGACGAACAGCTCGAAGCAGACGAGCACCGAGACGGGATTGCCCGGGATCCCGAAGACGAGCGTCCGCTCACCGGGCGCCGGCTCCCAGACGCCGAAGGAGAGCGGCTTCCCGGGCTTGAGCGCGACCCGCCAGAAGAGCTCGCGCACCCCGAACTCCCGCTCGATCTCGCGAACGAGGTCGTGCCCGCCGACCGAGACGCCGCCGGTGCTGAGGACGACGTCATGCTCGAGCGCCTGCTCGATCGCGGCACGGTGCGCCGCGGGGGTGTCGGCGGCCGTGGCGAGGACCACCACCTCGGCGCCGGCGCTGGCGAGCGCGGCCCGCAGCAGGGGCCCGTTGGAGTCGTAGATCTGGCCCGGGCCGAGCCGCTGGCCGGCGGGGCGCAGCTCGCTGCCGGTCGTCAGAATCGCGACGCGCGGGCGCCGCCCGCAGGGCAGCGAACTGAGACCGAGTGACGCGGCGGCGCCGATCTGGCCGGGACCGAGGCGGATCCCAGCCGGGAGCACCTCATCGCCGTGCCGGACGTCGCTTCCGGCCCG